>JBCCYT010000029.1:0-34087 GCA_039188975.1 Actinomycetota bacterium
CGCCGCCTCGCCAACACCAAATTCGGCCTCCGCTACACCCGGGGCGGATTCGGCACCCCCTTCTACGGCGCCGACGAACAAGTTCGCGTCGAAGGCACCCGGCTGATCTGGCAAAAGGCCGGTGAAGCCGACGCCATCGAACTCACCACGCTGCGCGCCGCCGGCGAGTTTCTCGGACTCGAACCCGGGACCGCCGCCGCCGAACACGATTCGCCTGAACTCGGCGACCTCGACGAACCCCTCGCCGTCAACCCCGCCACCGGCGCGTTCCTCGGCGAATGGTTCGGCCTCGCCTGGGCCGTCATCGAAGAACTTCGACTCACCCCCGGCGCCCACGACCCCGAACGCACCCAGCTCTGGCCCGGCCATTTCGACCCCGCCATCGCAATGGGTGATCCCGACACCAACGGACGGGCCACGTACGGCATGTCCCCCGGCGACCACAATCACGACGAGCCCTACCTGTACGTCGGCGCCTGGGGCGACGTCGATCGCAGCGATCCCTACTGGAACGAGACCACCTTCAACGGCGCCTCCATGACCTTCGCCGACCTCGCCGCCGCCGACAGCCCCTACGACGCCGCCCTCACGTTCTTTCGTGCCGGCTACGAGAAACTCGTCACCCCTGCCTGAGATGGCAGGGCCACCCGGACCCTACGGATCCGGAATGACTCGAATCGACGAGTAACACATTTCGTCGACCGTTCCTTCGTTCCACGTCACGTACCGTGGCTCATCGAGGTGGACCAACGACCGGTCCCACCAGCACTCGAAACGGACCACATCGCCCCGCTCGATCCGAATGGCCTCGATCGGCTCGTACGCCAACTGCCATTCGAAACTCCACGTTGGAATGTCGAGCATCACGATCTCATCGGGTGTGTCGGGATGCAGGGTCATCCGATACGCCGCACCGAACTCGTGCATGTGCGCGAGCACCGAGAAGATCGTTCCGGTGTTGCGGGCTCGGAGATCACACGAGCTGTGCGCAACGGTGCCGTCGAGATCGTCGTAGTCGTCGACGGTGCCGCCGCACTGGTTGAGGAGCGCGTCGGGAATACGTCGCGCATTCATCCCGTACTTCTCAGCGATGTCATCGAGCACGGCATCGCGATCACACAACGGCGCACCAGTCGCCACCTCCTGCGGCGTACACGGCATCTCAGCGGGCGTGAGGTAGGCGCTGCCTCGAATATGGCGCATACCAGCCTCGAGCTCGTCCCGTGTCGCCGTCTGCAGCACGATCGTGGAGTTGTCGGCCGGGAACTCGTGATCGAAGTGATAGTGGATCTGATTGACCAGGAAGTCACCCGGCGCGAGATAGATCCCGATGCCGTCCGGAAGGTGCGTGGGTTGCTGCCCCGGGGCCCACCCGAGCACCTGGTATACGCCATCGGTCTGGAGGTTCGACGCGCCATAGCAGGTGTATCCGGGCTGATCGTCACGGGCGCTCTTCTCTTCCACCTCGGCCCGAGCCGCCGCCGGTGCTCGATACACGATCGCGTGATGCACCACGCTGGTCTCGTCCGGTTCGAAATGCATGCCGGTCAACCAGGTCCCGTCGCCCTCTGGATCCGGCACCTCATACAGCTGACAGCGGTAGTCGTCCTTGCGGTCCTCTGACCCGACGTATGCCTCTGCGGCATTGCTCACCACGTCTCGCTCGATTGGATTGACAAGGCGCGCCGTGCTGACGAGCGGCGTCGCTGGCGCGATGTCCAGCCCTCCACCATCAGCCGCCCAGTCCGCGAGCACCTGGAGCTCCTCGTCGCTCAACGACCAATCGTTGTGGAACGCCACACTCTCCTCCGACGGCAACCACGGCGGCATGTACCCCGCACCGGTCACCAGGGCAATGTCGGTTGCGATCGAGGCCGCGTCAGCGGCGGTATCGAGCGCAAGCGTGCTCCACCCCGGCCCACCGCTGGTGTGGCAACCCACACATCGAGCTTCGAGGATCGGCTGCACCTCGGCCGCAAACGCACCCCCGGCGATCTCCGGGCTCGGGATGTCGGACTCGAGCGACCCACCATCGTCACTGTCGAGATCGACGCGACCGGCGACGAGATCGAGCTCGAGCACGATTTCGTCGTCGGTGTGGGCGAGCCGGGCGATGTTGATCGGCCCCACATCAAACGAGGAACCCAACACCGTCGTCTGCATGTCGGCCACCACCCGATCCGGAGCGACCACCACCACCCCGGTGAACGTCACGGGCAACGTCGTCTCCTTGATCGTCAGATCGCCAATGATCTCCAGGGAGATCGGCGTCGACTCCACGAGTCGATCAGGGAGTCCGACAATCTCGCTCGGTACGAACCGCGCAAACGGAAAGTGCGTCGATGCCAAGAAGTCGTGGCGCAGTCGTTTGTCGCGAAGGGCCGAATCGGAGCTGAACATCTCGACATTGACGACGATCTCGCCAACCGTCGAGCGAGTCGGGTCGACGGTGTCGATCACGAGGTCACCGCCGAGCACCGTGGTCGTGCCGATCGTCGTTTTCGCCTGGCCGGCAAGCCGTTCGTCGACGACGTAACGCGCCGCGCTCCCACCGTTCGGCACGATGCGATACAGCCGTTCGGTTTCCGGGTCGACCTCTTCCACATCGATGGTCGGGGCATCGACATCGGTGGTCTCCGCATCACCCGACTGGAGAACCCAATCCCACTGATCCCGCGTGAACATCGCAACCGTCCCCACGAAGAGCACGGCCAAGATCACGTACTGCCCGAGGTCGAGCCGGCGATGCGTTGCCATCGCTCCAGTATCGACGCTGGCCGAGCCAGCGCGAAATCATCAGCCCGCGAGCACCTCGCGAAGACCAAACGCGCTGATGAGGTCGCGCAGATCCGCCGGACGCACCGGAGCCGCGTCAAAGGCCGCCAGGTCAGCGGCAGCAGCGTCGACGTTGCCCAAGAAGTTGTGCACGAATGCCCGGTAGACGAGCGCTTCGAGATGGTCGGGCTCGAGCGCAAGGGCTCGGTCGAGGAAGGTGAGCCCGATTTCCGCCGGTTCGAGCCGGTCTGGGGTTGCTGACCGCGCCAGCAGCCAGCCCTGGCCGGCGAGCGCATCGACATCGTCGGGCACCGACTCGATCACCCACTCGACGAGCTGGAGTGCGGTGAACAGCTCGCCTTGCGCGGCCAAGGCCTCCGCGGCGAGCAAGACCTCAGCGGTCACGAATTCGGTGTCGGAGAACTGGGGCGGATCATCGACGATCGCGATCGGTGCGATCCGATCGAGCGCGTCGGCCTGGGCAATCCCGTTCAGCCGATCACGAAGCCCCTGCTGCACCACCAACTGTTCGATGAAGGGCGGTGCGTCGAGTTGATCGAACGCCTCGAGATGGCCGATCGCCGCTTCGACGTCGCCGACGTCGAGCGCGATCGCGGTCGCGAAGACACGAGCGTCGGGGTAGGAGGGATCGATGTCGACCGCGTCCTCGACAAACGGTCGCGCCGCCTCCACGTCGCCCTGGATGCGAAGGAACCACGCCTTGTACGCGAGCGCTTCGGTGTTGGACGGCGAGAGCTCCAACACCTCGTCATAGACACCGATGGCGCCGTCGAGATCACCCTCACTGATCCGGAACTGCGCGTCGGCCAGCAGTTCGCGGGTTGTGATCCGAATGTCACCGGTAATCGTTTCGTTCAAGCCGCGACTCCCCGAGAACTGCGCAATCAAGACACCGGCGAGCACCGCAACGATCGTCACGCCAACAAGCCACATCCAGGCCCGGCTCTTCGAGCCGTCGGCCTCGTCGGCCAGCGGTGGTTGCGTCGAACCGTCCAACCGCCGGATCACGGCCGCAGCCCGGGCCGTGTAGTCGGCCTTCAGGTTGCGGTAGTCCGCGTCGTCGAGATCACCCGCCTCGTGTTCACGCTCCAGATCATCGAGCGACGCGAGGAGAAAGTCCCGTTCCTCCTCGAGCAGCGTGCGGTCGGCCGGTGCCGTGTCGGTCACGGGCGATCCGCTTGGGCGGCCGCAACGAGCGCAGCATCCTCGTCAGAGGCCGCGATCTCGCCTTCCAGTCGCCACTTTCGAAAGACGAGTGCGAGCCCGCACGTGGCGACTGCACCGGCAACGACCGGCAGGATCCACACCAGTGCGGTGACGCCCTCACTCGACGGCGTGTAGTCGACGTCTTCGCCGAAGTCAGCGACCAGCTGGTCACGGATGTAGGCATCGGAACGACCTTCATCCACCCAGATTCGGATCTCGCGCCGGATGTTGCGAGCGACGACGACGTCGGATTCCGCCACCGACTGCCCCTGACAGACCGGGCAGGCGAACTCCTGTGCGAGCTGATACGCACGATCGGCGTTCGTGGTCGGCTCGCCTTCCTCGACGGCGGCAAACACGAGGGTCGAGATCCCGACGACGGCGATCAACGCCCAGGCGGCGAGTCGGCGGCTCATGCCGCGGCGTCCAGCAGCTCAGCAATGCGATTGTCGAGATCATCGGCAGTGACGCCACCGATGAGCTTCGCCGCGACGATGCCGCTCGGCGCCACGAGATAGCTCTCGGGCACGGCGGTGACGCCGAAGTCGACTGCGATCGAGCCGGTGTCCCCCGTGATGACCGACCAGTTGCCACCGTGTTCGAGAAAGAAATCACGAACGTTCGTCGATGAGTCGTCGAACGCGACCGACACGACCACAGCGTCGCCCGTGACGGCCCGGCGCTCGGCGAATTCGACGAGCTCTGGATGTTCGACAATGCACGGAACGCACGTGGTCGAGAAGAAGTTCACGACGACCCATTGACCGCGGTGGTCATCGATCTCGAACCACTGGCCGTCGAGGTCCTCGCCCTCGAACAGTGGAACGAGTCGGCCGACGGCGGTGCTGTTTTGTTCTCGTTCAGAAGCTGGGTCGCCGGTGGCGAGCAAGACGATGAAGAGCGCCATCGCCACCGCAATCGGGAGGACGATCCACACGGCGGTGCGGCGCGGGCGAGCCTCGACCGGGGTCACCGAACCGCTCCCAACATCTCGTCCTCGGCGAGATCATCGGGCACGGGTAGGGGCTCCGATTCGCGGTCTGGCGTCGAACCGCCCGCCGGTGCCGAGGTCGGAGCGATCGGGTTGCGACGCCGCTTGCCGGGCACAACCGCCAAGACGGTGCCGAGCGCCATGATGATGCCGCCCGCCCACAACCACACGATCAAGGGCTGCACGGTGGCTCGCAACACCACCGCGTCATTGCCGTCTTCGGGGTACGACAGCACCGACAGCGCAATGTCGTCGGTCCATGTCGTGCGCACGCTCGGCACGCCGATCGTCTGCCCGGCAAACGGGTACGTGGCGATCGCCGGCGCATAGAACTTCGAGTCGTCGACCAGGATCTGCGCCTTCTGTTCGACCCGGTTGCCGTAGTCGACGATCTCGGATCCGGCATAGGTGAGCGTGTGCCCCGAGATCACAGCACTCTCACCCGGTTCGAGATTGAATTCGCCCTGCCGCACATAGGCGTTGCTCGCCGCGTACGCCACCGCGATCAACACGACCCCGAGGTGCACGATCATCCCGCCATTGGTTCGGCCAACGAAGCCCCGCCAGCCCTGACGGCGGGTGGCGAGCACGACCTGACGCAACGCTGCGCCGCCTGCGAAGCCCCCCAGCCCGAACGCGAGCATCGGGGTCCAACCCCGGGCCCCCAAGACGGCGGCCAGCACCATCGAACCAACACCGATCGTCGCCGGCCAGATCAGACGATCGCTCAACACCTCGGTGCTGGCCTTGCGCCACGGCAACACCGGAGCGATGGCCATGAGGAACAACAGCACGAAGCCGATCGGCATCGTCATCTGGTCGAAGTACGGGTTGCCAACCGAGATGGTGCGGCCATCGACCGCCTCGACGATCAGCGGGAAGATCGTGCCGAGGAGCACCACGAACGCAAACACCGCGAACAACACGTTGTTGGCGAGGAATGCACCTTCCCGTGATATCGGCGAATCGATTCGACCCGGCGCCCGTAGTTCGTCGCCCCGCCAGGCGATCAACCCGAGCGACACGACCACGATCAGGCCGAAGAAACCCAGCAGCCACGGCCCGATCTGCGACTCGACGAACGCATGCACCGACTGCAGCACACCAGAACGAGTGATGAAGGTGCCGAGGATGGTGAGCGCAAACGTCGAGATCACGAGCGAGAGGTTCCAGACCCGCAACATGCCACGGCGTTCCTGCACCATCACCGAGTGGATGAACGCCGTGCCGGTGAGCCACGGCAACAGAGACGCGTTCTCGACCGGGTCCCACGCCCAATAGCCGCCCCAGCCCAGCGTCTCGTAGCTCCACCAGGCGCCGAGGATGATCCCGAAGGTGAGAAAGCCCCATGCCATGACGGTCCACCGCCGGGTGGCGACGAGCCAGCCTTCCCCCACCCGCCCGGTGACGAGCGCGGCGATCGCGAACGCGAACGGCACCGTGAAGCCGACGTAGCCGAGGTAGAGAATCGGCGGGTGGAACGCCATCAGGATGTGGTTTTGCAGCAGCGGATTCGGGCCCGGCCCGTCATAGCCGGCGGGCGGGTCGAACGACTGGAACGGTGCGGCCGGCCCGACCATCAACAAGAAGAAGAAGCCGCACACGACGAAGAGGGTCAGCATGACCCACGCCATCATCGGATCATCGCCCTCGTTGCGGAACTTCAACACCACCGCCACGACATAGCCGCACAGCACGAGGACCCACAGCAAGATCGAGCCTTCGAGCGCCGACCAGAGGGTGGCGACGTTGAACACGGCTGGTGTACGGCTCGAGCCGTTTTCGGCAACGAACAACACTGTGAAGTCGCGGGTGATCAATGCCCGTTCCATCACGACGATCGCGAGGATCGACGCGGTGGTCATCATCCAGGTGAGCACCTTGATGTCCGCAAACCACCGGGGCCGATTGCCAGTGAGCCCCATGATCACCACACCGACACCGGCGAGCGCACAGGCGGCGCCAAACGACACGGCGAGCGAACCGAGGGTGACGTTGCTCACGAGCAGGCCTCGGCGGTCGCCTGCTCCGTGCTCTCGGTCAGGCGTTCGTCGTAGCCGTCTTCGTTGATGTAGTCGTTGTCGTGCTTGACCCGCATCCGGTCAGACGCAAAGTAATAGCCGTCGTTCGCCAACCCCTCGAAGCCCGAGATACCAGGGTCGCCCTGGACCCAGTTGCCATCGAGCACGACGGGAACTCCGGGTTCGAACAGCTCGGCCGGGTCACCGAAATGGACCACATCGATGTCGGCACCGCCGAACGTGATCGAGAACGCGACGACGGGCTGATCACCCTGGAAGCCGTTGACGATGCCGCAATCGACCGGCGCGCCCTGCAGGGTGAACCGTTCGTCCCCCAGCTCAGCTCGTCGTTCGACCGCCTCGTCGGCGTTGTAGAAGAACAGCGCGCCACCGAGCAGGTTCCAGATGAGCGCAACGACGGCGGTCGCCATGCCGACGGCAACGAGCGCCGGCACGATGCGGCGCCTGCCTCGGCGAGTCGGCCGGGGCTCTTGGGGCGTGAGCGAACCGTCGTCGACGAGAACGTCGGTCACGAGGAATCCTCAGCGGTCATCCAGCGCCGACGTTCGACCGGGACTCGAGCTGCGAGCTTGCGACCCCGGCTCGTGATCCGCAACGCGTACAGCGCGAGCGCACCGAGCGAGATGCTCCAGCCCGCGATCAGGTACCCGAGGTGGGTCATGATGCACCTCCCGTGCCGACCGCTTCGGCCCGCCGGGCAGCGAGGGCTTCGTCGAGATCGCCGGTTCGCAGCTCTCGTTCGAGCCACCCGATGCGGAAGCGATGGATCATCGCCCACGCAAAGAACACGCCCCACACGCCGATGCCGAGCGCCATCGTGAAGAGCGTCCAGTCCTCGAGCTTGCCGTCGGTGATCGACGATTGCTGATGCAGCGTGCGGTCAGCCCACCACTCGACGGACCGATTGACGATCGGGAGGTTGACCGCGGCGATCAGACCGACGATCGCGGCGCGGGTCGATACCGCCTGATCATCACCGCCCGCCGACCGGATGGCGAGGTACCCCACCATCATCAAGAACAAGATCAGGGTGGTGACCAACCGAACGTCACCCCATTCCCAGTAGGTGTTCCATGTCGGGCGACCCCAGATGGAGCCGGTGATGAGGGTCAGCGCACAGAAGATCACGCCGATCTCCGCAGCCGCATGGGCCGTGATGTCCCACCACACCGAGCGCTTCCACAACCACATGACCGACCCAGCAGCCGTCGTGAGAAACGCAACGTAGGTGAGGATGGCGGAGGGCACGTGCACGAAGATCATGCGGACAGAGTCCTGCATCAGATCGTCCTCGGGCGCAACGAAGAAGCCGAGCAGGAACATGGCTGCGATGCCCACGAGCACCGCAGAGCCCAAGACCCGAGTCGTGGTGGAGCCGGTGTGAGCAACGGCGGCGACGTCGTGCTCGGTTGCTGCGAGTTGGGGGTTGGTCATGTCTCCTCCAAGAGCACGCCGTACGACAATGCTCCCAGCACCAGGTTGATAATGCCGAACCCGGCGAGCAGGCCGAGCCAAGCCCATCCATCGACGGCCACCGATCCAAGTGCGTCGTCGAACGCACGGGTTGCACCGATGAGCACCGGAGCGAGAACCGGAAGCAAGAGGATCGGCAGAACCGTCTCGCGGGCCCGAACACCGGCCACCAGCGCTCCGAAGAGGGTACCGGCCCCCGCGATGCCAATGGTGGCGACGAGACAGGTCACGATCAGCAGACCCCACGCCTCGACCTGCCCGCCGAACAACACGAGCACCCCTGCCACCAGCACGACCTGCACCACGAGGAGCTGCACGGCGATCGCCACCGTCTTGCCGACATACACCGCCGCCGGTTCGATGCCCGCGAGCAGCAGCGCGCGACGGGCCCCATCGGTTGTCTCGATCGATGTGGAGCGCTGCACGGCAAGGGTCGACACGAACATCACCGTGATCCAAAACAGCCCAGAGGTCGCCCGTTCGAGCACAGGTCGGTTCGCATCGAGCGCGAACCCGAACAGCACCAAGACGAGCGAGGCGAACGGCACCACTTGGCTGAACGTGACTCGAGACCGCCACTCGATCTGGAGGTCCTTGGAGGCGACGATCCACGCATCACGCACCATCGTCGCCTCCGAGATCAGGCCTGTCTCGCCGGTCGGCGGTGATGGTGCCGCCGGCAACAGTCAGATGCCGCGTGGCGAGATCGACGGTGCGGTCGAGTTCGTGCGATGCGAGCATGACGGTCGCTCCGGCCTCAGCCGCATCGACGACGAGTTGGTCGATCAGGTCACGGCCACCCTGGTCGAGCCCGGCGTGGGGCTCATCGAGCAACCAGAGCTTCGGTCGCCGAACGACGACGGCGGCCAACGCCGTCCGGCGCCGTTGACCCGCCGAGAGATGACGGACCGCCACATCGTGGACCCGATGGGCAACGCCCAACCGATCGAGCGCATTCGGGACGGCCGACTCGTCGACTCGCGCCGCTCGGGCCCAGAACCGCAGATTCTCCGCAACCGTCAAGTCGTCGTAGAGCGCAGTGTCGTGGCCAAGCAACCCCACCGATCGACGCACCGACGCCCGGTCGACGGTCAGGTCGTGACCCAAGACGGTTGCGCTCCCCGCTTCGAGCCGAAGCAAACCGGCGCACACTCGCAGCAGGGTCGATTTGCCGGCGCCATTCGGACCCTGCACGAGAACGATTTCGCCCTCGCCGACGTCGAGATCGACACCGGCGAGCGCCGGGAACCGACCCAACAAGGCAACGACACCACGGAGCGCAACGATGGGCACGCTCAAACGCTACCGTCGCGTTCCGGACGGTCCCGCTCAGAAGGAGCCCCGCAACGCCGATGATGGAGCAATGACCGACCTCGCGATCGACCAGGTTGCTGGCCCCGCGTCGGCATCCGGCGGGCGACCGATGTCTCGCGACGACCACGATGTCGTCCCGCGAGCCGCGGTTGTCTTGGGCGCGGTCGGCCGGGCGCTGATCCTCACCGGCGTGATCGTGTTCTTGTTCATTGCGTTTCAGCTGTGGGGCACCAACCTGCAAGAGGCCCGCGCCCAGGACGGCCTCCGTGACGACTTCTCGGCCCGACTCGAGACCCTCGCCGACCAGCTCGACAGCCTGGAGGTGGCCTTGCCGGTCGCCGATGACGTGACGCTCGACGACACCCCTACCGCCCCGACCGAACCCGCCGCCGACCCGACCGCGCCCGCCGCAGACCCGACGACCGACCCAGGTGACGGATCACCGGCTGCGCCGGCGCTGCCAGCCGTCGACGATGAACTCCTCAATCTGCTGTTCCCCGAAGACGGTGACGCGCTCGCCCAGATCAAGATCCCCTCCATCGAGGTCGACAAGGTCGTGGTTCGAGGGGTGGCGGTGGCCGACCTTCGCAAAGGGCCGGGCCACTACAGCCAGACCTCGCTGCCGGGAAATCCGGGAAACGCCTCGATCGCAGGCCACCGCACCACCTACGGCGCACCGTTCAACCGCATCGACGAGCTCGTTCCGGGCGACGAGATCACGGTCACCTCCGTGCAGGGCACGTTCACCTACCGGGTGCTCGACCCACGGGTGGCATACGCCGACTACCTCGACGAGATCGAATCGATCGGCGACGGTCACATCATTGTTCGACCGAGCGCCGTCTGGGTACTCGGCGACTTCGGCGACGACCGGCTGACCCTCACGGCGTGCCATCCGAAACTGTCCTCGCGTCAACGCATCATCGTTGCGGCAGAGCTCGTCGACGACGCGGTTGAACTCCCCGCCTGGGCGGTCGAGGCCGAGACCGCCCGCCAGGCCGCGGACGACGAAACCCAACTCGGAGCCAACGGCACCACCGACACGGTTCCCGCAAACGACGACCCGGTCATCGCCGAGGCATCCGAGATCGCCGAGTCCGACACTGCGACCGGCAACGCCGAACCGGTCGAAGCGACCGACGCGGTCGCGACCGAGTCGGCGCCCGACCTCGACGAAGGCCTCAATGGTGAACGCGACGCCATCCCTCCCGCCGCCGCATGGATGGGGGCCGCGGTGCTCTTTTGGTTCGCCGGCGGCCGTTTCGGCAAGGTCTACGCCACCGGCTGGACCGGTCGACTCGGGATGCGCATGATCGGACTGGTGCCCGCGTCCATGTGCCTGTGGTTGTCGTTCGAGCTGATCGATCGTGCCCTTCCCGCCGGCTGAGTCGACCGCCCGAGTCTGATCCCGCGGTCTAGCCTCACGGACATGCGCTCGAGGGTTTTGTGCCGCGCTGCGATCGGGCTGGCCCTCGTTGTGGCCGCCTGCAGCGACCCCGCCGACGAGATCGAACGCGACCCGGCGGCGGCGGCCAACGCTGCGCTCGACGCCGCAGACGCCGAACCCAACCCTGATGTGACCGGCGACGGACCGAGTGCCACCAGCTCGACATCGACGACCACCACGACCACCACCACAACGACCACGACCGTCCCCGGACTCTCGGTGAACGAGAACACGCTCACCATCGACCAGTGCTTCAACCGAGAGGAAGGTCTGAGCGCGGGTCGGTCCCGCATCGAAACGACGTTGGTCGACTGCGACGACCCTCACCGATTCCAGATCTTCCACAATGTCGAGTACCCGGCGGACGCCACGGTTGCGTACCCAGGCGACGACATCATGGAGGACTTTGCGCTGGCGTCGTGTTACGCCCGGTTCGAAACCTGGTCTGGTTCGATCTATGAGACAAGTGCGCTCGAGATCGGCGTGATCACACCCGACCGAGCCACCTTCGAAGAACAGTCGTATCGCCGCATCCTGTGTTGGATCGAACGCAGCGACGGTGAACCACTCGTCGGCACGGCCCGAAGCGCAGGGCTCTGAGACCCACCGGATGAGGGTCCCCCCGGAGCAACCCGGGCTGATCTACCCTCGTCGGCGGTCAGCGGGCACGACCAGGAGGATCCCTCCGTGGCTTTCGCGCCCTTGGTTTTGGCCATTCTCATCGGATTCGCCGTCGGCATCGCTCGGCGGGGTCGGCTGCGCTCCATTGCAGGCGCGCGCATTGCGTCGCTTCCGCTGTTCTTCGTCGCGGTGGGCATCGGGGTGACCGTCGACCGTTTCGAACTGCCCGAGCCGGGATGGTGGGCGCTGGCGGGACTCATCGCTGCGCTCGCGTTCAGCGTCCGCAACCTCCTGCTGGTGGGGATGGCGGTGATCAGCGTTGGCATCATCGCCAATCTGGTTCCGATCGCGCTCAACGGCGCCACGCCTGTGCGAGGTGACGCCCTGGTCGAAGCCGGCATGCTCGATGCCGACGACGTCGAGCGCGTCATCCTCAATGGGCCACGCGCCATCGCCGACGACGACACCGTCGCCGCGTGGCTCGGCGACACCATTCCGCTCGCGTTCGCCAACCAGGTCGTGTCCTTCGGCGATCTCATCATTTTGGTCGGGGTGGCCGACGTCATCGCCAACCTCATGCTGCGCCGCCGGCAACGTCGACTTCCGGCGAGCGCACTCGCAAGTCTCGAAGCCTTCGGATGGCATGAAACAGACGAACAGTCCGGCTCCCTCATCGACCTTCGCACCGACATGCGGCCGCTCTATCCCGACGACGGAGAGATCGTCCGGGTCTTCGTGAGCACGAGCGCAAGCCCAGTCCACGACTGCGGCACCGCGCCCCCACCGGCAGCCGACGAAGCGCTCCAGTATTCGGCGAATCCTGACGCCGACGCACCGGCGATCGTGCGACCACGCATGAGCTCCCCGACCTCGGTTTCGGTCGGCCCTCGACCGAGGGCGTACCAGAGCAAATAGGCGAGCTGGGGCCACACCGGCCCGCGCCAGTAGCTCTCGTCGTCATACATCGGCTCGTCGGGATGGACCCCCGGCGGGCCGAACGCGCCGCCGAACGCCGCCGGATCCGCGAGCGCAGCCACCGCCGACCGCCGTTGCTCGGCGTCGTCGACCACCAGCAACGGAAGCAGTGCATCGGCGGTGCGAATCCGCCCGGAGCTCACCGACGCGGGACCCTGGTCGATCCAGGTCGCCCGATCCGGATCCCATGTGCGGGCGAGTGCGGTCGCCAGCTCATCGGCAGCGGGCATCAGCTCGTCGTCACCTGTCACCGATGCGAGCTCACGAATGTTCCATGCGGTGAGCGCATTGAAGCTCACCGGCGCGGCCCCGAAACCGGGATTGCCGAGCGGCTCGCCGGCCTCCCCCCGCTCGACTGCCGCGATCATCGCAACCTTGTGGCGCCGCCATGTCGCGAGATCGAAACCAGCACCGGGGCAGTACTGGTCCCAACGGGGTGAGTCATCACAGCCCGTCTCCCACGGATGCACCACGGTGACGAGACCCGACGCCTCGTCGCGCTGTCGGCGCTGCACCAAGAACCGCAGACCGGCTTGGGCCCGATCGATCAACGCAGCGTCGATGTCGATGCCGAGCCGGCTCAGGGCAGCGATCGCGTGGCCATACATCGGCGGCTGGGTGATCGATGAAGACCCGCGGCGTCCCCACAGCTCGATCGCCACGTCAGGGTCGAGCTGGTAGCCCATGTGGGGAACAAAGCCGGTCGAGTCTTGCCCGGCAAGGGCTTGTTCGAGCTCGGCGACCGCTCGGTCGAACCGCCCGAGATCGGCCCAGATCAGCGCGTGAAAGCAGCTGTCCCACAACCAGAGCCACGGATACACGTCAGTGTTCGGGGCGGTGTACCCGAGATCCACCCACGCCTCTCGCATCATGGTGTCCACGAACGCGGCGATCGGCCCGGTGGTGTGGTCGCTCTCTGGATCCGGCATCGTGTTCGACATGCCCGTCTGCGCCTTCATCTCGTTTCGGTTGGGACTGGCCGACGGCGTCTCGATTGTGACCGGTCACTGGCGGCGAGCGATCGAGTCGTTCGGGTTCGACACGATCACCGTTGCCGGCGACGGTCCCGTCGACCGGACCGTAGCGGGCTTGGAACTCGACGCCAGCCACCCTCCCGAACACGGCGACGTCGCTCGTGCACTCGCGGACGCCGACGTGGTCGTCGTCGAGAACCTCTGTTCGATTCCGTTGAACCTGCCCGCGGCCCGCGTCGTCGCTGACGTGTGTCGGGGCCGCCCCGCAGTCATGCATCATCACGATCCGCCGTGGCAACGGGCCCATTTCGCCCACATCACGGAGCTGCCGGTCGACGACCCGGCGTGGCGCCATGTGACGATCAACGATCTCACGAGGGCCGAGTTCGCCGAACGAGGGCTTGCTGCCACCCGCATCTACAACGGATTTCCGGCCGCCATCGACGTCGGCGATGCCCCTCACGTCCGCACTGCACTCGACATCGCCGACGACGAACTCGTTCTCGCTCACCCGGTTCGGGCGATTCCCCGCAAGGACATTCCGCGTGCGGTCGCGATCGCCGAGGAAGTCGGGGCGACGTACTGGCTGTGGGGTCCACCGGAGGACGGCTACGACGACGAACTCGCCCGCATCCTCGGGTCGGCTCGATGCCGGGTCGTTCACCGGGCGCCCGACGTTTCGATCGATGACCTGTATCGGGCGGCGAACGCCGTCGTGTTTCCGTCCACGTGGGAGGGGTTCGGCAACCCACCGGTCGAGGCGGCCATTCACGGCCTCCCCGCCGCCGTGGGCGACTATCCGGTCGCGGAGGAGTTGCGTGCACTCGGGTTCCGCTGGTTCCCGACCCATGACAGCGCACCGCTTGCGGCGTTTCTCGAGTCGCCCGATCCCGAGGTGCTCGACCACAACCGTCGCGTCGCTCGGGACCAGCTGTCTCTGCAGACAATGACCGACGACATCCGGGCGCTGTTCATGGACGCGGGTTGGCTACCGTAGACCGCCATCATGTCCGGTTCCCCTCTGTCTGACCCTGTGCTCGAACGCCGAGCGCGTGCGAGTCGCCTGGCCGACGTTGGCCAGCGGGTCGGGTATGGACTGTTCGGATTGGCGATTGTGTTGTTCTTCATCGGGCTGATCGGCGAGTTCTCATCGGGCATCGCAACGGCGATCATCGGGTGCGTCGTCGTTGGGTCGGTCGTGCTGGCGCCAGCCATCGTCGTTGGCTATGCGGTGAAAGCAGCGGTGCGAGACGATCTCGAACACGGACGGGCGGTCGACTGATGGCGACTCGACTTCCTGCAGCTGAGCGTCGCGCGGGCCTCGTCGACGCGGCGCTCACCGTCTTTTCGGCGGAGGGTTTTCAAGCCACGACGATGGATGCGGTTGCGGCTGAGGCCGGCGTGACGAAACCGGTGCTCTATCAGCACTTCCCGTCGAAGCGAGACCTGTTTCGCGGGCTTCTCCATGATGTGTCGGGTCGGCTCCGCGACGACGTCACCGAGGCGGTCAGCAACGCGACCGGCCCGCACGACATGGTGCGACGCGGGATGCGGGCCATGTTCTCGTTCGTCGCGGCACACCCAGATGAGTACCGCTTGATGTTTGGGGAAGGTGTTCGCTCGGACGAGGAATTCGCGGTCGAGGTGCGCCTCTTCGAGCGCAGCATGGCCGACGCGATCGCCGATCTGATCGACATCGATGGGCTCGAACGGGCGGGGCGCCTGGTCCTTGCCCACGGCATTGTCGGGTTGGCCGAGTCAACGGCTCGACATTGGGTTCTCGGCGGAAGCGGACTCGATCTCGACGAGGTCGTGGAACATGTGGCGGAGCTTGCGTGGCATGGCCTTCGTGCGCCGCAACGCGTGGCGGACGAGCCGCGGGTGTGAAACGCGTGGCGGACGAGCCGCGGGTGTGAAACGCGTGGCGGACGAGCCGCGGGTGTGAAACGCGTGGCGGACGAGCCGCGGGTTAGCTGCTGACCCGGCCCCCGAATTCGGGGGGCGGGGTGATGTCGATCGGTTCGTCGGGCAGGTCGCCGGCAAGGAGCGCCGGGAGGTAGTCGCGCAGATGGTGGGGCACCGTGGGCATGTCACTCGCAACGAGCTCGTCAAGCGTCCACCATCGGGCGCCTTGGAAGGCAGCCGCTTCGAGCGCTTCGAGGCCTTTGGGCTGATATTCGCCACCGTCGCACCAGGCGACGTGGATCCGATCGTCGGATTCGAAGTGGTACCCGGCGAACGTGTACTCGGTCTGTTGGACCCAGACGCAGGGGCCCATCTCGACGTTGGGGATCCCGGTTTCTTCATGCAGCTCTCGAAGGGCTGCGGCGCCGGATGGTTCGTTCCATCCCATGCCCCCGCCCGGGATCTCGAGCCAGTCTGGTTTGTGCGGGTCGATCGGGTCTTCCGCCGAGATCAGGAACACTCGGCCCTCGCGGTCGAGCAGGACAACACGAGCTGCGGGTCGACGAAGGGTGAAGGTCATCGCCGAAACCTAGCGGGCGACCCGGAGCAGCACCTCTTGGGTGACGGTCGCGACATGGGTACCGTCGGGGTGCCAGATTTCGCCGGTGGCGTGGCCTCGACCGCTGCGAACACCGCTCGACCGGAAGTCGTGCAACGACCAGTCGGTTGCGGGGGTGAGGTCATGGAACCACACGGCATGGTCGAGGCTGGCACCGAAGTAGTGCCGAATCGCGTCGGGGTCGCTGTAGTCGGGTCGGCCGAGGGGGTGCGCGAACTCGACCGCTTCGGTGGGCAGGTCGTCGCTGGTGAAGGTGTGAGCGACCGCGTGCATCAGCGGGGTGTCGGGGTAGGACTCGGTGAGACGGATCCATGTTCGTGCGTGGGGCGGCGGGCTGTTGGTTTCGCTGCGTTCGATCATGGGTTCGAGCCAGGAGTCCATGGCGATGGTTCCTGCCGCGGCGATGTCGGACGGCGGCTCGATGCGTTGGGCCGCGGGTTCGTCCTCGGCGCGCTGGAATGATGCCGACAGGTTCAGGATCACGCCGTGAGATTGGCGGGCGAGCACTCGCCGGGTCGCGAAGGATCGACCATCACGGATCCGTTCGACGTCGTAGGTGATGGGTTCGTCGTAGCTGCCGAGTCGCACGAAATAGGCATGCAGCGAGTGGGGTGCGAAGTCGGCATCGACGGTCAAGCCCGCCGCGAGCAGTCCTTGGGCGGCTACCTGCCCGCCGTAGACCTGGCCCCAGGGGTAGATGGCACTCACGGCTTCGAACGTGTCGTCGCCGGCCGGCGCAAGCGTGAAGAGTTCGGCGAAAGACACGGGTTCGGCCATGACCGGCGACCCTAGCCACCGGACTGGTTCGGGCCACCTCGGCGCGACGTGCGACACTCGATGGGTGACCGCCGAGATGTTTCAGCTGACCGCCGTGATGGTGGCCGATGAACCTTCCGCCTGGGCAGCGGCCGGTTTCACGATGGCGGGGAATGCGACGCGCGTGGGAAACACGACGGTGGTGTGTGATCCGGGGTCGGGTGACGGCGGCATCACCGAGGTGAGCATCGAAGGACTGGATGGCGCGATCGACGGCTTGTCGGTGAGGCAGCGGGCGCTCCCGCCCGTCGATGCGGCGGTCTCGTCGCACCCAAATCGGGTCAGCGGGTTCGACCATCTGGTCGTCATGTCGCCGGCGATTGAGCGAACCTCGACCGCACTTTCGACCGCAGGCCTCAGCCGGCGGCGGACGCGAGAGTTCACCGTTGGTGACGAGGTCCGTCGGCAGGACTTCTTCTGGCTCGGCGACGTCATTCTCGAGCTCGTCGGCCTGCAGGGGGTCGCCGGCGACGGGCCTGCGAGTTTCTGGGGGCTCGCGCTCGAGTGTGGTGATCTCGATGCTGCGGCCGCCGATCTCGGCGACCGGCTGGGGCGGGTGAAGGACGCGGTGCAGCCGGGCCGGCGAATCGCGACGATGCGAACGCGTGACCTGGGGATCAGCGTTCCGATCGCGTTGATGTCGCCGCACGTGTCATCGAGCTGAGCGCGACTGCCGGGGACCCGTCTCCGCCGTTAGCCTTTGCGCCGATGCGGTCCAACAAGCTCGTCCCTCTCCTTTGCGCACTTGCGATCGTCGGTGCGTCGTGCAGCTCCGGTGATGAGCCGACGCTGACGAGCACGACAACCACCACGTCGCTTGCGGAGGAGACGACAACGACCGAAGCTGCGGAGCCGACGACCACCGTGGCGGCCACGGAGCCGGCCAACGACGGCGACGACGAGGGCGACCCAGACGGCGCGAGTGCCGACGAGGGCAATGACGGGAGCGAGGGCGGGAGCGACGGCGCCGACGACCAGCCAACGACGACCGCGTCGCCAACGACCGAGGCTCCGTCGACCACGGTCGAACGTCTCGACCCGAACGATCCGAATTATCCGACGCTTCCACCCGCCACCACGGTCACCTACCCGTCCTCGTAGGCAGGGTCACCACGGCGAGTGTGGGCCAGATGGCCTAGGTTCTGCTTCAGGCGGAGACCGATCGACCCGAAAGAGTCATCGGCGCACTACTCGTCGAGAGGAGCTGGACGATGGCGGACCGCCCCCGTCGGGGTGACGACGATGTGTCGATCCTCGACGACATCGCGTACCTCTGCATCGACGATCAGGCTCATTCGCTCTTCGGCGGTTGCCGGCCACAACAGCGAGAGGTGCCCGGTTTGGCGGGCACATTCGATCGAGCGTCGGCCCAATTCGAACGTGATCGTCTCGCCCGCGAACGCTGGTCGGACGTGCGTGATGCGCGGCGCGCCATCCGCGGCGGCCACGACGGCGTAGGCGGTTGATCCAAGCGATGCGGCAACTCCGTAGAGACCTTCGAGTGGCACCTCCATACTCATGGACACAAAACCTAGTCGACCGCTTTGGTCACGCTCGGTGGTGCCGATGTTGAAGCACAGTGTTTGGAACGTTCCTCGCCCCTGACGGGCGCCCCCCGTCGCGACTGGCCCGGGTTGTCCCGGTCCTGATCGCCACCTCCCTCCTGGGCGGCGTCGCGGGCGCGCTCGAGTCAGGACCGGCGACCGAGCCCGATGAGGTCGTTGTCTCGTTGCCGATCGACCCGGCCGACGGTCGTCAAATCGAAGCGGTGCTGGCGACGGTTGGGCTCGACGCGGCGTGGCGCTCGGCAACCGGTCTCCACGACATCACTCGGGCGATGACGGTCGAGTACGTCGACGACGGCCAGCTCGCGGTAGAGGAGCTCATCCAGGCCGTCAGCGTGCTGCAGACGAATCTCGACCAACACGACCGTGTCGCGACCCAGGTTCGAGATGCGGCCATCGATGTGGCGGCGGCCCACGAAGACGAGCGTGAGGCCACGATCGAACGGAACCGGGCCGATGCGCACCTCGAAGGCGTCGTGGCGTTGACGGCGAGCATTGCGGTTGACCTGTTCGCGGGAAACGGTGATCGCGACGATGAACTGTTGGGCGTCGACGGTCAGCAGATCGTGCAGGTCCAACGCACGATGGAACTTCGGGGCCACACCCTCGACGAGATGCTCGAGCGGCGAGCCCGGGCGATCGAACGCCTCGACGACGCCGAGCAGGCGCTTCTCGATGCCACCGCCGCCCGCGTGCATCTGGTGGAGGAACACGCTGCGCTTGTCGATGACGCCGCAGCGTTGCTGCGTGAGCGCATCGAGATCGAAGATGGCTTGCAGGCCCGCATCGAACCGGCGGCGGAGGCGTTCGTGTTGGCCGATGCCGGCTCGATCGCGAATCTCACGCCTCGAGCCGTCGATGCGTACATCCGTGCCGAGTTCGTGATGCGTCGGGTGGCGCCTGAGTGTCAGATCTCGTGGCGGACCATCGGTGCGATCAGCGGCGTCGAAGGTGCGCACGGCACGTTTGGCGGCCGGACGCTGTCGATGGACGGAACCCCGAACGACGACATCGTGGGGTTGCGGCTCGATGGGGCTGAGGTCGACAACTTTGGCGACACGGTTGCCAACATCCGAGACACCGACGGCGGCAGGTGGGATGGTGACGAGGAGTACGATCGGGCGGTCGGTCCGATGCAGTTCATTCCGAGCACATGGAGCCGGTGGGGAGCGGACGGCGATGGCGACGGTGTCGCCCATCCGCAAGATCTCGATGACGCGGCCGTAGCTGCGGGTGGGTACCTGTGCGCGTACGGCGATCACAGCCAGTGGGACAACTGGATTCGTGCGGTGTTTGCGTACAACCATTCGAATGCGTACGTGAATTCGGTGCAGTCACGGCTCGTGTCGATGCAGCAACTGACGCTTCCGACCATCGAAGGCATCGATTTGGTGCCGAGCCAGCCGGCAGGGGTGTTCGTGCCGTTGCCGATTCCGGTGCCGTGCCCGACCGAGGGCGATGGATCAGAGGTGCCGGTTGAAGGCGTTGCCCTCGCCGGGCAGGCCGAGGGGGAGCAGCCCGACGAGGGCGAGACGCCTGCGTGCACGCCAGCGTCCGGCGGCGACGGCGCGACACCATCGCCGGATACGGGGAGCGAGGCCGCAGCAACCGAGTCGGCCGGCGAGGAACCGTCGAACAACCGCAGCGGCAGCCCGGCCCCGTTGGGTGACGCGGACGACGGCCAGGCGACGTCCGCGTCAGCTGATTCGGGTGAGGGCGTCAGCGAAGGCTGATGCGACGATGTCGACGTCGTCGGCATCGGTTCGCCAGTTGGAGACGGACAGTCGAATGCCGGGCCGCCCCTGCCAGACCGTGGTGCTCGGGTAGCAGCGGCCGTCGTCGATGACCGCAGCGAGCAGCGCAGCGGTCTGTTCCGGCGCTGGGTTGCGGTCGTTGTCGACCGCTTCGATGACGACCTGGTTGATTTGTTGACCTCGGACCGCAATCCCGTCGAGCGAGCCGACGCGACGAGCGAGGTCGACAGCTCGGTCGCATGCGTCGTCGACCAGGGTTTCGACTCCGGAACGGCCGAGTGATCGCAGAGCCGCCCACACCGGCACCCCTCGGGCTCGGCGAGAGAACTCCATGACCCGGTCGGAGGCGTCCGCAACGTCTCCTTCGGGGGGAAGGTAGGCCGCTCGGACGCCGACGGCCCGGGCGAGGACGCCAGGGTCGGCAACGATGGAAATTCCGCAGTCGTACGGCGTGTTGAGCCATTTGTGGGCATCGCATGCCCACGAGTCGGCCCGTTGCGCGCCGCGAGCCAGGTGTTGGCGACGGCGAGATGCTCGGGCCCACAGCCCGAAGGCACCGTCGACGTGCATCCAGATGTCGTCCTTGCGGACCCGCCGTTCGGCGACGGCGTCAGCGATCACATCGAGCGGGTCGAATGCGCCGGCGTTCACGTTGCCCGCTTGGGCGCACACGATGACGGGACCCTCGGTCTCGGCGATGCGCACGGCGGCGACGTCGCCTCGCATGGCACCGTCGCGGTCAGCGTCGACCGTGACGATCGAGTCGGTGCCGATGCCGACGAGCCGGGCGGAACGGGCAATCGACGAGTGTTGTTCGACCGAACCGATGAGCGTGATCGGAGGGGATCCGGCCAGACCGACCCGTTCGACGTCGATGCCATGAGCCGCGACGACATGGTGACGGGCCGCGAGGAGCCCGATGGTGTTGGCGCCTTGGGCGCCGGTGGGAAACCCCACCGCCGCCGTGCGCGGGAGGTCGAGCAGGTCGAGGAGCCATTGCCCTGCGACGTGTTCAGCGGCGATCGGCGCCGGCCCATGCTCGGCAAACGCCGCGTGTTGGTCCCAGGCGGAGACCAGCCAGTCGGCGCCGAGCGCGGCGGGCAAGGTCCCTCCGTTCACGAGTGCGAGGTAGCGACCTGACCCGAGAGCGGACAGGCCCGGTTCGAGCCAGGTGGCGAGTTCGTCGACGGCGTGCTCCGGATCGATGCCGTGATCAGGCAGTGTGCGCACGGGAGCTGCGGCGAGCAGGGTTGTGGCGTCGACGGGCGGACCAACCGGGCGCTGTTCGTAGCTGTCGAGCCACGCCATCGCTCGTTCGATCGCATGCTGGAGGGCGGGGCGGTGATCGACCGGTTTCATGGTCGGCTCGATCCGTTGCGACCGCGCCCGGTGCGGCGGAGCGGGTCGATCAGGTCGCCTTTGTCGCCGTCGACTTGCCATCCGTCGACCCCGACAAAGGTCGCCAACTCGTCGAGTGCATCGGCGAGGCGTCCGGCTGTTGGCCCGATGTCGACCCCGGGTTCCGCGAACGCACCAAAGACCCGGAAGACACCGGCTGACCGGTCGGTCTTACCGTCGAGCCGGCCGACGATGTCGTCGCCGAGCAGGAACGGCAGCACGTAGTAGCCGTAGACCCGTTTGGCAGCCGGCGTGTAGATCTCGATGCGGTAGTCGAAGTTGAACAACCGCTCCCCACGCTCTCGGTACCAGACAACCGGGTCGAACGGTGACAGCAGGGTGCACGCGTCGATCGATCGGGGCAGCACGGCGTCGGGGTGGAGATAGGCGGGACGGTTCCACCCTTCGACGTCGACCCGTTCGAGGGCGCCGTCCTCGATGAGTTCTTCGGCCCGAAGCTTGGCCGGCTTCTTCGGCAGCCGGTGGTAGTCGACGAGGTCGGGGACGGCCGCAACCCCGAGACTGGCGGCAGCTCGCAGGAGGAGTGTGCGATGCGCATCCTCTTCGGTTGGGGTCGGTTGGGCACGGATGTCGTCGGGGACGATCCGCTCTATCAGGTCGAACTCCTTCACGAACCCGGGCCGACGCCGGATCCCGACGTCGCCGATGCGAAACAACCAGTCGAGCGCGGTCGAGCCGTCGGAGCGACTCCCCCACCAGTCGCCGTCGTTGGGCCGCGGATCGTCGAGCTCCCCGGGGGCACGCGGCCGTTCACGAACCTGTGCGAGCACATCATCGACGTAGCTGGCGTGCTCCTCAGCGAAGCGAACGAGTCCTCCCCACGTCTGTCCGGCCGAGCACCGGGTCTTGTGCCATCGCATCAGCGGCTCGTCGACTGTCGGCATCAGCGACGCTTCATGGCACCACGTCTCGAACCACTCGTCATCTCGGTACGCGACCCGATCGAGCAGGTCGGGATCGTAGGGGCCCAGCCGGGCGAACAGCGGCATGTATTGGGTGCGCATGACAACTGGCACGGAGTCGAGCTGGAGCAGACCGAGCCGGCCCATCGCTCGCCGCAGGTGGCGACGGTCGACCCTGCCGTTCGGGCGAGCATCACGGAAGCCCTGCGCGGCCAAGGCGATGCGGCGCGCTTGGGATGCTGAGAGGGTTCGGGTCACGCGCCGAGGGCTTCCGCCAGCGCGCCGAGGTCGGGCAAACGGACATGGTCGTGGTCGGCATGCAGATCGAGTGGGTCGAGCTGCACGACTGGCATGCCGGCTCGGCCGGCACCCAACACGTCGGCGTGCACCGTGTCGCCGATGTAGAGGGTGCGGGCCGGGTCGGTCCCGAGAACATCGAGCGCGGGGGTGAAGATCGCCGGGTCGGGTTTCGCCACCGCCACCGTGGTCGAGTCGATGATGACAGGCACCTGCGGAAGAGGACCGCCGGGTTCGAGCTGGCAGATCCCGTAGCGCTGACACTGCTCGATGGCGGTGCCGTCGTTGTTCGACACGATGGCGGTGGTGAACGACGCCGAGATCTGGTGGAAGGCGGCGATGTTGGCGTCGAGCGTGTGGGTCCAGATGTTGTGCACCGCACTGCCGTTGCGCCGGGCCCGGTTCCTTGCGTCGACGGCTCCGTCCAGCTCGTTACCGTTGAGCCCGAAGGCGGCAAAGAAACGTCGGTCGTAGTGTGGCCAGACGTCGAGGTCGGCTTCTTCGACCGCTTGGCTGGCGAGGAGCTCGGTGATGCCTCGGACCCCGGCGTAGTGCGCCTCGGGCGCCAGATCCGGATCAAGCTCGACGGTGCACCCGTTCGCCGTCACTACCTCGGCAACCGCCGTCGGACTGGGGACGACAAAGACCCCACCCATGTCGAAGACGATTGCGTCGTAGTCCTCCGGCGAAAGCACGCCTCGGAGTAGATCACGCGAGCCGGCCGCATTCCACCGTCCGGTCACCGCACCCTCTGATTCACTGGTGCACCTCGCAGCGCACGGCCGTTTCTCCGTTGTCGACGACGGCTTGTCGAACGGGGCGGCTCGGGTCCGGCTCGGGTGTTGGCTCGCAGCTGCCACACCCCGTCTCGCTTGACGAGATCGAGATCGTGGTCATGCAACTCGTGATGGCAGTGGCTGCAGAGCAACACGAGGTTGTCGATGTCGGTGGGGCCATGGTGGCTCCACCAGATCAGGTGATGGGCTTCACAGCGTGACGGGTCGGCGCCGCAGACGACGCACCCTTCGTCACGCTCGACGAGGGCTCGCCACTGTTGGAGGTTGGCGGTGCGGGCGGTGCGGCCAGCCCACAACGGGTTGCCCGCCCCGTCGACGATGACGGCATCGAGTCCGCTCTCGCACAGGATGCGCTGCACCACGGCTCGGGGAAGCGGACCGGAACCGATGAGTTCGCCAGTGGCGCTCGCGGGATCGAGGTACGACTCCAACGGGATACGGACGACGCCCTGATACCTGGGGTGGGGCCGCCCCGTGCCCATGTGTTGCTGACCGGCACCGCGCCGCAGGAGATTGGCGAGCGCATCCAGCCGGCGCTGATCGGTGGATCGTTCCCGCGTCGGGTTCTCTCGCCCGCCGTCTTCTCGGTAGAGACGATCGGCCTCAGCCTCGATCAGGCCTTGCAGCTCGCGCCCCTCGGATGTCTCGGTGGAGGCGTACAGGCTCCACGAGCCATCCTCTTTGCTCCTCCCGAACGCGACTTTGCGGTTCCGCCGTTGTCGCTGCGCTCGGCGCTCCAACTCGTCGGCCGGCTCGTTCGCGTTCGCCCAGTCCTTCGCCCTTTTCGCAAAGAGGTCCGCAGGCATGTTCGTCTTCTCGAAGAGCGCCTCATCGGCTGCGGCCGGGTCACCGGTCTGGTCGGCTGCACCTGCGGCTGCTGCGGCATGTTCGGGCGTGATTGCGCCGTTTGCGAGTTTCTGGGCCGTCTTCGGCATGTTGCCCAAGATGGTGGCCGTTCGCTTTGTCTCGCTTCGCCTTCGTGCTCGAGGCCTTGCCCTTCGACCGAGCAATCGAATCAGACGGCAACCCGCCATCGTTGAGCGAGTCGAGCGCGCCCATCGCCGCCAACCGCTTGGCAACGGCCGCTGATTCCACCATCTGCAATTCCTCGATCGCCGCTTCGAGCAACGGCCGCGTCAGGTGATCGACGTCAATCGTCTGGATTGCTGGGATGAGACCCGCCAACATGATGTGATGGTATACGAACATCTGTTCGTGTGCAAGGTCTAGTCGGGAGTTTCCCCTTGAGCGACCACAAAACCCGGGTCGCCCAGGGGCATCGGTGCCAGGCTTGCTCGATGTTCGACATGCTCGATCTCGACAACACGCTCGGCGATCGACAGGCCGCAGTGATGTCGAGGCCACCACCGAGGAGCTCCTCGCCTCGTATCGGGCTCGGGTGGTCGAACTCACCATCGCCACGCCCGGGGCCCATGACTGTCCGACGATGCGCCGCTCGCTGACGCATGGATGATCGGAGACTCGCCGACCCACGACATTGCCGCCGCACATCAGCTCAGGCTCCGCACGATCTGGATCCGCCGCAACCGCGCTTGGCCACTGGAAACGGTGGCTCCGAACCACACCGTCAACACGCCCGCCGAGGTGATCCCGCTCCTAACCTCGGCGCTTCCTGCACAATCGCCCTAGCCCAGCGAGCCCTGCGGTAGTCCGTACACTCGGCAGATGTCTGACCGGATCGACGCCACACCCTCCACGGGGTCGACCGGATTCTCGGGCTGGCGGATTCTGGCGCTGGCCACGATTGCGATGGGGCTCACCGGGCCTGGGCAGACGATCGGCGTGAGCGTCTTCATCGATCAGTTCGCCGACGATCTCGACCTGTCGAAGAACGCCATCTCCGGCGGCTACGCCCTCGGCACCCTCTGCGGCTCGCTCACGCTTCCCACCGTTGGCCGTTGGATCGATCGCTATGGGGTTCGTCGGGCGATGACACTGATCGCGACCCTGTTTGCAGGCGGCCTCGCCTACATGTCGGGCGTGCAGGGCCTCGCGACGTTGACGATCGGGTTCTTCTTCATTCGCATGCTCGGCCAGGGATCGCTCTCGTTGGTCTCGAGCGTGACGATCTCGCGGTGGTTCGATCGGCGACGGGGCTTCGCACTCGGTATCGCGATGACGGTCTCGTCGGCGCTGATGGCGCTCGTGCCGGTGGCGCTGTCGTTCACGATCGACGAGGTCGGATGGCGCTCAGCCTGGCTGGTGGCGAGCGGAACGGTCGGCGTCATCGTGATCCCGCTCGCGTGGTTCGGCATCATCGATCGTCCGGCGGCGGTGGGGCAATTCCCCGATGGTGAACCGTCCGCCAACACGACCGACGCCGGGCACGAATGGGGTGTCGACCGCGATGTTGTGCTCCGCACTCGGGCCTTCTGGATCCTTGCGCTGGCGACCTCACTGGCAAGCATGCTCGTCACCGCCCTGAACTTCCATCAGATCGCGCTGCTCGGCGAGAGCGGATTCAGCGAGACCGAGGCCGCGATCATGTTCCTTCCCCAGGTCCTCGGCTCCTCCGTCGGCTCACCTGGTATGGGCTTGGCGCTCGATCGGGTCGGAACCCGGTATGCGCCCGCGTTCACCCTGGTGATGTTGGCCGGCTCGTTGCTGCTCGCCGGCTGGGTTACTTCCACGGCGGGAGTGGTCGTCTATGCGGTGTGGCTCGGCCTGCAATCAGGAATGGTGCGGACGCTCGGCGCGGCACTGCTTCCCGCCTGGTTCGGCACCAAGCACCTCGGCGCGATTCAAGGGGCGATGACGTTCCTCGGGGTGCTGGCATCGGCCGCCGGGCCCATCGCGTTCGCCGTCACCGAATCCGCGACCGGTTCCTTCCGCACATCGGCCACACTGTGGGCCATCGCACCACTCGTCGCCGCGTTCTTTGCGCTCTCGAAACGACCGGTCCTCACCCCCAACCTCACCTCATGAACCACGCACTCCCCCGTCCCCGCCTCCGAGGTGTCTCCCATCAGTACGCCTTCATGTCGGCGCTGACGCTCGCGCCCCTCTTGATCGTCGTCACCCCCGGGGTGGCACCCCGGTTCGTGATCTCGATCTACGCCTTCGCCATCGTTGGACTCTTCGGCGTGAGCGCGCTGTACCACCGGGGCAACTGGGGTGAACGGGGCCGGGCGGTGATGAAACGGCTCGATCACTCGATGATCTTCGTGGCGATCGCCGCGACGTACACGCCGATCGCCGTCTTCGCCCTCGACGCCAGCACCGCTCGCTGGATGCTGCCAACGGTGTGGATCGGAGCCGCGCTCGGCATCATCGCCAACCTGGTCTGGACCCATGCGCCCTACCCGGTGGTTGCGGCGCCCTATGTTGCGCTCGGCTGGGTCGGGGTGCTCGGTTTACCGGCCGTGCTCGACGGGCTCGGCGTGGCCGGCTTCGTGCTGATCGTGGTGGGCGGTGGTCTGTTCTCGGTCGGGGCGGTCTTCTACGCCCTCCACCGCCCGAACCCGTGGCCTCGCTGGTTCGGCTACCACGAGATCTTTCATCTCTTCGTGATCGCCGGTGTCGCGGTCCACTATGTGGCGGTGGCCTTCTTCGCCGTTCCACAAGCGACGGCCTGAAATGTCACCTTTTGGTGTCAGACACGAAAAGGTGACATTTCAGGGGAGTGTCGTCTCCGGAGCCTGGGGTCAGGTACCGGTCCAGTTGGGTTCGCGCTTCTCTGCGAACGCCTTCGGGCCTTCCTTGGCGTCGTTGCTGCCGAACACCTTGCCCATGAGCTCGCCCTGCATCTTCCAGAGTTCCGCCTCGTCGTAGCCCTGCGCGGCGGCCTTGACGAGCTTCTTGCTCGCCGCCACCGCAAGCGGGGCGTTCTTGGCGATGCGCTCGGCGAGAGCGATCGCCGCGTCGAGGGCGCCACCGTCGTCGGTGACCTGCGAGAGCAGGCCGAACTCGAGTGCCGCGGGGGCGGTGATGTTGTCGCCGGTGACGGCCATCTCCATCGCCTTGGCGTACCCGACCCGCGCCGGGAGGCGCATCACGCCACCCCCGGCCGCAAACAGCCCGACCTTCACCTCTCGGATGCCGAACTTGGCGCTCTGCCCCGCAACCATCAGGTCACACGACAGTGCCAGCTCGAGACCGCCAGCGATGGCGAAACCCTCAACCGCCGCAATGAGCGGCTTCTCGGCCCCCGCCTGAATGAACTCCTGCATCGGACCGATGTCCTCGCCGGCCGCGAAGGCCTTGAGGTCCATGCCCGAGCTGAAGCCCTTCCCTGCGCCGGTGAGCACGCCTGCGGTGAGGCCGGCGTCTTCGTTGAGTTCCTGGGTCGCGTTCCAGAGACCATGCGAGAGCTCGCCGTTGATGGCGTTCATCGCTTCGGGCCGGTTCAAGGTGATGATCATCACCCGACCACGACGTTCGGTCAGGACGGCGCTCACTTCGGTGGCATCCGGATGCCGCCGTCGAGACGAATGGTCTCGGCGTTGAGATACGGGTTGGTGATGCACTCCATCACGGCAAAGGCGAGTTCTTCGCCGGAACCGAGTCGCTTCGGGAACAGCACCGACTGGCCGAGGTGGGCTTTGAAGGCGTCGCTCTGCTCGCCTTCGCCGTAGATCGGCGTGTCGATCAGACCCGGCGCAATCGTGTTCACCCGAATGCCGACGGCCGCGAGATCACGGGCGATCGGGAGCGTCATGCCGACCACGCCGCCCTTCGAGGCGGAGTACGAGCACTGGCCGATCTGGCCGTCGAATGCGGCCGCCGAGGCCATGTTGACGATGGCGCCGCGCTGGCCGTCTTCATCGAGGGCTTCGGTCTGGGCCATCGCCGATGCGCACTGGCTCAACATGTTGAACGAGCCGATCAGGTTGATCCGGATGACGGTCTCGAACGTCTTGAGGTCGAACGGCACGTTGTTGCGGTCGATCGTGCGACCGGCCATGCCGATGCCGGCCGAGTTGACCAGCGAGCGCAACGGACCCATCTCGGACGCCGCCGCGACTGCGGCCTGGGCGTCGTCGATCGAGCTCACGTCGCACTTGACGAACAGCCCGCCGAGCTCGGATGCAACGGCTTGGCCCTTCTCCTCGTTGAGATCAGCGATGACGACTCGGGCGCCAGCGGCTGCGAGCTGGCGGGCCGAGGCCTCGCCGATGCCAGAGGCACCGCCGGTGATGACGGAGGACGAGCCTTCGAGGTTCATACGGGGCATCAGGAATCGATCCTTTCGATGATCGTTGCGTTGGCGAGACCGCCACCTTCACACATGGCCTGGAAGCCGTAGCGTCCGCCGGTGCGCTCGAGCTCGTTGACGAGGGTCGTCATGAGCTTGGCGCCGGAGCAGCCGAGCGGGTGACCGAGGGCGATGGCGCCGCCGTTGACGTTGACCTTGTCGAGATCGACACCGGTTTCCTTCTGCCAGGCAAGCACGACCGAGGCGAACGCTTCGTTGATCTCGAACAGGTCGATGTCGTCGAGGGTGACGTCGGCCTTGTCCATGATCTTCTCGGTGACCGGAATCGGACCCTTGAGCATGGTGACGGGGTCGGTGCCGGCAAGCGCGAAGTTCGTGAAGCGGGCGCGGGGCTTGAGGCCGAGCTCGGCGGCCTTTGCGGCGCTCATGATCAACACGGCAGCGGCACCGTCGGAGATCTGCGACGAGTTGCCGGCGGTGATCTTGCCGTTCTCGTCGAACGCAGGCTTCAGGTTCGCCAGGGTCTCGGCGGTGGTGTCGGGGCGGATGCCCTCGTCCTGGGCGAACATCTCGGTTTCGCCGTCGACGTCGACCGGAACCGGCACGATCTCGTTCTCGAAGCGGCCCTCGGCAGTGGCCTGAGCGGCGCGCTGCTGCGACTGGGCCGCGAACGCGTCGAGGTCTTCACGGCTGAGGCCGTACTCATCGGCGATCATGTCGGCGCCGATGCCCTGCGGGGGAAGGCCGGTGTCTTCGTAGCGCTTGAAGACCTCAGGGCCGAAGGGCATGCCGAGCTCGCCCTTTGCGGCGGAAGCCCCCATCGGGGTGCGGGTCATCGATTCGACGCCGAGCGCGACGACGACGTCGTAGGCGCCAGCCATGACGCCCTGCGCGGCGAAGTGGATCGCTTGCTGGCTCGAACCGCACTGGCGGTCGACCGTGGTGGCGGGAACCGACTCGGGCCACCCGGCCGCAAGCACTGCACTGCGGCCGATGTTGAAGGCCTGTTCGCCCACCTGGGACACACAGCCGGTGACAACGTCGTCGACCAACGCCGGGTCGAGATTGTTGCGTTCCTGGATGGCTTTCAGAACGTGGGCACCGAGGTCGGTCGGATGCCAGTCCTTGAGCTTGCCGTTGCGGCGCCCGGCGGGCGTTCGCACGACATCGACGATGACGGCCTCATGCATGAGGTACTCCTATTCGCTCAGGCCTTCGGCCTGAGATTGTCTGGGCTGGGGGTCTGGAGGATGGCGTCGACATTGCTGCCGAGCCGTTCGAGCAACGACGCCAGTTGCTGGCGTTCGTCTCGACTGATGTCGCGGCGGATGTCCTTTCGGAACTCTTCGTCCACCGCGTAGAACTGTTCGACGAGGGCCGCGCCCTCGTCGGTGATGGCGACCAGCCACACTCGGCGATCGTCGGCGTGGGGCTGACGCTCCACCAGGCTTCGCGCTTCGAGCTGGTCGATCATGGTGCCGCACGACGCCCGTCCAACACCGACCATCTCGGCGAGCTCGGTCTGGTTCGTGCCACCGAAGTCGTTGACGAACGCCAGCAGCGATGCCTGGTTGAGGTTCAGATCGAGCTCGGCCAGGCGATGATCGAACGCGCTGCGCAGCCGACGGGCCGTGTGGATCAACGCAATCTCCACCCGACGCCATGAAGGCGCATTTCGGACCTGTTCGACAGCCGTCATGAGGAACGTATGGTGCCATACATTCTAGGGAGAGACAATTCGGCCCCAGACAGTCAATGTCAGGCGTGACATGTGACCATCCCCTCCGCGCGCGCGTTAGTCACCGGCCTGCGAATAGCGTGGGGGGTTACAGATCCACATCGATCTGCGAATACAGATAGGAATCCCCCGCCATGGCTACTGGCACCGTGAAGTTCTTCAACAACGAGAAGGGCTACGGCTTCATTTCACGCGACGACGGCGAAGACGTCTTCGTGCACTTCTCGAACATCGAGGGCAGCGGTTTCCGCTCACTCGAAGACGGCCAAAACGTCGAATTCGAGATCGGCCCGGGCCGAAAGGGCGACGAAGCCCTGAACGTCCGCGTCGTCAGCTGACAACGCTGAATCACAACCAAGCCTGCCTGCTCTCGAGCGGGCAGTAATCGATCGAATCCGAGCTCCCGCTCGGCGTTCGCAGGCGTGCGTCGGTTCGCGTTTCGCGAGCCGACGTTTCGCGTCCCAGTGGGATTTCTCGCCAGCCGTGTCAACCAGATTCACCCGTCTGTGCGCGAGACGGACCGACCCTCAGACGATCAGGTTGATCAAGCGGCCGGGGACGAAGATGACCTTGCGGATCTCGGCCCCGTCGATGTTCTTTGCCACGTTCTCCTCGGCCAGGGCGGCCGCCAACACGTCATCCTCGGATGCGTCGGGCGACACCATCACCCGGCCGCGAACCTTGCCCTTCACCTGCACCGGCAGTTCGATCTGATCGTCGACCAGCAGCGACTCGTCGGCCTCGGGGAAGTCGGCCCAAACGACCGACCCCTCACCGCCGAGCCTGGACCACAACTCCTCGGCCATGTGCGGCACGAGAGGCGACAGCATGCGCACCATCGCGTCGGCGACGACACGCGGCGTGGGGCCGCCGGCCTTGGTGACCTCGTTGTTCAACTCCGTCACTTTGGCGATCGCGGTGTTGAAGCGCAGATTGTCCATGTCGTTGCGTACACCGTCGATCGCCTTGTGCATCGCCCGCAGCACGTCGTCGGATGGTGCCTCGTCGGTGAGGTTCACGTCGCCGGTTTCTTCATCGACGATGTTTCGCCACACCCGCTGCAGCAGACGCTGCGAACCGACGACCGAGCGGGTTTCCCACGGCCGATCCTGGGTGATGGGCGCCATCGACATTTCGTAGAGCCGCAGCGTGTCGGCGCCGTACGACGCGTACATGTCGTCGGGGGTCACCGAGTTCTTCAACGACTTGCCCATCTTGCCGAAGCTGCGGGTCACCGGCTTGCCGTCGAACGTGAAACCCGCCTGTGCGTCGCCCTCGACCGATTCGGCATCGACATAGATCTCACGCTCGTCCTGGAACGCAGCGGCCTGGATGTAACCCTGATTGACCAGGCGTTTGAACGGCTCGGCGGTCGTGACATGGCCCAGGTCGAACAGCACCTTGTGCCAGAACCGGCTGTACAGCAGGTGCAGCACGGCGTGTTCGACACCGCCGACATAGAGGTCGACCCCGCCGGTGCCCTCGCCGCCGACAGCAGATCCCATCCAGTACCGCTCAGAGTTCGGCTCGACGATGACATCGTCGCTGACCGGATCGATGTAGCGCAGGTAGTACCAGCACGACCCCGCCCACTGCGGCATGACGTTGAGGTCACGCTTGTAGGTCTTCATGCCGTCGCCCAGGTCGAGGTCGACCGTCGCCCATTCGGTGGCGCGGCCCAGCGGCGGTTCCGGCTCGGAGTCCTCGTCGAGCTGGCGGGGCGCCCAGTCGATCAGCTCGGGCAGGTTGACCGGCAACATGTCGTCGGGGATCGAAATCGGGTTGCCGTCCTCGTCGAAGACGATCGGAATCGGTTCGCCCCAGTAGCGCTGGCGGGCGAACAACCAATCGCGCAGCTTGGTGGTGACCATGCCGACGCCAGAGCCGTCGGCCTCAAGCCACTCGATGATCGTGGCCTTGGCGTCGTCGACACCCAGTCCGTCGAGGAACGACGAGTTCACCGCCGGGCCGTCGCCGATGTAGGCGCCGTCACCGGGCACGGCGTCGTCGAAGTCGGCGGGCGGCTGCACCGTGCGGATGATCGGCAGGCCGAACTCCATGGCGAAGTCCCAGTCGCGTTCGTCCTGGGCGGGCACCGCCATGATGGCGCCGGTGCCGTACCCCATCAGCACATAGTCGGCGATGAAGACCGGGATCGACTCGCCGTTGACCGGGTTGACCGCGTACGCACCGAGGAAGACGCCGGTCTTCTCCTTGTTCTCCTGACGATCGACATCGGTCATCTGCTCGACGCGAGCGCGGTAGGCCGCAACTGCCTCAGCGGGCGTTGCTGCGCCACCGGTCCAGACCGGGTTGACGTCGTCGGCGTAGGCATCGGTGGTCAAGACGTCGACCAGCGGGTGCTCCGGCGCCAGCACCATGTACGTCGCCCCGAACAACGTGTCGGGGCGGGTGGTGAACACATCGATCTTCGGGGCGCGGTCTGCGGCGCCGCCCGCAGCGACAGCAAAGCTGACCTCGGCGCCTTCGGAACGGCCGATCCAGTTGCGCTGCATCGTCTTGATCGAATCGGACCAGTCGAGCAGGTCCAGGTCTTCCAGCAAACGGTCGGCGTACGCGGTGATACGCATCATCCACTGCTTCAGCGGACGCTTGAAGACCGGGAAGTTGCCGCGGTCGCTGCGGCCATCAGCAGTGACCTCCTCGTTGGCCAGGACCGTGCCCAGCCCTGGGCACCAGTTGACCGGCGCCTCGGACACATAGGCCAGGCGGAAATCGTGCAGCACGCTGCGCTGCTCGCTCAGCGACAGCTCGGCCCAGGGGCGACCGTCGGGCGTCGCCCGCTCACCAGACGCCAACTGCGCCTCCAGCTCACTGATCGGGCGGGCCCTGCCCGCGCCACCATCTGCTTCTGGGTCGAACCAGGCGTTGAAGATCTGGTTGAAGATCCACTGGGTCCAGCGGTAATACGCCTCGTCGGTGGTGGCGATCGAGCGGCGCTTGTCGTGACCCAGACCCAGCCGGTCGAGCTGGCGGGTCATGTTGGCGATGTTGTTCTCGGTGTTGATACGGGGATGCTCACCGGTCTGCCGGGCGTGCTCCTCGGCCGGCAGGCCGAACGCGTCGAAGCCCATCGTGTGCAGCACGTTGAAGCCGGTCATGCGCTTGTAGCGCGCATAGACGTCGGTCGCGATGTAGCCCAGCGGATGACCGACGTGCAGCCCCGCCCCCGACGGGTACGGGAACATGTCCATGATGAACAACTTCGGCCGGTCCGCAACACCCAGCGGATCGTCGGC
>JBCCYT010000030.1:0-33981 GCA_039188975.1 Actinomycetota bacterium
AGACCGGCAAGGTCGTGGGCCAGTTCGCTGAGATCACGAGCCGCCACCTGGGTCTGACCAGCCCCATCAGACGTCTGACTCGACGCCGTCGCCACCGCCGAAATGCTGACCGTGATCTCCTGACTCGTCTTCGCCACATCCGACACCGCCGCCGCAATCTCATTCGTCGTCGACGTCTGACGATCAACCGCCGACGAAATACCCGCCTGCGTACTGTTGATCTGCTCAACCACCTCCGCAACCCGACCAATCGCCATCACCGCAGCATCCGTATCCGTCTGAATCCGCTCAACCCGCGACTTGATGTCCTCCGTCGCCTTCGCCGTCTCACCCGCCAAATCCTTCACCTCATTGGCAACCACAGCAAACCCCTTCCCCGCCTCACCCGCACGAGCCGCCTCAATCGTCGCATTCAACGCCAACACATTCGTGTCCTCCGCAATCGCCGAAATCAACTCAATCACCTTCCCAATCTCCGCCGACGACTCACCCAACTGCTCAATCGTCGCCCGCGTATGATTCGCCACCTCAACCGCCTCCGTCGCCGTCGACGTCGCCTGCGCCGCCCCCGACGCAATCTCATGCACACTCGACTGCAACTGCTCAACCGCCACCGCAACCGACTGCGCAATCGCAGATGCCTCCTCCGACGCCGCCGACACCGACGCCGCCTGCGCCGCCGTCTCATCCGCACCACCCGCCATCTCATTCGAAATCGCCGTCAACGTCTCACTCGACACCGTCAACTCCGCCGACTTCGCCTGAATCACATCCAACACCTCACGAGTCCGACCAAACGCCACCCGCTCACGCTCCGCCGCCAACACCTGCTCCGTCAGATCACGCCACGTCGACATGACACCTCGACGCTCACCAGCTGCGGTGATCTCGACCAGCTGCAATTCGATGGTCTTGGGACCGAGTCGTACCTGTTCGGTGCGGGGAAGCACCGCCATCGCGTCGGGGCCATGTCCCGGCAGGACTGCGGCAGGCGAGCCGAGAATGTCAGAGGCGGCGACCGCGAGCTCCGCTTCGCTCTCCTCGAAGAGGTGGGCGAGCTCGGGGTTGACGTACTGCACCACTCCGTCGTTGTCGATGAACATCATGCCTCGCGTCGATGCGTTGACCATCTCAGACAGCCGCTCGGCGTCCATGGCATCGAGCCGTTGCTGATGCGCAGCCGCACGCACCGTGCGGAACAAGAGCGAACCGCCGAGGCCGAGTAACACGGCGCTCACCGCAAACCCCACGACGAGGCCGTTGCTCGAGCTCTGCGCGCCTTCGAGCGCTTCTGCGGCGACAAACTCTGCAGTTTCGTCCAGCATCTTCAAGGCGTCTTCGAATGCCACGGTCAGCGGGTCGATGGCGGTGAACATCTGGCCGTCTTCGCCAATGCCGTCGATGCCATTCGCCTCGATCTGGGCGATCGTCGATGCGATGGCCGTATCGGCCTCGGCGATGCGATCGTCGATCTCGTCCCAGATGGCGGACTGGTCGGGCAGCGCAGCACGCATGTGCTCTTCGATGACGGCCCATTCTTGGGGACCTTCATCTCGCGCAGAACGAAGTTCGGCCAATACCTCGTCAGCCGGGTACAGGCCCAGGTTGCCGCGGTACACCGCGTCGACCACGCTCAGCCCATAGAGGTCCGAGAGCAGCTTGATCTCGTGGGCCGGGGCGACGACGTCCTCGTTGAGAATCTCCACTTCCTTCAGCGTGAAGTCGAGACCGGAACGGCCAATGAACGTCATCGCGCCGGCGATCGCGATGGCGATGACAAGAAGTCCGGCAATGGCTTTGTCAGCCGGAACGGAGGCAAGACGGCGATGCATGGTCGGCAATCCCTTGGTTGAACGGTTCGGCGGCGCGAACTCGCCGCCGAAGGACCAGCTTCGACCAACCCCCAGCCTAAATGAGACTGAATCTGACTAAGTGCTGAGGGCCGCTGGATCAGGGGCCGGCGATCACGGGGGTTGCGAACACGCCGCCCGACAAGGCTCGACGCATCAGGTCGGCAGCGATATTGACCTGGGCGCTGTAGAGCGAGCCGCCAATGCTGATCCGGCGCACTCCCGCATCCGCCAGCTCGTCGTAACCGAGGCTCGGTGACGACGCCGGAATGAACGCAGGGCGACCCAGCGGCAACAACACGTTCACCGGGCCACCCGCCTCGGCCACGACCGTTCGGATCGTCTCGAGATCCCACGTTCCCGGCGCGTACAGGCAGTGGGCACCGGCCGCCGCCATCCCCTGCAAGCGGGTGATCGTCTCCGGCAGACCACCGTCGAGCCCGTACAGCAAGATCTCGGTCCGGCCGGTGATCACGAACGGACGATCAAGCCGGTTCGCCGCGTCGACCGCCGCTTCGATTCGTGCAATCGCCTTTCCCGTGTCGTAGAGGCCGATCTGCGGATCACCGGACCAATCTTCGATCCCCATCCCCGCCGCCCCGGCCGCAGCGAATCGCTCGACCGCGACTGCCATGTCCTCGGGTTCGTGCCCGTAACCATTCTCGGCGTCGACATTGCACGGAACCGCAACCGCTTCCACGAGCGCCTCGGTGTGTTCGGCGTGCTCCTCCATCGAGACGTCACCGGCGGCATCCTGACGGCCAATCGTGGCGGCATGGCCTGAGCTCGTCGTGGCGATCGCTTCGATCCCGACATCGGCCACCGCGGCGGCCGTCCCCGCATCGGCGACGTTGGCCATCACAAAGGTCCCCGTCTCGTGGAGCTGCTGGAATCGGTGGGCTCGGGCCGCGGCGGTGGCGTGATCGATCGTCATGACCGCATCATCGCATCACTCGTCGGTCAGATCCGGACGAGGCGCCCACGCCCGAAGCAAGACCGCAGGAAGGGCTGCGTGACCAAACCCGGTCAGCGTCGCCCCATCGGTGAGGCCAAGCGGCTCCCATGCCTCGGTTGCGACACCAAAGGCCCATGCAAGCCGGGCTCGATCAGCTTTCGGAATGTCGGTCGTGACCTCAGGACATCGATTCACGTGGTCGATCAACGCCAGCGGATCGACGGACGTGCCGGGCCCGGAACGAACCAGGCCGAGCACGGCACCCAGCCAGTCGGCGAACTCCAACTCGAGCACCGCATTGCGCGCATCGGCGGCGAGCGGAACCACCGTCGCCGGCGCAACCGCAGCGGCCAGCGCCGCCAGCACCACATCGGCGTCTGACTCATCAAGGTCGACCGGGCCCACCGATGCGGCAAGCCACTGTGCGATCGGTTCGTCCTTGGCGGCCGCCGCACGGAGCACCGCGCCGGCCTCGCGGAGCGCCGACTCGTGGGCCTCCAACGAGTCGTTCTCTCCCAGCGCCCGTCGCACGACGTCCGCCGCCCACGCATCGTCGCCGGGATCTCGGGGCGGCAGCTCCGGGATCGCCGGCTCGACCCACACGGGCGGCACCAGATCCTCGATGCCCAGCGTGCTGAGCCGAGCGACGAGCAGTCGTCCCATCGCCACCAACGACGCCGACGGCTCTGCGGTCGCACGCACCGCCGCAGCGACGCGAGCAGCAAGGTCGAACGGTGGGACCGCGTCGGAACGAAGCTTGGCATCGGCATCAGCGACGGCGTCGAGGAGTTCGGCCGGACCGGCCGTTGCCTCGCCTACTGTCTCCGGACCACCAGCTCCACCCGGCACGAGATCAACCAGCACGACATGACGCTCGTCGGTCGCATCGACAAACCGGAACGCCGCGGAACCCCCACGCCAATCGCTCACCAACCATGACGCTTCACAGGTCGACGTGAGCAGATCGCCAGCCCAGGTGGGCGCAGGCTCGAGGGCCGGGTCGCTCAGGTCTACGCCATCGGCCACCGCATCGATCGCCCAGAGCGCCGCCGCAGGCCCCGCCCCGCCAGCCTGAGACAACCCCTCGATCACCGCCGTCGGGCCGTCAGGGCCGGCTTCCGCGGCGAGCGCCATCAGGTCTGAGGCCCAGACCTCGGCCCGAACCGCGCCGAGTTCGAGAAGCCCGTCGGCCTGAGCCAACGCATCGGAGAGAATCGAAGCCAACAGGTCGTCCACGAGACGGCGAGCCTACAGTTCGAGGCGTGCCCGAACTCCCCGAGGTCGAGACCATTCGACGCCAGCTCGAGCCTCATCTCGTCGGTGCTTCGGTGGTCGACGCCGGATCGCACTGGTCACAGAAGTTCACCCCCGCGCTCGATGCAGTCGGCACCGACATCGTCGGCGCCCGCCGGCGCGGCAAGTACCTCCTCTTCGATCTCGACGCCATGGCGCAGCACACGCCGGTCGCGCTCGAACTGATCGTGCACCTCGGCATGACGGGCCGCCTCGCCGTGCACGAGGCGGATGCGTCGATCGACATGCTGCATCCGCACCTCCGGGCGTGGTGGCGATTCGACGATGGTCGGACATTGACCTTCCATGACACCCGGCGCTTTGGCCGTATCCACGTGGTCCCACGGGGCGACCATCGCACCCTCCCGACCCTGCATGCGCTCGGCCCCGAGCCGTGGGACCCGACCTTCACCGGCCGACATCTCGCCGCGTTCGTCAAGCGCAGCGACCGTCACCTCAAAACGATCTTGCTCGCCCAACGAGCCGTCGCCGGGGTCGGCAACATCTACGCCGACGAGGCGCTCTGGGATGCCGGGATCAACCCAGCGACTCGACGACTCTCTCGCGATCGGGCCGACCGTCTGGTCATCGCCATTCGACGAGCGTTGGAATCCGGGCTCGCGCATGGCGGTACGACGCTTCGCGACTATGTCGACGGCGAAGGCGCCGAGGGCGGAAACCAGCACGAGCTCGCCTGTTACGGACGGGGAGGCGAACCCTGCCTTCGCTGCGGTGCCGAGCTGCGCACCCGGGTGATCGACGCCCGAACCACCACCTACTGTCCGGTCTGTCAGGCCCGGTGATCACGCCCCGATCGTCACCCGCCGCAGCAGGCGATTGACCTCCGCAGCGAGCACATCTCGTCGGTGGTACGAACCGACCACCACATACAGCACGAATCGGCGGTCGCCTTCAGCAAAGAACCGTTGCAGGCCCGCTTGGCCCGGGAGGCGGCGTTGTAGTTGATCGGGCGAGAAGTCATTCCCGCGCAGATTCTGGGGAAGGCCAGCGACCGAAAAGACCCCGCCGCGGCCGCCCGGTTCGAACTCCATCAGCGAAACAAAGACCGCGTTGGCGTCCATCTGCTCGACCGCACCGGAGCCGTAGTCGCCTCGGTCGACCGGAAGAACGAAGTTGGCCAGATGAGCCACGACCCGACCGCCGGTGCGAACGGCAAGCACCCCGAGGTCGTCTGCGCTCGCTTCCGGATCTGGTCGGTCTCCGCCGGCCCACGCCAGCTCTGCTTCCCATCCATCGGGCACATCGACGCCGATGCCGTGCAACTCGACGTGAAACGTCACGCGACCATCACCGCGACCGTGGCCGAAACGCCGGTGAGGATGCCGCCGCCAACCCGCAGCGCCGGCCCGATTCCATCGAGCCTCCGATGCAACACCTTGAGCTCCTCGACGGTGCGAACCCGAGCATTGAGCAACGCCATCACGGCTCGGACAGCGCCGTACAGCCCACCGAGCCAGAGCGCCTGTTGGCCACCGATGATCACCCCTGCACCGATGACGACGAGGAACAGTGCCGTGTTGACGACGGTGACGAAACCGAGCCCGAGTTGGAAGCCAAACCCGACGCCGTACACCCAGCCTCGATAGGTCGTGAGCCATCGCTCATCGACCTGCCGACGCCCGGGCAGTCGGCCACCGCTCAGATCGAAGATGGCGGCCGCAACTGCAGCGACGGCAATCGACCAGAGCTGAACGTCGGCGGAGACCGCGCCTCCGATCTCGTTGCGGCCGGCCGCCAGCACCACGAGCGCGAGCCCGAGCACGAGTCCTCCGGCCCCGTGACCGATCGTCAGCCAGGTAGCGGTGAGCCACCATCGTTGCCCGCGTCCCCGTTCGCCGAACGGGGTGATGCTGGTCAGCATCGACATCCCTCAGGGAGACCAGGCCGCCCGGACGGCGGCGACCGATGTCACGATCGACGCAAGGAACAACGCCGGAGTCATGGCGTCTCCCGCGCCGCGGGTGGTGGTGACGGCGCCGAGTCCGGGTAGAGCGTCGGATGGCCTGGTCCGATACCGGCGGCGCCCAACGCCTCGTCGGTCGATCGGAACCCGGCCGGGCGGTCGCTTCCGGATGCAATCGCGGCGTCGGCAACCGCCTGGGTCAGCAGACCCGAGATCTGTTCCCATGTCGTTGCGGTGCCGGAACCGATGATCCCCCGGCCCCACCCCTCCACCAGAACGAAGAACGGGCTGCCGGGAATCTCCAGCGTCTCCCACGTCGCCGACGACGACACCATGCGGACACCCGGCGGGGCCAAGTCGATCAGTCTCGACACCGAGTCATGTTCGGCGTCCTGTGCGACGATCACCAAACGCGTGTCGGTCCCCGGGAGCTCGAGTGCATCGCGTGAGAACACCTCCCAGAACGTCTGGCAGGTGCGGCATCCTGACGACAAGAACGCAAGCAACGTGTGATGAGCGCCACCGACCGCGACCTTGACTGGTCCCCCGCCGGGAACGGTGCCGAGGATGTCGTCGACCGCGTGCCCGCTCGACGGTCGCATCGGGCCCGGCCCGAGCGTGATTGGGGTTGACGTCGTGCCTCCCTCCAGCGGAACACCAGCTCGGTCGAGCGCCCGAAGGATCTCGGCATGGGTGCGAAGCAGACCAAACACGATGACCGACAAGACGCCGACGGCGATCGCCAGCAAGACCACGAGGACGGTCATGAGGCGGATGCTCCGCGCCAGGTGTCGTAGCGGGCCAGGAACACGGCGAACTCGGCTCGGGTCACGATCGTGTGGGGGTTGAAGCGGTCGGGGGTGGCACCCGACGTGATGCCCGTGGCTTTCGCCCACGCCACCGCATCGGCGAAGAACGCTCCCGCGGGCACGTCGAGGAACCCGCTCGGCGAGATCGCAATGGGTGCCCCTGCCATCCGGTGGAGGAAGGTGACCGCCTCCGCCCGGGTGACGTGGCGATCCCGCTCAAAGGTGGTGGCGGTCGCACCGTTCGTGATGCCGGTTCCCGCCATCCAGGCGATCGGGTCGGAGTACCACTGCCCGGTATCGACGTCGACGAACGTCGCCGGGCTCGGGGGCGTGGGTTCACCGGCGTAGCGCCACAAAAACGCGGCCACCTGCGCCCGCGTCGTCGGGTAGCGAGGACCGAAGAGATCGTCGGTCATTCCGGTGGTGATACCGCGACCGACCATCCAATCGACCGCCTCGGTGTACCACGACGTCGGTGGGATGTCGGTGAACCCTTCGTGCAGGCAGGGCCGGTCGTGAGGACCGGTGGAGTTGTCGGTCGCCGTCTCGGTCGTACAGGTGGGGTCCCACTCCCACGGCGGCACACAGGTGACGATCCGACACGCGATCGCCCCGACGCACGGCACATGCTGGTTGCACTGGCCGTACCGAAACCGGGTGCACTCGATCGCCCGGTTGTCGCAGTGACGCCCGGCGCACTCACACAATGCGTCGGTGCAGGTGTCAGGACACACGCCGCTCCCCCCGCACCCACATCCGTCATCGCACGGCAGGTTGCAATCGAGGTAGTACCGCGGTGCCGGCTTATCGATGTCACAAAACCCGCTGCCGTCGGCTTTCCACCAGCCGGCCACGATCGTCCCCGGCGGACACAGATTCTCACCGGTCAAGAAGCAACAGAAGTCGGTGTAGCCGTCGCAACATCCTTGCGAACAATCGCAGCTCGCTCCGCCGGCGCAACTGCAGATCGCCGCGTGCGCCGTCGTCGGCCGAAGTGCGTACGCAGCTGGCGCGACGGCGAGTGCGGTGGCGCCCAGTGCTGACCGAGACAAGAACCCGCGCCGGCTGGCCCGCGTGTCGACGATGCGGCTCAACCGTTCGACCACGGCGCGACTCACGAGCGCACCCCGCGGGCTGGCTTCCGGGCATCGAGTGCTTCCGGCAATGCCGTGAACACGATCAAGCCGAGACCGGCGAGAACACCGACCAGGATCACAAAGCCGACCCCGGCGAGCGGCTGTTTCTCCATGACTTCCAGTGGCGAGCTGCCGGCCGACGCAACGAACGCGCAGCCGGCGAGGGCGAGGTTGCCGATCACATGTGACCACGACGGTGGAGCATCGACTCGACCGAAGCAACCGCATGAGCCGGCGCCGAGCCGCATCGCCCGCAAGACGGTCGCCGAGAACACGACGTAGACCGCGCCGACCACGACGGCGATCGCGGCGATGTTGGTGACGAGCGCACTGACTCCCAAGCCGATCTCGAAGATCCCCAGTGCGAAGGTGACCTGCACTGTTCCGAGCGACCCGAGGGAGGGCGCGCCCAAGTCGTCGAGCAGGGCCGCCGTGTCGGCTGGACGCATGACCTTCACCACTCCGGCGATCACCAGCAACACGGCAGCCGAGGCGTACAACGCGGTCGCGACGTCCATGACGGGGCCACCCTAATCACCCCATCGGTACCGCTGACGAACCGTCGTCGGATGCTCACCGGCTGCAAGGACAGGCGAACACGGTTCCGGAATCGGTGCATGACGAAGCGGTTGCGGAGCCCGACGGTACGGTTGGCGTCATGGCAGGTGAGCGACCCGACTTCTACGACCTGATCGCCCAGAATCGGCGGCGGACGTGGCTGCTCATGTTCTCGTTCTTCGTCCTGTTGGCCCTCGTCGGGGCGGCGGTGAGCATCGCGATCGGTGGGGGGCTGATCGGCGTCGTGTTCGCGGTGATCGTCTCGGTCGGGTTGACCTTCAGCTCGTACTGGTCGTCAGCGTCGTTGGCGATCGCGTCGACTCGTGCCCAGCCTGCGCCGCAGGAACACTTCGGACGTCTCCACAACCTGGTCGAGGAGGTCTCGATCGCGGCGGGCATCCCGAAGCCGAAGGTCTATGTGGTTCACGACCCGTCGCCCAATGCGTTTGCCACCGGTCGCAACGTCGACAACGCGGCGGTCGCGGTCACCACCGGCTTGATGGACAAGATGAACCGTGCGGAGCTCGAAGGGGTGATCGCTCATGAGGTTGCTCACATCCGCAATGGCGACATCTTGGTGATGACGGTGGCGGTCGCAACGGCCGGGGCCATCGCGCTGATCTCCGACATTTTCTTCCGGATGCTCTATTTGGGAGCGCTGACGGGCGGAGGCGCGTCACATCGGCGTCGAAGCAACGACAACGCCGGCGGGGCCCAAGCGCTGTTGGTCATCGGCGCGATGGTGTTCGTGGCTGTTCTTGCGCCGCTTGCCGCGTCGTTGTTGAAGGCTGCGGTGTCGCGGAGCCGTGAGTCGCTGGCTGACGCGACCGCCGTCGAGATCACTCGCTATCCGGCGGGGCTGCGCGGCGCGCTCGAAAAGCTCGACGCCGACATCACCGTGTTGCGGCGGACGTCGCACGCCACCTCGCACCTGTGGATCGAATCGCCTGATGACCACGAGACCGACGACCGGGGACGACGCTTCAACGACATGTTCTCGACCCATCCGCCCCTGTCGGAACGGATCAATATCTTGCGGGAGATGGAAGGGCTTCCTCCGTATTCGGGGCCCGACCCGGTCGTGTCGGAGGCTCTTCGCACGATGCAAGACGATCGCAATCATCCCGAATCGTTGGCGGCCGCCGTCGAGACACCGGGACACCGAGCGTTGGTCGACTCGGCGGCGGCGGCGTCGGTTGACCTCGATGCCGTCTTTGCCGGTACGGGAGAGGTGGCCGACTCCGATGGCGATCCGGATCATGCGCACGCGGGGTGGTACGCCGACCCGTCCGGACAGCCGGCGACACTGCGCTACTGGGACGGCTCAGGATGGACAGACCACTATCACCAGATCCCCGGTGCGAATGATCTGCGCGACCCCGACGCACGGCGGGCTCGTCGCCGTGGGGGTCGAGGCGGCGCGGGCCTCCGGTGAGCGACGAGGTCGGGGTCGGCCCTCACCCGGAGCCGTGGCCGGACGATCCACGTTTTGATCCGACACTGCTCGCCGAGGGCGATCGCCGCAACGTGCTCGACCGGTACCGGTATTGGACGGTCGACGCAATCGTGGCGGATCTCGATCCGCGTCGCCATGATTTCCATGTCGCGATCGAAAATTGGGAGCACGATCGCAACATCGGCACGGTGGTTCGAACCGCGAACGCGTTCCTCGCGGCTCAGGTGCACATCGTGGGCAAGCGCAAGTGGAATCGACGCGGCGCGATGATGACCGACGTGTATCAACACGTTCGCCATCACGAGTCGATCGATGATCTCGTCGGGTGGGCGGTGGAGGCTCGGTTGCCGATCATCGGGATCGACAATGTGCCCGGTTCGGTGCCGTTGGAGACGACGCCGCTGCCGGAGGCGTGCGTGTTGTTATTCGGCCAGGAGGGACCGGGGCTTTCGTCTGCGGCGCGCGCCGCGGCGGAGCGGACGTGTTCGATCGCCCAGTTCGGGTCGACACGCAGTATCAACGCAGGGGTTGCCGCCGGCATCGCCATGCATGCCTGGATCCGCCACTGGGCGGACTGAGGAGGCTGATCTGCTATTCGACCATGGCGATGAGTTCCTCGTCGGAGGGAATCTCCACGCCGGGTAAGTAATAGGTGTACAGCCCGCCGATGACGGCTTCGAGGTCGCCGATGTCGGTGGAGGCGAGGGTGACGGTGACCATCGAGCCGTAGACGTGGACGGCGTTGACGCCGCCGGCGTCGAGGAGGCGCCCAGCGAGCACTGCGGCCGGGTCGTCGGCCATGATCTCGTCACCGAGTTCGTAGCGGACATGGCCCATGCCGGTGAGGTTGCGGTTGAGTTCGAACCGCAGGATCCCCGGACGGGGCGACGAGGTCTTGATGAGCGTTACCGGCTGTCCCATAACGGTGTGAAGGTTAGCGACTCCGTGTCGCCCAGACCCACATGGCCAGGCCGATCGATACGACCATCAGCCCGGTGTGTACGGCTTTGAATCCGGTGTCGTAGTCGGCGTCGAGCAAGATGCCGCCGCCGCGGAGGACCCAGAAGGCAATGGTCCAGCCGATGAGGATGGGGATGGCCCGTTCGGATGCGGCGAGGAAGGCAAGCGCAACGAAGACGATCACAACGGCGATCCGCCAGGTCACACTCCATGCGGACAGTTCATCGTTGCCGAGCACGTTTCGAAGCCGCGAGATCCACAGGAACACGGTCCAGGCGACGAAGATGCTGAGCGCCGGCCAGGCTCGGAGGCGGGCCAGGGCGCCGCCGCCGGTGGGCGCCATGTCGGGGTCGTTGATCAAAACAGCTCCAGCTGCGGTTGGGAGGGCTCGTCGTCGCGGCGAGGTTGACCGGTCCAGCGCAGGTCGTCCATGAATGCCCAGCGTCGTCGGTGGACGACCGATGGACCAACGCCGGCCAGCGCGGCTTTGTGCTTGGGGCAGGGATACCCCTTGTTTCCTGCGAAGGCGTAGGCGGGGAACGTGTCGTGAAGGTCGCGCATGATGCGGTCGCGGGTGACTTTGGCGACGATCGAGGCGGCGGCGATCGAGAGCGACACGGCGTCGCCTTTGACGAGCGTGGTGGTCGGCACCGTCTCGACGAAGTCCCAGTTTCCGTCGACGAGGACGTGGTCGACGGGGACGCCGAGTCCGGCGATGGCTCGCTGGGCTGCGAGCTTCTGTGCTGCGGACATCCCGAGCTCGTCACACTCGCGTTGCGAGGCGTGGGCGACACCGACGTGGTCGGCCCACTCGATGATTCGGTCGTGCATGACGTCGCGCTCGGCGGCGGTGAGCATTTTGGAGTCACGCACCTTGTACAGGCGGCGATCTCGGGGGACGACGACGGCGGCGAGGGTGAGCGGGCCGGCCCAGGCGCCGCGGCCAACCTCGTCGATGCCGGCGACGGTCGTCGTTCCATGCGCCCAGAGCGACCGTTCGGTTCGTAGACCGGGGGCGGCATGTTTGAGCGCCGAGCGCAGCTGGGGCGCAGTGCCCGCTGCGGCGCGGGTCACGGTGCCGCCAGCAAGGCTTCACCGGCGCGTTCGGAGGTGGACCAGCTCGGATCGAGACCAGGACAGGTCAACAGTGCGTCGTCGGGTCCTCCGATCCGTTCCCACAGCACGGCGGGCCGTTCGCCGTGCCAGCGGACGCTGAACGACAACGTGCCGAGCCCGGTGACCATGCCCCGCACATCGATGGATTGGCCAAACCATGCGGCTGGGACGTCGGGCAACATCTCCAGGCGCCCGGCGAGATCGGCGTCTCGGAACAGGTGACCGAGCACTCGCTCGGCGCCAGCGGCGACCGGCGTGACCGTGGCTCGATCGTCGAGGGCAAGCTCGTCGACGAGCGCGGCGGCGTCGGCGGCAGCATCCGGCGCGTCGGTTTGGAGGGCGCGAGCGACGAGGCGGGCGGTTGCCTGGTCGAGCCGAGCCCCGCTGATGGCGGCGAGGGGACCGGCGATTTGTGCGAGTCCCGATGGTTCCCCCTGACGGAGTTCTCGCGACGCCAGTGCTCGAAGCGCCACGACTGCTGCCTCCGCGTCGAGGTCACCACGGTCGGCGGCATCCAGCACGTTGGCTCGCGCCCGGTCCGCTTCGGCGGGCAGACCGGCGAGGTCGAGCCACCACGCGGCTTCGCCAGCCACGATCGGGTCGCTCGATCCCGCGGCGAGGATGAGGTCACCGACGACGCGCCGCCATGCCGCATCGAGTTGTACGTCTGGCACGTCGAGTTCGAGCGCATTGGCGGTGACCGCCCGCCAACCAGCGGCGATCTCGCTCGGGGTGGAGGGCCGCATCGTTCCGTCACCGTCGATGGTGACCATCACGCTGAGTGTTTGTCGATGTGGCAACGGGATCAGCATCGCGGCGTCGCCTTCGCCGCGGGCGGTGGCTGCGGTCGGGTTGGTTTCGACCGCCGGCCAGATGTCGGGGTCAACAACCACGGCGCCGGCGTCGACGCCGGGGCGGATCCAGCACACACCATCGAGGCGCACGCCCGAGAGGTCAGCGTCGGCCTGCTCGATGCCGCAGCCAGCGACGGCGACGACGACGGCGTTGGGGGATGCATTTTCGAACTCGAAGCACAACGCTCGACCGCTGCCGTTGTTGAGCACTCCGACCCGTTGGATGATGTCGCCCCCCGCAACGCGCATCCAGGTCTCGTACACCGGGGCGTCGTCGACCCGCCCCTGACGCACCGCCACCTGCTCGGCTGCTCGTTTCCACTCGGGGCCGGCGAGCACACCCCACTCGACCCGCCATGACCCATCGAGCGTTGCAACAACGCCCTCGGCGCTGATGCGCGCCACCGGCCCGGAGAGGTCTCCGAGCAGCTGACCGAATGCCGGGTCGAGCGGCTCGGCGCCGCGACGAAATCGACGAAAGAGCTTCACGATCAGTCGGGGTCGATCTCGCGAGCGGCCGGGTTGCGGACGAGTCCACGGTAGGCCTCCATCGCACTTCGGCCTTCTTGAACGCACGCCCGCATCTGCTCGGCGATCGGCATGTACACGCCGTGCGCGGCAGCCAGGTCACACACGATCGGGGCCGACTTCACGCCCTCGGCGACCTGGTTCATCTCCGCCCGGATTTCTTCGAGCGACCGGCCTTTGCCGAGCTGTTCCCCGACATGGCGGTTGCGGCTCTGGGGGCTGATGCAGGTGGCGAGGAGATCACCCATGCCGGCGAGTCCGGCAAACGTCGCTGGATCGCCACCGAGCGCTACCCCGAGCCGGGTCAGTTCGGCGAGGCCGCGGGTCATGACGGCGGCCCGGGTGTTGTCGCCGGTGCCCAGACCGTCGGCCATTCCGGCGGCGAGCGCGATGACGTTCTTCAACGCCCCGCCGAGCTCGCATCCAATGACGTCGGTGCTGGTGTACACCCGGAAGAGCTGGTGGTTGAACACCGACTGGAGCCGTTCTGCGATCGTGAGATCGGTGAACGCAATCACGGCGGCTGCGGCGCCTCCCGCCAAGATCTCCTTGGCGAGGTTGGGGCCGGTGAGGACGCCCACCGGATGGCCGACGAGTTCGTCTTCGACGAGTTCGGTCATACGCCGACCGGTGCCGAGTTCGAGGCCTTTGGCGAGCGACACGACCGGGACCCACGGCCGCAAATGAGGGCGGACCGCCTGCAAGGTCTCCCGGAAGCTGCCGGAGGGAACCCCCATCACCAACAGATCCGCATCGGCAACCACGGCCGCCAGATCGTCATCGGCGCGCAGATCCGGGTGCAGGTCATAACCGTCGAGGTACGCGGGATTCACGTGGCGCTCGTTGATCGCCTCGGCGATCTCAGGTCGGCGGGCGTACATCGTGGTGGGAGCGTTGTGAGCCGTCAGGTGCGCAACGGTGGTCCCCCACGACCCAGCCCCGAGCACGGCGACACGCATGGACATGGGCCCACCCTAGACTCGCCGCGTGCGTGCCACCGACGCCGCCGTGCTGATCCCGATTCGGTCGTTCGCCGACGCCAAGACCCGGCTCGCCGGCGCCTTGTCTCCTGACGACCGAAAACGCTTGGCTCAGGCCATGGCCGAACGGGTGGTACACGCGGCTCGCGGGCTACCTGTCTCTGTCGTCACCGACGATGCTGCGGTTGCCCGCTGGGCTGCGACGGTCGGGGCCGATGTCATTGCACCGGCTGTCTCGGGACTCAACGCCAGCGTCACCGCAGCCGTCGCCCGCATCGCAGCCGCGCCCGATGCTCCCGCCCGAGTGATCATTGCCCATGCCGATCTCCCCCTCGCCGATGATTTGCGGATCGTGACCGGACCAGGGGTCGCGGTCGCGCCCGACGCCGACCGCGACGGCAGCAATGTGCTGTCGCTTCCGACCGGCGCGCCGTTCACGTTTTGCTACGGACCCGGGTCGTTCGCTGCGCATCGCCAGCAAGCCGGCGATCGTGGCCTCGACTTCACAGTTGTCGACGAGCCCTCGCTGGCACTCGACATCGACGACCCCGGCGACCTCATCCGTCTTCAGAGCGAAGGGCACTGACCATGCGCGTCGACCTGCCGACCCCGACGAGCGCTTTGGCGATCGGCGCACACCCCGACGACATCGAGTTCGAGTGCGGTGGAACCCTTGCGAAGTGGGGTGCTGCGGGCGCAGCGATCCACTTCCTCGTCTGCACCGACGGCTCGAAAGGCACCTGGGACGTCGACGCCGACAAGGACGAGCTCATCGCAACCCGGGAGCGGGAGGCCGCCGACGCAGCCCGCTGCATCCACCCGGATGCCGCCGTGCACTTTCTCGGCGCCGTCGATGGCGAACTCAACCCGTCCATCGCGCAACGTGGCGCGGTGGCTCGGATCATTCGGCAGACCGCGCCTGATGTCGTGCTCGGCCACGATCCGTGGAAGCGCTGGCGGATGCACCCCGATCATCGGGCGGCTGGCTTTCTCACCGTCGATGCGGTCGTTGCGGCCCGTGACCCGCACTATCACCGTGAGCACATGGCTGAGGGGCTGACGCATCATCGGCCGTCGGCATTGCTGCTGTTCGAGTGCGAAGCTCCCGACCATGTCGAGAAGATCGGGACATCCGAACTCGACGCCAAGGTGCAGGCGCTCCTCGCCCATCACAGCCAATTCGAAACAACGATGGCGATCGACGACGACGATGACGGACGTCAGGCTCGTGCGTTCGGGCAGCGAACCCTTCGAGTCGCTCGAGATCACGGGCGCCTCGCCGGGGTCGGACTCGGTGAGGCCTTTCGGCTGATGGATCCGGCATCGTGACGCACGCAGCGACGACCCGACAAGAAAGGGCGTCGAGGGCACCCCGGGTCCGGAGTGCCCTCGACTGGCTGACCGTGGAGGCGGGTTGGGTGAGCGCCACGGCCAACGTTCCGGCGCTCCCGACGCCCCCGCTACTCGATTGGTCGCGAAAACCTGCCACCCGTCCGATACGCGACTTCCCGCCGGGGCCGAACGTCGGATCTGCCATGGTCGCCGTGCTTCGCCCTCAAACTCGTTGGTGGGATGGGCTCCTCGCGATGGCTGGGCTGGACACCGACCCAGCAACGCCAACCGGCGCGTCTCCTCGACCGGCCGCCCGGTCAAAGGCCCGAAACGGACGCCCGCCGCCCTCCGGCGAACGACCCGATGCTGACCTGCTCGGGCTGGAACCCGCCGAACAGCTCGCCGAACTCACGCGTCGCCACGCCGACGCGGTCTATCGGGTCGCGCTGTCGGTCACGAGAGACAGCGACCTGGCCGAAGACGTCGCTCAGGACGCGCTGCTCAAGGCGTGGCAGGCCCTCCCCACCTACCGAAGCGATGCGCCGCTCAAGAACTGGTTGTTGCGGATCACCCACAACACGGCGATCTCCGCTCTCCGCCGACGTCGCGATGTACACGTCGACCCGGCCGACCTTCCCGAAGGCGCGCCGTCCGCGCACCTCGCGCCCGAGGTGAGCGTCGAAGACCGGGTTGAAGACCGTGCCTCGTTCGGAGCGTTCGAGGAGGCGCTCGGCCAACTCGACGATCTCAGTCGCTCAGTGGTTGTCCTCCGCGAAGTCGAGGGGATGTCGTACGACGAAATCGCCCAGGTCCTCGACGTACCCCTGCCGACGGTCAAGACTCGCCTGCTACGAGCCCGTCGACTGTTGTCGGTCGCGCTGGAAGGCTGGCGACCATGAGCTGGTTCTGGCGGTTCGGCGTCGGCCCGAGCGACAAACGGCTGCTGCAGTGGCTCGAACGTGGCGACGGCTTTGACCCCAAACTCGACACGTATCTGGCGACGTCGGAACGTGCTGCGACCCGTCTCGAAGAACTCGCCAAGCCACTCCCCGACCTCGGGCCTGCGCTGGCCCAGACCCTGTCGAGCCCCGATGATCTCGTCGGGCGGCTCGGCGTTCGCATGACCGAGACCGTCCGTGGCCGCGATGACTTGACTCTGCTCTTCGAGCTGATGGGGATTCCGTTCGCTACGGTGCGCAACCTGATGGAGGACGACGCATGAACGAGTGGATTGCTGCGGCGATCGCAGTAGCTGGCGGGGTGATCATCGGCAGCCTGTTGGCCCGAGTGATTCGGGGGGTGCTGACCAAAGAACGGCGCCCCGAGGCACTGCAGCGCAGCGCGAGTGCGATCGCCAGCCTGTTCTTCTCCGTCGCGGTGATCATCGGGCTGATCACCGCGCTCGGGCTCGTCAATGAGCAGGCGCTCGATCAGCTTCCCGAGGATCTGGTCGACTATGTCCCGCGTGCGCTGTCAGCGGCGATTGTCGTCATCATCGCCAACATTGCGGCGACGTTCATCGTCGCGGCTCTCGAGCGGTCACTCGGACACGTGTCACCCGCCATCCGTCGGCGGGTTCCACCGATCGTTCGTGGCGCGATCTTGTTCGCCGGCGGTCTGATCGCGGCCAACCAACTCGGCATTGACACGACGATCCTCACCCTTGCTGCGGCAGCCTTGTTCTTCGGTTTCGCGCTCACCGCGTCGCTCATTGCGTACAGCGGCAGCCGGGCCGTCTCGAGCGAGATCGCAGCAAGTCGAGCGCTACGGCGGGTCCTCAACGGAGGCGACCGGCTCGATGTCGACGGCGTGTCTGGTGTCATCGTCGAACTCCACGGCGTGAAGATCGAAATCGAAACCGACGACGGGCAGCGGCTTCTGCTCCCCTATTCGACCGTGCTCGATAGCGCCGTCGGGATCGAGCGAGCGCCCGCGGCCGACACCTGACATGGAGACCGTTCGGGGCGCGTGCCATCACGACTGCCCTGACACATGTGGGTGGGAGGTCACCGTCGATGACGGTCGCGCGGTTTCGTTGCGAGGTCTCGACGACCACCCGACGACAAGGGGTCAGCTGTGCCCCAAAGTGAACCGATTCCTCGACCGCGTCTATCACCCGGACCGTGTGCTCCAGCCGCTGCGCCGGGTCGGGCCGAAAGGTGAAGGCCGGTTCGAGCACTTCAGCTGGGACGACGCGATCGCCGAGATCGGTGCCCAGTTCCGGGCGACCATTGCGACCCACGGTCCCGCGTCGATCCTGCCCTATTCCTTCGATGGCACTCAGGGGGTCATCCAAAAGGGCATCCTCGCGCGCCGTTTCTTCGCCGCGCTCGGGACCTCCGACATCAAACGCCACCTGTGCGGCGTCAGCGCGTGGCTCGGCGCCGCTGAGGTGCTGGGGACGCCCAAGGGCATCGACCCCGAGGATCTTCGGCTGGCTCGCACGATCGTGCTGTGGGGGACCAACACCCTGGTGACCAATCGCCATCTCTGGTCGACGATCGAAACCGCCCGGAGCGACGGTGCCATCGTCATCGTCGTCGACCCAGTCCGAACGGCAACCGCCGAACGAGCCGACCACTTCGTCCAGCTCCGCCCGGGAAGCGATGTGGCGCTCGTCCTCGGCCTGGTCCACGTCCTGTCTCGCGACAACCTGCTCGATGCCGAGTGGTTGGCGGAACGAACGACGGGGAGCGATGCACTCCTCGAGTCGGCGGAACCGTGGACGCCGGATCGCACGGCTCGCGAAACCGGGGTCGCAGCGGAGACGATCGAATGGCTGGCGACGACGTTCGCGACCCGGCGCCCTGCCGCGGTCCGGTCGCTCGTCGGCCCCGAGCATCGAGTCAACGGCATCGAGATCATGCGGGCGTTGGCCATGTTGCCGACCGTCACCGGCGCCTGGCGTGATGCCGGCGGTGGACTTGCCCGCTCCACTCAGGTCTGGTGGGAGGAGGCGTTTGGCCTCGATGACGACGATCGTGCGCCGCCGCCTCGGACGTTCAACATGGCCCGGTTGGGCGAAGTCTTGACCCAGAAGCTCGACCCACCCATCACGACCCTCGTCGTGCACAACAGCAACCCGGCGGTGATTGCGCCCGACCAGAACCGTGTTGTGGATGGGCTCGGCCGCAGCGATCTCTTCACGGTGGTCATCGAGCAGTTCATCACCGACACCGCCCGCTACGCCGACATCATCCTCCCCGCGACAACCCAGATCGAACACCTCGATCTCGCGCCGGCGTGGGGGCACTTCAACCTGGCACTGAACCAGCCCGCCATCGCGCCGTTGGGCGAGGCTCGATCGAACAACGACATCTTCCGTTCGCTCGCCGCGGAGCTCGACGTCGGTGACCCGGTGTTCGAGCTGACCGATGAGGACATGATTCGTGCGCTGCTCGACCGAGATCACCCGATGCTCGAGGGCGTGACCTGGAACCGTCTCCGGGAGCATGGATGGGTCCGGTTCAACCAGCCGGCGGGTCACCGGCCCCACGATGACACAGTGTTTCAGCTGGGAGCGCTCGATCCGGTGCGGCCAGAACCCACCGGTTCGTTTCAGCTCATCTCGCTCAAGCAGCACGTGAAGTTCCTGAACGCCAACTACGCCCAATTCCCAGCGCACTTGCCCCGTCCTGATCACCCTGAGATCGAGATCCATCCGGGCGATGCGGACGAGCTGGGAATCGAGGATGGTGCGCTCGTTCGGGTGCACAACGAGCGAGGTGTGCTCACGTTGCCGTTGCGACGAAGCGACCGGCTTCAGCCCGGTCTGGTCGCCATTCCCTTTGGGTGGTGGCATCGGTCGACCCCCGAAGGCCGGGCGGTCAATGCGCTCACCAGTCCCCAGCTCCCGGCCAACGACCGTGGATCGGCAGCGTTTCACGACACCTGGGTCGACATCGTTGCGGTCGAACCGACAACAAAGTCGCCACTCAGCTCGATTTAGTGCATATATGCCGTGGTACCGTCTCCTCCATGGACTCAGGCCAGACCATTGGGTTGCAAGCAGCCGCGGAGCGGCTCGGCGTGCACTACCAGACGGCGTATCAATGGGTCCGACGCGGCGAGCTGCCTGCGCTCCAGGTCGGTCGCCAATATGTGATCGCCCTCGAGGATCTCGACCGTTTCCGACAGGCCCGCGAGAGCCCGGCCCAGCCGACCTCCCGTGTCGCTCGCGAAGGCTTCGCCACCGCACTGCCCCGCTTCCTCGACGCCCTACTCGCAGGCGATGAGGCGGCGACGCGACGAATCACGGCCGACTACGCAGAGACCGGAACCCCGATCACCGACATCATCGAGGGTCTCTACGCCCCATCGATGAGACAGATCGGTGAGGGCTGGTCCAACGGCGACATCACGATCGCGGTGGAGCACCGGGCCAGTGTCATCATCGAAGGCCTGATCGCCTCGAACCTGCCTCGGAAACGAGGGCGGCCTCGGGGTCGGGCGTTGGTCACGACACCGCCCGGCGACACCCATTCGCTCGGTGCGCTCATGGCCACTGCCGCGCTCCTCGACGGCGGATGGAAAGTCCAGCACCTGGGGCCCAACCTTCCGTTGGATGAGGTCATCCACTTCGCTCGCACCAACGACATCGGCGTGATCGTGCTCACCTCGTCGACAGAGACGTCGCGCCAGAAGGCGTACGAGATGATCGCCGAACTCGCCGACCTTGGCTTGGCCGCAGTGACCAACGAAGCCACCGCCCGCCTCTCGGATCTGACCGCGGCGGTGGAGGCAGCGCGGGAATGACCGCGCTCGCGCTGGCCCATGCCACCGCGACCCTCGTGATGGCTGGGGTGATCTGGTTTGTTCAGATCGTTCACTACCCGCTTTTCAGCGCAGTCCCCGAGGCATCGTTCGTCGCGTATGAACAGCGCCACACGTACCTGACCGGTTTTGTCGTCGGACCGCCAATGGCGGTTGAGGGCGCGACGGCCATCGCGCTGGTGGTCGCCCGCCCGGATGGCGTGCCAGTGGCATTGACCGTCGCTGGCTTTGCGGTGCTGGGCATCGTCACGCTGTCGACCATCTTCATCCAGGTGCCGCTGCACGGACGGCTCGCCGAGCGCTGGGACTCCGCCGATGCGCAACGGCTGGTGCGGAGCAACTGGATCCGCACGATCGGCTGGTCCGTGCGCGGCGCGATCGCCGTGGCGATCCTCGCGATGGCGACATGACCGCCCGACTACCGACCGTTCTGGTCCTCGGTGACCAGCTGAACCGACCCAACGGTGCGTTGCGGGGCCGCTCGCCGGCGGCGTGTCGGGTGCTGTTCGTCGAAAGCACGGCGGCGCTCACCCGGCGCCGGTGGCATCGTCAGCGAGCCCACCTCGTGGTTTCGTCGATGCGTCACTTCGCGGCCGAGTTGACCGAGGCTGGCTACGAGGTCGACTATCGCCGCGCTCCGACGTTGGCGGAAGGGGTCGCCGCTCACCGATCCGACTACCCGGTCGCATTGATCACCGCCACGACGCCAAACAGCCATCGGGCGGTCGAACACCTCGAAGCACTGGGCGTGCAGTTGCTGCGCAACCGGCTGTTCTTGACAACACCGGACGAGTTCGAGACCTGGGCCGGCGAGCGAAACTCGCTGCGAATGGAAGACTTCTATCGGTGGCAGCGACAGCGCCTCGACATCTTGATGGACGGCGACCAACCAGCCGGCGGTCGGTGGAACTTTGATGCCGACAATCGCGAACCACCCCCGAAAGACGGACGTTCGTGGCCAGCGGCGGAGGTGTTTTCGCTGGACGACATCGATCGACAGGTGATCGCCGACCTCGAGGCGAACCCGGCGATCAAGCTCTGGGGCGCGGAGCCACAAGGGTGGTGGCCCGTCACTCGCCACCAAGCGCAACAACGACTCGATGACTTCATTCGACATGCACTGCCTGTCTTCGGTGCGCACGAGGACGCAATGCTGCGGTCGGAATGGAAGCTGGCCCACAGTGCCCTCAGCAGCTCGATGAACCTCGGCCTGCTCCACCCGAGTGAGGTGGCCTACGCGGCGGAGAGGGCGTACCGGGAGCGAGACCTACCGCTCAACTCGGTCGAGGGGTTCGTTCGACAGATCATCGGCTGGCGTGAGTACGTCTGGGGTGTGTACTGGCTCTGGGGTCCCGAGTACCTCGAGTGCAACGAGCTCGATGCGCACGCGCCGATACCACCGGCGTTCACGGGCGAGGCGCCCACCGACATGGCGTGTGTCGCGCACACGATCGAGGGATTGCACGACCGGGCCTACACCCACCACATCGAGCGGCTGATGGTGCTCGGCAATCTCGCTCTCTCCATCGGGGTTGATCCGCAAGCGATGACGGGTTGGATGGGAGCGTCGTTCATCGATGGCGCCGATTGGGTCATGGCCCCCAACGTCGTGGGGATGGCGCTCCATGCCGATGGCGGCCGGATGGCGACCAAGCCGTATGCGTCGGGCGGCGCCTACATCAACAAGATGAGCGACCACTGCCGCAGCTGTCGCTTCAATCCGAAGAAGCGCACCGGCGATGATGCCTGCCCGTTCACGTCGCTGTATTGGGAGTTCCTCGCCCGCAACGAGGACCGCCTCCGCACCAACCATCGAATGAGCACCCAACTCGGCGGAATGCGCCGGCTCGCCGATCTCGATGCAACCCGGTCTCGGGCCCAAGAGGTGAGCCGCCTTCTCCAGCACGGCCAGCTCTGAGTCGGCCGGGTGGTCAGATCGGCGGCTGGTCGACGAGGACACGGCGGATGGCGGTCCGGCCGACCCGCTCCAGCAGTGGGTCGTCGTCGCTGTTCACCACCACGATCGTGCCGAGGGCAAGGGCCCACGCCTGGGCCCGAGCCCATGTCGCGGGGTCGACGTGCGCCAGTTGGGTCTGGAGCTGGTGCCGTTCGATCGGTTCGAACGCCATCCAGGCAACGGCGAGGTCAGATGCCGGGTCACCTGACGTCAGGTCGCCGAAGTCGATCACTGCGGTCAGCGTGTCGTCGTCGACCAGCAGGTTCAGGGGGTGGAGATCCCCATGCACCCACACGGGCTCGCCGTCATAGATGGGAGCGGCGATCAACGTTGCCCACCGCTCCATGATCTGATCGGCGGTCGCTGTCTCGGTTCGACGAAGCACGCCGATCGCCATCTCGACGCGGTCGGCGCGGGCGCCGAGGTCGACGCCTCGCCAATCGTTGACCGGCGCATCGACGGGTGCAGGCTGATGGAGGGCGGCCAGGAAGTCGGCGAGGCCGCCGGCGAGGGCCGCAGACCCGGGACGGTCGGCCAGCGGCTCGCCCGGCAACCACCGGCCCACCGTCCAGCGACGCGGATGCTGCGCCGTGGGTTGGCCGGCGACGACCGGCACCGGAACCGCGACGGGAAGCGTGGCGGCAAGGCGTGGCAGCCATCGGTGTTCGTGCTCGATCAACGGTTCGGCCTGTGCCCGTCGGGGAATGCGGACGACGTGTTCGTCGCCGAGCCGCCACATTTCGTTGTCCCAACCTGCGGCGACACGACGAAGGGGGAGGCTCGCAAATTCGGGGGCTTGTGCGTGAAGCAGGGTTCGGATGAGCGGCTCATCGATCACGAACTCGGCGGGCGGGGTCGAGGCCATGAGGGTTCAACCGGTCATGGTCGGGAAGTCGATGTACCCCTCGGGGCCCGGGTCGTAGATGTGATCGGCCGCGAGGTTCGCGAGATCAGCACCGACCGCAATCCGCTCGGCGAGATCGGGATTCGTGATGTAGGCCCGGCCGAACGACACGGCGTCGGCTCTCCCTGCGGCGACCGCATCGTCGGCTTCTGCGGGCGAGTACGAGTCGTTGACGATGACGGGCCCGTCGAACGTGTCGCGGCAGAGTCGTTCGTTGTCGATCCCGGTGCGAGGCATACGAATCGTGTGACAGTAGGCCAGGCCCAGCGGGTTCAGCTCCCGGAGCAGGGCCTGAGCTGTTTCTGCGGGATCGTCGTCCTGGAGGTCGTTGAAGGGATTTCCGGGACAGATCCGGAAGCCAACCCGGTCGGCGCCGTTGGCTGCGGTGAGTGCAGCGGCGGTTTCGACAAAGAACCGCAATCGGTTGGCGAGCGAACCACCCCACGAGTCGGTGCGGTGGTTCGTCCCGGTCGCAAGGAACTGGGCGGGCAGGTATCCGCTTGTGCCATGGAGCTCGACGCCGTCGAAACCTGCCTCGAAGGCACGTTCCGCGCAACGCCGGTAGTCCGCGATGACCTGATCGACGTCGTCGGACTCCAGCGCGTGCGGTTCGGCGCAGGGTTGCATGGTTCCGCCATCGGTATCGGTGTACAGCGATGCTCGGGCGGCGATGGCCGACGGCGCGACGGTCAGGGCACCGGCTGCCTTGTTGTCGGGGACCGCGATCCGACCGACGTGCATGATCTGCATCACGATGGTGCCACCCCGGGCGTGGACGGCGTCGGTCACTCGTCGCCACCCGCGGATGTGGGATTCGTTGGCGAGGCCGGGTGTTCGGCAATATCCCTTGCCCGCCTCAGTCGGGTACACGCCTTCGGTGACGATCATCCCGGCGCCCGCCCGCTGCCGGTAGTACTCGACCATGATGTCGGTCACCGCCCCGTCGGCCGTCGCTCGAGAACGGGTCATCGGGGCCATGACGATTCGGTTCCGAAGGTCGAGGGCACCGAGTCGAATCGGGCTCAACAGGCCCGCAGGACGAGAGTTCATCGGGCCAAGAGGTCGTCGATCAGCGCAGCCATCTCGAGTGGCTTGTCGCCTTGGATGGAATGACCGGCGCCTTCGACCACGATGTGCACGGTGTCGGGCCGGCGGGTCATCCAGGCCTCGATGTCCTCATCGCCGATCACACTCCATTTCCCGCCCTGCCACAGGGTGATCGGCACCTCGACCAGGTCGACCTTGGCCCAGAGGTCGTCAAAGGACGGCGCGTCATCGCCGCCGATCTTCCAATCCCGCATGCGGTCATAGCGCCAGGTCCAGCGACCATCGGGTAGCGCCTTTGCGTTGTGCAAGATCCCGCGGCGAAGGCTCGCTTCACTGCGTCCCGGGTTGAACTCCATCGTGCGGTCGAGAATGGCCTGGAAGCTCTCGAACTCTTCGGGGCCGTCGACGAACGTGATGATCGGCTCGGCTTTTGCGTGATCGGTGCCGGGAGTGACGTCCACGACCCCCAGTCGGCGCACGAGGTGAGGGAAGTCGGCGGCAAGGCAGATCGACGTCATACCGCCCAAGGACATGCCAACGACAGCCGCAGCGTTCGGCGCGAGGCGCTCGACGGCGACAGCGACGTCGGCCGCCATCGATGTCGGGGTGTAGTCGTGCGCCGGTCGATGATCACTGTGGCCGTGCCCAGGCAGGTCGATCGCGACGAGCGATCGTCCCAGGGCGAGCGCCACCGTGTCCCACGTATGGGCGTTCTGGGCACCGCCATGCACGAGCACGAGTTCGGGGTCGCCGTCGCCCCATACCAGCGCGCTGAGCGACAGACCCGATGGCAGCGCTACCGACTCGCGCCGGACAAGCGGAGGCGCATCGAACGCCAGGTCATACTCCGCCGCGTTTTCGTGGAAGAGGCCGAATTCGTCGTACGCAGTCACGCGGTGATCGTAGGCGGCCCGGGCCGATCGGGCCGCCTCGATCGTTCGGCTTACGGCACGTCGACAACGACGCGGGTCGTCGGTGCCGAATTGTTTCCGGCAGCGTCCTGGGCCCGGATCTGGTAGCGGTACCGACCTCCCGGTTCGAGATCATCATCGATGAAGGTCGTGATGTCTCCAGCGACGAAGCCGTAGTACTGCCAGTTTCGATGGATCAAATAGCCGGTCACGCCACGATCGTCGGTGGCCGGGTCCCATGTGACAACGACCTGATCGCCGTCGAGGACTGCGGCCGGGTTCGGTGGGGTCTGCGGAGGTGTCGTATCGGGACCACCGTCGTTGCCGACGGTGATCCGCAGCTCTTCGGTTGGGGCCGAGTACTCGCCCCCCGCTCGCTGAGCCCGGATCTGGTAGCGATATGACTCGCCGGCGACGACCGACGTATCGACCCACGACGACTCCGAGAAGGGCACCCACTTGAGGAACTGGTAGTCACGGTGAACGAGGTACCCGGTGGCGTCGGCCACCTGATCCCAACCCAAGGTCACGGTGTCGACACCATTGGTCTCGATCGTGGGGTTCGGAGGGGTGCCGAACGGTGGCAGTTCAGGTCCTTCGTCGCCGACGGTGATCATCTCGATCGGCGATGGATCCGAGTAGTCACCATTTCGAATCTGGGATCGCACCTGGTAGCGGTAGGTTCCGCCTTCGATCACCGACGTGTCGGTCCAGGTGGTGGTTCCGGCCGCAACCCACTTCGCGAACACGAAGTCTCGATGGATGAGGTAGCCAGAGGCAACGCCGACCGCATCCCATTCGATGGTGACGTTGTCGACGCCGTTGGTCGTCAGCTCGACATTCGCCGGCGGCACGAGGGCGGCTTCTTCGACGGTCCAGGTGAAGGCGGCCTGCGCGGTGTCACCCTCGTCGTCTTGCACGGTCACGACGACAGCTGCATCGACGACGAGCGTCGTCGGCGTGCCCGAGATCAGACCGGTCGACGCATTGATCGAGAGTCCGGCGGGAAGTCCAGTTGCGCTGAAGCCGACGGAACCACCGTCGGGGTCCGATGCGATGATCTGCAGCGAGGCGGGAACGAACGCGGCCGATGTTTGCGGCGCCACCGACTCCACGGTGGGCGGAATGCTGGTGACATCGTCGAGTTCAAGCGCAACGTCGGTGACGTGAGCCATCAGGTTGCCGAGGAACTGCACCCCTGTTTGGGCCTGCAGCGGTGAGCGGGTCGCAAGCGCAACGACGTATCCGTCGCCGTAGGCGCCACCGACGACCATCGGCGCATTCTCGTGGTTGCGGAAGAACGTCAACCAATTGCCGGGCACATCGGCCGGGTCGAACCGTCGGCCGTTGTAGCCGACCTGGCTCACCGGGCCGTAGAGGCCGTTGAGGATCGGGTGCCCGCTGTTGGCCGAGACGGCCGTCATCAACGAGGTGTCGGCATCGCCGATGACCGGCAGCCCGAATCGTTCCAACACGACATCGGTGGTGGCGAGCTCGGAGTACGCAACCATGACGCCGCCATTCGCCACCCACTGCTCGAGGACGTCGAGTTCGGCGGCGGTGTACTGACCCGACGTTGCGGGCGGCATCCACATGATGTCGACGCCGATCAGATCGGAAGCTTCGAGATCGGTTTCGTGATCGAGCAACGTGGCCGTGTTGACCGGCACGTAGCCCTGCGGCCCGAACATGGCGGGGTCATTGATCTGGCCACGAACCCACTTGCCGCTGTTCGAATCGAACACGTCTCGACCTGCGTTGGATGGCTGGCCGGTACCGATCGTGAGATCAGGAAGGTCAGCGACCCGGAGCCCGATCTGTTCGGTGTCGGTTCCCGATGCACCCGTACCGACGACCTCGAGGGTGTAGTCGCCAGCGGGGAGCACCGGCAGCTGATACGACGCACGAAGGACCCGAGTGCCGGTTCCCGATGTCGTGGCCGGCAGCGGGTTGCTGTTGGCGTTGAATTGCCCGTTCGGTCGCAGGTAGTTGCCGTCGCTGTTGATCACGCGCAGCTCGATCGATGTCGTCGCCGTCGGATCGCTGACCCGGGCCCGAAACTCGACCGCCTGGTCATCACCGATGACCGACGAGAACGGCCGGCTGATCACCGAGGTGGTCTCTGAGAACGGACAGAACCGGGCGAACCCGTCGACATTGCCGGTGAAGTCGCCGCCGACCCACAAGCAGCCGTTGGTATCGCCTCCGGCACCATACGGGCCTTCATTCCAGGTGTAGAGCGAGGCAAACCAATCGATGCGCTCGCCGGCTGCGTTGTACGCGTGCACCGGACGATTGAGGACATTGATGTTGTCATCGGTAGTCGACGTGTGGTGGCCGGAGTGGCAGTGACAGCCCGCAATGATCTGGTCGTCGACCGTCACCACGAACTGGTAATCGCCGCCGGTGCCGGTCGACTCGTAGTTCCCGATGACCGGATCGATGGTGCCCGGCTGACCGCTGGTGACATAGAACGACTGGCGTTCGTAGGTGTCGGCGTCGAGCCGCTGCAGGAAGTGCTGCGAGCCGCCGACCCAGACGTCGTCACCGAGAAGGGCGGCGCCGTACTGCAGGTTGCCGCCCATTTCGTTGAATGCGAACTGTGACCACGGCATCACCGACGCCGTGTTGATGTCGACGGCGGCGGCCGCCGCCGTGCCCGACACTGCCTGCACCGAGGTGAAGCTGCCGACGATGTGGACGACGCCGTTGGACGGGTCGATCTCGAGATCAAAGATGCCGCCGCCACTGACCCGTGGCCGCCAGCTCTGCTGCATGCGTCCGTTGCTCAGGTTGACTCGACCAACCCGATACGCGCCGTGGGCGTACTGGTCGTCGACGATGCGGTTGAAGTCGCCGGCGAGGTACACGGTGCCGCCGTCGACTTCCACACTGCGCACCGACGGTTCGTAGGTGCTTCCGACATTGGTGACGCTCGTGACGAAGCTGTTGTCGATGTTGCCATCGGTGTCGAGCATGACGATGCCGGTGCGGGCTTCGCCATTGACGGTGTCGAATTCACCGCCGACGACGAGGCGACCGTCGTCGGTTGCGGCAATGTCCCACACGACGTCATCGAGCACCGGGCGGAACGTCGAGATCCAGGCGCCGGTGTCGACATCGAACGCGGCGAGATACGCCTGATCGTGCACGGCACCCCCATTGGGCGACTCGCGGACCTGTTGAAACGAGCCGGAGACGTACATGACGTCATCGATTTGGGCGAACCCGCGAACCCGCCAGGTCTGGCTGCTCACCGCAGATTGACGAAAGCCGATGACCCCGGCGCCGTCCTCGGGCTCTTGGGACAGTGTCTCGATCAGCACCGGAACGTCGCTGTCGCCCTGAGCAAGTGCGGGCGCAGCCCACGCGGTTGCCGCAGCCATCAGTGCGACCGCAGCCGTCGTCATCCATCGTGTTGTGAACCGTTGCGTCGCCATCGCCCATCACTCCCAGTGTCAGGATCCACCGCTCAGGGTAGCTGATGCCTGGACCCAATGCCTGGGTCGAATGGCCTATGTGACCAGTGAAGGTCAGGGCACGTCGACCACGATCAAGGCCGTCGGTGCCGAGTTGTTCCCTGCGCCGTCTTGGGCCCGAATCTGATAGCGATAGCGGGTACCAGCAACGATGTCGGTGTCGGTGAAGGTCGTGATGTCACCGGCGACGAACCCGAGGTACTGCCAGTTCCGATGGACCAGGTAACCGGTGACGCCGCGGTCGTCGGTGGCGGCGTCCCAAGCGATATCGATCTGGTCGCCGGCGATGACCGCCGTGCCATTCGGCGGCGTCGTCGGCGGTGTCGTGTCGGGGCCGGGGTCGTCGCCGACCGTCACCCGCAGCAGACCGGTTGGCGGCGAGTTTTCACCCGGCCGCTGCGCCCGAACCTGGTAGCGATAGGACTCGCCGATGGTCACGCTGGTATCGGTCCAGTCGGCCGTGCCGGCCGGCACCCATTTGATGAACTGGTAGTCCCGGTGGATGAGGTAACCGGTGGCCTCGTCGACCTCGTCCCAGGAGATGGTCACCGCGGTCCCATCGGACAGTGCGGCTGCGTTGGGTGGCGTTCCGAACGGTGGCAGAACCGCGCCGTCGTCGCCCACGGCGATCGTCTGCAGCGGGGAGGGGTCGGAGAACTCACCGCTACGGAGCTGCGATCGGACCTGGTACCGATAGACCTCGCCGGCACGAACGCTCGTGTCGGTCCAGGACGCGGTGCCGGCGCGAACCCACTTGACGAACACGAAGTCACGGTGGATCAGGTACCCGGAGGCCACACCGACCTCGTCCCACGCCACCGTGACCTCATCCACGCCGTTGGTGGTCAACGTGACGTTGTCGGGCGCAACGAGGTCGGCGGCTTCGACCGTCCACGAAAACGACGCCTGCGCGGTGTCGCCTTCGTCATCGAGCACAGTGATCACGACCGCCGCATCGACGACCACGCCCGTCGGGGTGCCGGACACCCGCCCGGTGTTCGAATCGATCGTGAGTCCGGCGGGAAGCCCGGTCGCAGCAAACGTGACCGAGCCGCCATCGGGGTCCGATGCCGCAACCGCAAGCTCCGTCGGAACCTGAACCGTCGACGTCTGGTTCGGGATTGACTGGATCACCGGCGGTACCGGGGTGCGTGCGGGCGCATCGAGCGCGAGCTCGACGACATGGCCAAGCACGTTGGCGATGAACGGAACGCCTCCCTGGAGTCGGGTGATCTGTACCGACGACATCGCAACGATGTGACCGTCGCCGTACGCCCCAGCAACCACCGTGGGTCGGCCGTCTCCATTCTCGAACAACGCAAGCCAGCCGGCCGGCACCGCCGCTTCCGCAAAATACCCACCCTGATCGCCGACGATCTGGGTCACGGGGCCGTAGATACCGTTGATGACGGGATGATCGCGGTTCGCCCCAACCGCGCTCATCGTCGGCCCGGTCGTGCCCTCGCTGACGGGCAGACCGAACCATTCGAGGACCCGGTCCACCGTGTCGGATTGGGCGTAGGCGAACAGCACGCCGCCGGCGTTCACCCACGCTTCGACGACCGCGAGCTCATCGTCGGTGTAGCGAGCTGAGTTGGTGGGTGGCATCAGCATCACATCGATGTCGTCGAGATCGCCGGGCTGCAGATCGGTGTCGTAGCCACGAAGATCGACGGCATCGACGGCCACGAAGCCCTGGGGGCCGAACACCGCCGGATCGACGAGCTGTCCGCGAATGCGAAGCCCGCCGGAGGCATTCTCAACGATCGCATTGCCGTTTGCGGAGGGCTGACCCGTCCCGATCACGATCGGGTCGAGATCGGCGACTCGCAGGACGGTTGTTGCGCTGTCGTTCCCCGAGACACCGCCGCCCGAGACGTCGAGGATGTAGTCGCCAACGGGAAGAACCGGCAGCTGCGCAACGACCTCGAGCACCCGACTCGACGACTCCACGACCGTGGTCGGCAGTGCGGCGGGGGCAGCGGCGAACGAACCATCCGGTTGCAGGTATGAGCCACCGGTCGTCCGCACCTGCAGCTCAACCTGATTCACACCCACCGGGTCGGTGACGCGCCCACGGAACGCAATCGCCTGATCGGCGCCGATCACCGACGAGAAGGGTCGGGTGATCTCCGCCCTCGTTTCGTCGAACGGGCAGAAACGGGCGAAGCCATCCACGTCGCCGGTGAAGTCGCCGCCGAGCCACAGACATCCGTTGGTATCGCCGGCAACTCCGTACGGGCCTTCGTTCCAGGTGTAGAGGCTGGGTGACCAGTCGATACGGCGGCCGTCAGGGCGGTAGGTGTGGACCGGCCGGTTGGCTACGTTGACCTCTTCGCCGGTGCTGGCGGTGTGGTGCAGGCCTCGGCAATGACAGCCGGTCACAATCGCGCCGTCGACCAGCGCCAAGAACTGCGCATCACCCCCCGTACCGGAATTGGCGTACGAGCCGTCGACCGGGTCGATCGTGCCGGGGAGACCGCTCGTGATGTAGAAGTCGGCGCGTGCGTACGTGTCGGCGTCGAGGCGCTGCACGATGTGCTGGGAGCCGCCGATCCACACACTGTCACCGACGACGTCGACGCCGTAGTACCAGTTCTGCGACGCGTTGTTTCCGACCACCTGTGACCACGGCGCGACCGCCCCAGACGACAACAGCACAGCGGCGGCGCCGGTCGTACCAGGCGCAGCGTCGACCGATGTGAACGTGCCGACGAGATGCACCGCATTGCTCGCCGGGTCGGGTGCGATGTCGTAGATGCCGCCGCCCGCAACGCGGGGACGCCAGCTTCCTTGCAGGCGGCCGTTGCCGAGGTTGACCCGGCCGATCCGATACACCCCGTGGGCGTACTGATCATCGACGATGCGGTTGAAGTCACCGGCGAGATAGATCGTGGAGCCATCGACGGCGATGGTGCGCACGGTTGACTCGTAGTCACTGCCCGCATTGGCGACCGTCGTCACGAAGCTGGCGTCGATGGCACCTGCCGTGTCGAGCAAGACGATGCCGGTGCGGGCTTCGCCATTGACGGTGTCGAACTCGCCCCCGACCAGGAGCCGCCCGTCATTGGTCGCCGCGATGTCCCAGACCACATCGTCGAGCGCCGGCCGAAAACCTGGAATCCAGTCGCCGGTATCAACATCGAACGCGGCCAGGTAGGGCTGATCGGCGAGCGTGCCATCGGCAGCTCGTACCTGCAGGAACGAGCCCGCCACGTACATGACGTCGCCGATCTGAGCGAACGACCGGACCCGCCAATTCTGCGAGCTGACCGCCGGTTGGGTGAACCCGACCACGCCGGCGCCGCGTTCGGGGGTGGTGTCGAGCGCCTCGATCACGACGGGACGCTCAGCTTGCGCCTGCGCATCACCAGACCAGACTGCGGTCACCACCAACACAGCAGCGAGGGCGAGCACCACCCACTGCCATCGCACGGTCATCCGAGCTTCCATACACACCCCGCGCCACGAGAATCGCCGACAGGCGAGCATCCTCGCCACGCGCACAGTATGGCCGGCGACGGTGAGCTATGTGAGGTTGGCGGGTGGATCGATGAAGCCCTCCAACCCATAGGGCCGGTAGGGGCCGAGGATGTTCTGCTCCAACACCCCGATTCCAACCCGTTCTACGCCGGTTCCGTCGACATAGTGAGCCCGCATCAGATGCTGACAGTGCTGGTTTTCGTACGCCGCGTCGTCGACCTCGTCCAGCGCCCACGATTCCGTCGCCACGACAAGATCGCCGTGCCACCGGCCATGGACCCACTCCGGGTGGGTGTAGCCGATCCCCTTCATCCGAAACGTCATGATCGGGTTGAGACGCACGTGATGACGAGCACCATCCTCGACCGAGGCCATCGCGATCGTCGCCGCGGTGATCATGCGACTGTCCGCAGCGAACGAGATCTCGTGCTCGAGATTGCGCATGTGCTCGACGGCAGGGTCCTCGACGCCGGGCAGCGCATCGGGGCCGGCGTAGACCGGCATGCGGGCACCGACCTGGAACAGTGGCCGACCGACGGTGTCTTCGAAGAGCTGGTAGTGGAGACCGAGATCGTCGAAGTTCAGCGGCGCCCACAAGAAGAAGATGCCGCCCATCTGGCTCACTGCGGGGGCACCGCGCGTATCCCCGCCGATCAGCGGGCGAACGCCCCACGATCGATCTTTCGTACCGACCACCTGATTCGGATCGATCTCGATGCGGGTCTCCCCGAACTGCAGCCAGCCCGTCCACCGACCGAGCTGGGTGAAGCGGGTGGTGTCCATGATCTTTCGCAGCCCGCGGCCGAGATGATGGCGCGGCTCTTCCACGTTGCCGGTCCGCCCCTCCCACCGCAGGTCGCAGGTGAATTCCGTGTCGTTTTCGACGACCCGAATACGGCAGGCACGCATCGGCTCGGTGATGTCCAACGAGTATGGCCCGATCGTCAGATCTGCGGGTTCGTCGCTTCGGCGCCCCGAGACATGAAACGCGTACTGGCGGCCGTCATGGATGAACGACACATGCGCGTCCTTCACGCCGAGATGCTGGTAGAGCGCGGCGCCGGCGCCGAGGTAGAAGTCTCCACCGGTCGAGTAGCCGTTGAACCAGTAACGCTCATAGACGTCTTTGTCGCTGGTTGCGGGATGGGCGACCGGCTCTGGCGTCTGGTGGATCGGGAAGTCGTCGAACGTCGAGAGCATCCCCGAAGTGTGACGGCTATGCGGCGCTGCGTCGATTCCGTCGACCCCGGCCGCGGCTTGCGCCAGCAATGGGCTCCCATCGGAAGCGCCGCCATGCCACGACAGCGCCGACCACCGTCCAGCCGGCCATGACGGCAACGCGGTCCCACGAAAATGCGGGCGCCTCGGTGAACGGAGACATCGCTTCGGTGAACGCGACAGCAAAGGGTTTCAACGGAAAGATGTCGCCGATCAGGTTCAGCCAGGTCGGTGGATCGTCGAGCGGCACGAACACGTTCGACAGGAACGCAAGCGGCAGGATCGTCGCGTTCGCGATCGCAGGCGCCGACGCCGCAGTCTTGGAGATCGCCGCGAGGGCAACGCCGAGCGTTGCGAAACACGCCGTGCCTGACACGAACGCGACGATCATCGCCGGGAGCTGCGCCAGCTCGACCTCCACGCCGTAGGCGAGGATGCCGATGGCCACCATCAAGGTC
>JBCCYT010000031.1:0-33394 GCA_039188975.1 Actinomycetota bacterium
GCGGGCGATGCACTTCGGTATCCCCTTCCGCATGACGAGCAAAATCACGGCGTTCGATCGGCCCCGCTCGTTCATCGACCAGCAGCTGTCAGGCCCGTTTGCGTCATTCGTGCACCTGCACACGTTCGAACCGGTCGGCGACGGCACTCGTATGACCGATCAGATCAGTTTCCGGTCCCCGCTTGGACCGCTCGGCGCGCTGGTCAACCGGGCGCTTCTCACTCGCTACCTGACCAACCTCATCGCGATGCGAAATCAGCAAATCAAAGCCGAGGCGGAGCGGCGCTCGAGCTAGCACTCCCGGACACCTGGAGAGCGCTGAGCGAGCAACAGCATGACATCACCGTCGGGTTCTGTAACCGGCCCGCTCGCTATCGGAGGCCAGCATCGCCACTTGGAGGGTCGTTTCTCGATGATCCGGTGCGCGTCAACAGCATGGCGTCGCCGAAGCTGAGGAACCGATACTCCTCGGCGAGGGCGATGTCGTACAGCTCACGCCACCGAGGCCCGACAAAACCGTCGACCAGGCACAGCAAGGTCGACTGGGGCAGGTGGAAATTCGTGAGCAACACATCGACGACCTGCCAGTCGTAGGGGCGGCGGATGAACAGGTCGCTGCGCCCCGACTGCGCACCCGTCGTACGCCACGATTCGAGGGCCCGAACTGCCGTCGTACCGATCGCGACCACCCGTTCGGCCGCCGCCACCGCGGCCACGGTCTCGTCGGGCACTCGGTACCACTCGCTGTGCATCACGTGGTCGTCGAGCCGGTCGACCATCACCGGCCGGAATGTGTCGAGGCCGACGGCGAGCTCGACCGTCGCCAGCCCGACGCCGCGCTCGCTGAGCTGGGCCAAGATCTCGGACGTGAAGTGCAGGCCGGCGGTCGGGGCGGCAGCCGAGAGCGGACGGTCGGCGAACACGGTCTGGTACCGATCGGGGTCGTCGATCTGATTCTCGATGTAGGGCGGCAGCGGTGGCAGGCCGACCTCCGCCAAGCGGGTGTGAAGATCGACGTCGCCTGGGTCAAGCCACACAATCCGACGGCCCTCGCCCAGGTCCTCGCCCATCTGCACAGCAAGACCCGATGCGGTCACGACATCGCCGGGCTTCAGTTTCTTGCTCGGCCTGGCGAGCGCTTCCCACGATCCATCGGGTCGTTCTTCGAGCAGCAAGATCTCTGCCGCGCCCCCGGTCGATCGGTGCACCCGAATGCGAGCCGGAAGCACCTTCGTGTCGTTGACCACGACAAGGTCGCCAGGACCGAGTAGTGCAGGAAGATCTCGGATGAGTCGATGTTCGATCCGGTCGCCGCGATCGACGAGCAGCCGAGCCGCATCGCGAGGCTCGATGGGTTCCTGGGCAATCCGCTCAGGCGGCAGGTCGTAGTCGATGTCGTCGAGCGTTTCCGGACGATCCGTCACCCTGCACAGGCTACGGAGGGCGCGGGCGGCGACGCGACGACAGCTTCTGGAGAGAAGAAATTCACCACAACGCGGATATGCCGAGCGTCTGAGAGCGTCTCAAGAACGATGAGGGGGACGTTGACGGAACCGCTCGAACCGAATGCGCCAACCAACGCACGAGAACAGCCTCTCGATGCGCGCGCCTTCGGAGCGCGCATCGCGGCCTGGGACGATGACCTCCGCGGTGTCGCATGGGCGGTCGTGCGGACCCAGACCGCGACCGACGACGTCATGCAGGACGCCTACGAAAGAGCGTTCAAAGCCCGCCACACCTTCGATGGGCGATCGTCGATGAAGACCTGGCTGCACTCGATCGTCTACCGAACCGCCATTGACTATGTCCGTCGTGAAGGCCGGCGAAGCGCCGACCCCCTCGACGGGTTGCTCCACGCGCCGGCAACCGACAGCGCCAGCTCGCCGACCGACGACGCGCTCGCCCGAGCCGAACTCGATGCCGTGCTCGACGCTTGCACACCAGAACAGTCCGCCATGCTGCTCCTCACCGCCGGGCTCGGGTACAGCTTCGACGAAACGGCCGAAATCCTCGGGATCAACCGCGGCACCGTCGCCTCTCGCGTGTCACGCCTCCGATCCCGACTGACCCGATGGGACGACGACTGATGACCGACGAACGTAACGATCACGGGCCCGAACACCCCGACACGCCACTCGGCCACGAACTACGCGGGCGCGCCCCCGCCGCCGGCGCCGGCTACTGGGAAGCGATCGAAGCCCGCCTGGTCGAAGCCGAAGCGGCCGAAACTGGCGATCCGGATACGAACACGACCGGCGTTCGTCTCACGCCCATGAACGAACCACTCCCGTCCCCCACCGCCGTCACCCCCGCGATCAGCACGGTGGCACGAACACGGTTGCTCGCCGCCGCTGCTGCCGTCGTGTTGATCGTCGGGGTCGTGGCCGTGCAAGCCCGAACCAGCGACGACACCACTGCCGTGACCGCCGCCGACGGGCCCGCGACATCGGGTACCCCGACCGCAGAAACGAATCCGCCGCCGACCGTCGCCGAGAGCGACGAAGCGATCGCCCCGACGACGCTGCCCACAACCACGGAACTGGATCCCGCAGACGACAGGGCTGCGACCACCACCTTGGCTCCTGACGACACCACGCCCCCGACCACCGCAACCGAGAACACGGTGCCGCCACCGTCGACAACGGGCGCAGCGGCCGCCACGATCCCACCGACAACAACCGGCGCGCCGTCGACGACCTCACCGCCGACAACCTCACCGCCGACAACGACGAACCCCAATCCGACAATGCCGAACGTCGTCGGTCTCACGTCGATCGAAGCGGCGAGCGCAGCGATCTCCGATGCATGCGGCGTGAACACGATCTCATTCCCATCGCCGGCATGGGACCCCGAAAACCCAGTCGGGGAAGGAACCGTCATGGCGACCTGGCCATCCGCAGGTAGCGAGATGGTCCGCACCGAAAGCGGCTGCGCCGCACCGAATGGGGCGACCATCACGATCTTCTACGCCAACCAGGCGTACTGCTCCGGCCCCGACGACCCGGTCGGCCTCGGCTACTGCCCGGTCCAAGGCGACGTTCCCCCCGAACCGCACGGCGATGGTGACACCAGCGGCACAGAAACCCCGTCGACGACGAGCATCCCGGCCACCACGATCCCGACGACGACCGTTCCACTCGAAACGGCAATGATGCCCGACGTGCGCGGAGCCGAGAGCCAAGCTGCGGCCAATGCGATGATCGCCACCGCCTGCGGCGTTTCACTCGAGCGGGTCTGGACCTTCCCGTCGCCAGCGTGGGACCCGTCCTCGCCGCACGCCCAAGGCACCGTGCTCGGGTCGCTGCCGGCGGCCGGCGGCACCATCTACTCCAACGGCGACGAGTGCTTCGGCAACGACAGTGGCGCTTCCATCACCATCTTTGCGGCCGACTCGGCCTACTGCTCCGGCCCGAGCGACCCGGTCGGACTCGGGTGGTGCCCGAAGAACTGACCGGCCCTAGGGCTCGCCGTCGAACAAGCCGGCCTGTGGAGCCGGATCGACCGCCGGCGGTGCACTCATACCGAGGTGCGCGTACGCCGCGGGGGTGGCGATCCGCCCCCGCGGTGTGCGCATGAGCAGGCCCTGCTGAATCAGGTAGGGCTCATAGACATCCTCGACGGTTTCCGTCGGCTCGGAGACGGCGATCGCCAGAGTCGACAGCCCGACCGGGCCACCGCCGAATCGGCGACAGATCGCATCGAGCACCGCGCGCGACGCCTTGTCGAGACCGAGTGCGTCCACACCGAAGAACGCGAGACCATCCGCGGCGACCTCGGTCGAGATGTGACCGTCGCGTTCGACCTCGGCGTAGTCGCGCACCTGCCGAAGCAGCCGGTTCGCAATACGGGGGGTGCCGCGCGATCGGCGAGCGATCTCGAACGCCCCGCCATCGTCGATGTCGACGCCGAGGATGCCGGCCGCTCGACTGGCGATCAGCTGCAGGTCGTCGACCTCGTAGTAGTCGAGGCGGGCGACCAAGCCGAACCGGTCGCGCAGCGGGCCCGTGATCAACCCGGTGCGGGTCGTGGCCCCGACCAGCGTGAATCGAGCCAGGTCGAGCGGGATCGAACGCGCGGCCGGGCCTTTGCCAAGCACGACATCGATGCGGAAGTCCTCCATCGCCGGATAGAGCACCTCCTCCACCGGGCGAGGCAGACGATGGATTTCGTCGATGAACAGCACATCGCCGTCTTCGAGCTTCGAGAGAATCGAGGCAAGATCGCCAGCCCGTTCGAGCGCAGGACCCGACGTGACCTGCAGGTTGGTTCCCATCTCCGCCGCGATGATGTTGGCCAGCGTTGTCTTGCCGAGGCCCGGCGGACCAGCAAAAAGCAGATGATCAGCCGCTTCGCGACGTCGAGCAGCAGCGCCCAACATCACCCCAAGGTGGCCCTTCAGCTCAGACTGACCCACGAACTCAGACAGTGTCCTGGGGCGAAGCCCCGGTTCGTCGAGCAGCGCGATCGTGTCGTCAGGCTCCTCTGACGGAGACAGCAGTTCGTCACGGGCCATCGTCGATCACGCCCCTCACACGCCGGTTGCGAGTCGCCGCAGCGCGTCCTTCAACAGCTCGCCCGTGTCGCCCTCCACCGGAAGATCGACGAGCACCGCATGAATCTCGTCGGCGCCGTAGCCGAGACCCTCGAGCGCAGTCCGCACGTCGGCACGAGCACCGGAACCAACCGCAGCAGGCGAGCCGTCGTCAGACAAAACCACGACCTCTCCCTCGGGCAGATCGAGCTTCGATTTCAGCTCCATCACCAAACGGGCGGCGGTCTTCTTTCCGACCCCCGGCACCAGACACAGCGCGGCCACATCATCCTCGGCAACCGCGCGACGCAACGCATCTGGACCGTGCACCGACAAGATCGCAAGGCCAAGCGACGGCCCCACACCGTGGGCCGAGATCAGCGACTCGAAGATGCGGCGCTCCGCAATCGACGCAAACCCGTAGAGGGTCTCGCTGTCTTCTCGCACCGAATGATGCGTGTGCACGAAGATCTCGCCGTCGATCTCGCCGATCGTGACCGACGTCGACGGTGTGACGTGGACTCGATAGCCAACCCCGCCGACCTCGATCAGCAGCTCGCCGTCGTGGCCGCGGTCCAGAAGCCGGCCTCTCAGTGAACCGATCATGTGACGCTCGCTTTCTGCGAAGAGTTTTCGTTCGGCTCGAGACTTCGAGCAACCGATGCTCGGGTTCGGCGACCCGGCACCCGGGCAAGGTGACACAACGCCACCGCGGCCGCATCGGCGGCATCAGCAGGAGACAATCGGTCGGAAAGCCCAAGCAGCGTCTGCACCATCGTGCCGATCTCGCGCTTGCCGGCAGAGCCGGAACCCGCGACCGCCTGCTTGATTTCGTTGGGTGAGTACTCCGCGACATCACAACCGGCAGCGACGGCTTCGGCCATCGCCAGACCACTCGCCATGCCGACGCCCATCGCCGTCGACACGTTGTGCTGAAAGAGCACTCGCTCGATGGCCACCACATCGGGCCGCAACTCCGCAATCAGGGATCGCAGCTCGATCTGCATCTCCGCCAGCCGGTGAGGGAGATCGAGATCCGGGTCGGTACGGATCACGCCGACGGCAATGGCGCGAGGACGACGGCCGTGCTCGACACAGCCGTAACCGCAACGCGACAACCCGGGATCGATCCCCAACACGAACACGTGTACGACCCTAGCGGGCATCGACAGGTGGTGGGGACACCCCTGGCGTCGGGTGGTGGGGCGAGGGTGCGAGACCGCGACCGGCGTGGCACGCTGGGTCGGTGAACCGACGGCGAGTGATGACCTCGATCGCAGCGGTGCTTGCCATCGGGGGACTTGTCGTCGCGGCCCTGAGCTATCGGTGGTTCGTCAACCCCACCCGCGACGACCCCGGCACGGCCGACGCCATCTACGTCCTCGGAGGCGGCGGGGGCCGGGTCGAGCACGCCCTCGATCTGCTCCGTAGCGGCGTCAGTCTCCACATCGTGTTCTCTTCAGCCTGGGTCGACGAGCAGAACGTATGGTCAGCACGACCCTGCAACAACAAGCCGACACCTGACATCCCCGACGGCACCGTCTTCGAATGCATCGAAGCTGATCCGGCCACCACTCGAGGTGAGGCCCAGCTGCTTGCGGAGCTGGCCGAAGAACGGTCATGGGACACCGTCGTGATCGTCGCCAGCACCGATCAGGTCACCCGGGCCCGACGCCTCATGGAACGCTGCTGGGATGGCGACATGCGCTTCACGAGTGTCGCTCACGACCAAGCCGTGCCCATACGGGTGGCCTACGAATGGGGCGCATCGATCAAGGCCACCTTCCTTCGGGGTTGTTAGGCACATCTCACCGACATCACTACAGGCCATCAGCGTTATGCCGATGGAGACACGATGAGTGCGCTCAATCCCCCCGCTGCCGCTGTCCACCTCGCACGCGTTTCCAAAGCGTTCAACGACAAACCGGCACTCACCGACCTGACCGTCGTTGCCCCCGAAGGCAAGATCACCGTCTTGCTGGGACCCAACGGCGCCGGCAAGACCACCGCAATTCGTTGCATCACCGGCGCGATGAGCCCCGATCAGGGCGTCGTTCGCACCCTCGGGCTTGACCCGAGCGTCGACGGAGAGACGGTACGAAGCGACTGCGGCGTCGTCTCGGCCAAGCCGGCCCTCTATGACCGCCTCACCGGCTGGGACAACCTGATCTACGCGGCACAACTGCATGGCGTCGAGAAGACGATCATGACCGACCGCATTCGCGCCGCGGCTGCCCGGTTCGGCATCGAACACGCGCTCGACGAACAGGTCGGGGGGTATTCGACCGGCATGAAGACCCGCTTGGCGTTGTCGCGATCGGTGCTACACGAACCCCGTCTTCTCCTGTTCGACGAACCGACCTCCGGTCTCGACCCGGAATCAGCACAAGCTGTCTTGCAGCTCATTCGAGACATGACCGTCGACGGGCACACCGTGGTCATGTGTACCCACCACCTGGTCGAAGCCGAAGGTCTTGCCGATCACATCATCGTGCTCGACAACGGCAACGACCTCGTCTCGGGTGCGCCGAGCACGCTCACCCGCGCCTACTGGCCCGAGGATTCCGTCCTCGTCGCGATCGAAGGCGACGATGACCGCCTCCGCGACCTGACCTTGCTCGACGGTGTGCGGCGGGTCGAAACCGATGCTGACTCCGGCGGGTCACGGGTCGTCGTCGACGAACCGAGTGTCATCCCCGATGTCGTCGATGCGCTCACCGGGGCGGGTGCCCGAGTCACCAAGATCGTGCCCCACGAACCGTCACTCGAAGAGCTGTACTTCGCCGTTCGCCGAACCGCCCGCGAAGGCCGCATCGCTGACGTACCGCCCGGCATGCTTCCCGCCGCCGAACAACGAGAGGTCGTCGGATGAGCATGAACTGGCAACGCACGTTCACCGTGGCCAGAACCGACGTCAAACAGCTCGTTCTGGCCAAGGACTTCTGGATGCCGATGGGGATCCTCGGCAGCATCTTCTTCATTTTCGTGCCGCTGTTCTTGTTGCTCTCGATCACGAGCCTCGGCGACAACCCGGCGGTGCAAAACGTTGCGAACACCCTCGAGGTATTGCCGGCCGCGGCCCAGGAGCAGATCCAAGGCGACACGCCACAGGGCCGCACCAGCTACGCCCTCGCCGTGTTCTTGTTTGCGCCGATGGCCGTCGTCGTACCGCTGACGATCTCGACCGCAGTCGGCGCCGCCACGCTCGTCGGAGAACGAGAGCGCGGCACCGGCGAGTTCCTCGCCCACTCCCCCGCCGGAACCCGTGAGATCTACCTCGGGAAACTCTTCGCCTCGCTCGTCCCCGGGTACTTCACCACGATGGTGGGATTCACCTGCTACTCGCTGATCGTCAACCTCATCGTCGGCCCTGAAGTCGGCGGCTGGTTCTTCCCGACCCAACAATGGTGGCTCCTCATGTTGTGGGTGCTGCCCGGCTTCTTGCTCATCGGGCTTTCGCTCGTGCTCCGGCTCTCCGGCAAGGTGAAGTCGACCGCTGCCGCGCAGCAGGCATCAGGCTTGATCACGCTGCCGCTGATCGGCATCTCCTACGCCCAGGCGTCAGGCGCCGTCTACGGGACGGCGACGACCACGATCGTCATCGGAGCCATCGCCTGGACGATCGGCATCGTGTCGACCTGGCGAGGAATGGCCGGCGTGAAGCGCCAGCGTCTGCTCGGCGTCGCCGACGGGGTGTAGCCGACTACCACCACCTCTCAGTCGCCTCGGGCGCGTGCGGAAACTGCGGAGTATTTCCGACGCGACCCGAGGCCGGCTGATGCTTGACTGCTCGCATGGCCTCTTCTCCAGAACCTGCCGCCCAACGCCTCCACGTGATCACGGGTGCGTCCGCCGGAATGGGCGGAGCATGTGTGGACGCACTGGCGTCGCGGGGAGATCTGGTCGTGGCCGTAGCCCGACGAGGTGACGTGCTCGTCGAGCGGTTCGGCACGACCGAAAACGTCGCCATCGTCGCGGCTGACATCGGCGACTCACGCGGCCGCCAGGCAATCATCGATGCCATCGCCGCACACCCCGGCCCGATCACGTCGATCATCCACGGTGCCGCGACCGCCGTTGCCCTGGAGCCGTGGACGACGCTCGACCCGGATCAGCTCACGGCGCACTTCCACGTTCACGTGGCCTCGGCGGTGGCGCTCACGGGTGCGCTGCACCGCACCGTGGGAGTCGAACGGTGTGTGCTGTTCGACAGCTACAGCGCGACCAACCCTCGGGTCGGCTGGTCCGCGTACTCGATCCTCAAGGCTGCTTCCCAGATGGCATTTCGCGCCGCCGCGGCCGAACTCAGCGATGTGGCGATCATTCGGGCGTTCCCGGGAGCCGTCGGCACGCCACTGCTCGACCGGGTACTCGACGCGCCACGAACGATCGAGGCAACGGCCGTGTACCACGAACTCAACGACACCGACCGGGTCAGTACCCCCGAAGAGATCGCGGAACAGCTCCTCGCAATCCTGGACCGTTCATCCGATGAGCTGCGGGCAACGGACACCTGGACGATCGGGCACCCGGCCTGACCGACCTGTGGCCCGTCACGAGGCGGTGGCTTCGTCCATGAGTTCGTCGGAGACGTCCATGTTGCCGTGCACATCTTGCACATCGTCGAGATCGTCGAGAAGGTCCATCAACTTCAAGAGGCCCTTGACCTGCCCGACCTCGGTGACCTCGACCGTGGAGGTCGGCAACATCGCGAGGTCCGCCGACTCCACCGAGATGCCGGCCTCATCGAACGCATCGCGCACCTGCGGCAGATCCGACGGCGGGGTGGTGACCCGCCACATCTCGCCTTCGTCGACAATGTCTTCGGCCCCGGCATCGAGCGCGGTCAGCATGACCTCATCCTCTTCGACCGACGTCGGCACGAGGATGACGCCCTTGCGTTCGAACTGCCACGACACGGCTCCAGGTTCGGCGAGCGACCCCCCATTTTTCGAGAGGGTCGACCGCACGTCGCCGGACGTCCGATTGCGGTTGTCGGTCAGGCACTCGATCAGCAACGCGATCCCGCCCGGCGCATACCCCTCATAGGTGACGGTCTCGTAGTTGACGCCTTCGAGCTCGCCGGTGCCGCGCTTGACCGCTCGTTCGATGGTGTCGAGCGGAACCGAGTTGTCGCGCGCCTTCTGGAACATGGTTCGCAGGGTCGGGTTTGCGTCGGGATCGCCGCCGCCTTGCCGCGCGGCGACCTCGACCTGCTTGATCAGCTTTGCAAAGAGCTTGCCGCGCTTCGCGTCGGCCGCGCCCTTCTTGTGCTTGATCGTTGCCCACTTGGAATGACCGCTCATGCGGCGCCTCCCGTCTTGTCGCTGACATCGGCCAGACCCTCGTCGAAGAGTCCAGCGCTGACCAACCAGCGCTGATGCAGGCGAGTGTCGCCCGACAGCTCCGGATGAAACGATGCCACGGTAACGGGGCCGTGCGAGCAGAGCACGGGTTGCCCATCGACCGTCGCCAGCACCGTCACCTCATCCGCGACGGAGTCGACGATGGGTGCCCGGATGAAAACACCGCGGAAGGGCTCGTCGAGGCCGGCGACGTCGAGGTCAGCTTCGAACGAGTCGATCTGGCGGCCGTACCCGTTTCGACGAGACACGATCGGGATCGCCGACAGGCAGTGTTGGTCATCGCGGCCGTCTTCGATCCGCTCCGAGCACAAGATCATGCCTGCGCATGTCCCGAAAATCGGCAGGCCAGCCGCTACCCGCGCACGAAGCGGCTCGAGCATGCCTCCCTTGACGAGCAACATCGACATCGTCGTCGACTCACCGCCGGGAATCACGAGCGCGTCGGCGTGAGCCAACTGCTCGTTGGTCTTGACCTCGAACGCATCGGCGCCGAGTTCACGAAGGATCGCAATATGGGCGGCAAACGCGCCCTGGAGCGCCAGGACGCCGACCTTCACCGCAGCGCTGGGCGAGGTCACCAACCCCGCTCAGCGAGCTTGGTCTCGAGCGTCGCCATCTCCAAGCCCTTCATGGCATCGCCGAGCCCGGTCGACACCTTCACGAGGATCTCGGGATCTTCGTAGTGGGTGGCCGCCTCGACGATGGCGTTGGCCATCTTCTCTGGTTCGTCGGATTTGAAAATCCCCGAGCCGACGAACACGGCCTGCGCGCCGAGCTGCATGACGAGTGAGGCATCCGCCGGCGTGGCGATGCCGCCCGCACAAAACACCGGGACGGGAAGCTCGCCGGTCTCTGCGATCTCCTGAATCAGCGGCAGCGGCGCGCGCAGCTGCTTTGCCCACTCGAACAGCTCGGCCTCGTCGGCCTGGGTGATCTTGCGGATGTCACCGATGATCGACCGGATGTGGCGGACCGCCTCGACGACATTGCCGGTGCCAGCCTCACCCTTCGACCGGATCATGCATGCGCCTTCGCTGACGCGACGCAGCGCTTCGCCGAGGTTGGTCGCACCACAAACAAACGGCACCTCAAAGGCGAACTTGTCGATGTGATGGGTCTCGTCGGCCGGGGTGAGCACTTCGGACTCGTCGATGTAGTCGACGCCGAGCGACTGCAGGATCTGGGCTTCGGCGAAATGGCCGATGCGGGCCTTGGCCATGACGGGAATCGAGCAGATCTGCTGGATGCCTTGGATCATCTCCGGGTCGGACATGCGGCTCACGCCGCCTTCCTTGCGGATATCCGACGGCACTCGCTCCAACGCCATGACGGCAACGGCACCGGCATCTTCGGCGATCTTGGCCTGTTCGGGGTTGACGACGTCCATGATGACGCCGCCCTTGAGCATCTCGGCCAGGCCTCGCTTGACGAGCGGGCTACCGGTCGATCGAGTGGTTTCGGTCATAGGCCCGCAGCCTACTCATCACCGCCGAGGACGAGACCTTGGGTTTCTGCATCGACACCGAACTCATAGGTGCCCTCGGGGACGAGGGTCACCCAGGTCGAACCCGGTTCCAGCACGATCACTGCCCCGTCGGTTGTCGCCAGTGCGTACGGGGCCGCCGCGTCCGCTCGCGACCAGGTGCCGAGGAACCGACGGCCGCCGATGAGCACGCTCGCAGGACCGGAGCCGATGGTGATTGCGTCGACTGACGATGGGTCGTTGGCGTTCGTGACGTACTGGGTTTCCATCACCACGAGGTTGGTGACGACCAGGGCCACGCCGTCGCGGGTCGCATGGATCTCACCGTCCTGCACGCGGACGTACCCTCGAGCGGGATCATGCACGAAGCTGACGTCGTCGCGCCCGGTCACCGTGACTCCGGAACCGTCGACGCTCGCAGGTCGCGTATCGCTCGCTGCGTCGCGAAACGCAAAGATCCCGGCGGCCGCATCTGCATCACCGGCAAAGTCGTCGCGCACGAGCGAGATGTCGCTGAACAGGTTGTCGGGGGCCCGAAAGTCAGTGTCTCGAACGTGGTAAGTGCCGCTGCCGTCATCGACGACCAGCACCGCTTCCTCTGCAAGCGCAAGCTCGCGCAACTCCCGCAGCGTGCTGACGTTGGCGCCAGAGAAGACGAGAATCGGTTTTCCGAGATTGCGGAGCAAATCGAGGTCGGTCGTTCGGGCCGATCGAACTGGCCCAACCGTGTCCGGCACGGCAGAGTGGAAGATCGCCGCAAACCGGGTGGCGCGATCCTCGATGCGTTCTTCGATGACGATGTCGGCGGCATCGATGCCGACCAACGCCGCAACGCTGTCGTCGTTGTTGTTGGAGATCTTCACCACGACAGCCGGCTGGGTCAGCAGCGCTTCATCGGCGCTCAGGCCGGTGAACGGAGCTTTGGGCCCGTCGTCAACCACAACCGTGCTCGTCGTGACGTCGGCGCCATCACCTTGCGCATCGGCGCTCTCCGACGGCGCTGATGCCGACGCCGATTCCGACGACTCGGCCGGGTCCGGCGCCGCATCCTCATCGCCGGAGTCGCCACTGCAGGCCGCAGCGAGCATCCCCGCGGCCAGCACCGCAGCGAGCATCCTGCGCATTACAGCTCCCGAAGGGCGTCGACGCGTTCAGCAACGTCGGGCTGCACCGACGTCGTGCCGCTGCCAACCATCCACAGGTGGTCGGCTCGATCGACATGGGCAACGCGGGGTGCCGACGCGGCCTTCTCGAACGCAGCCGCAAGCGCCGGCGGATACCGAGTCACGGCAACCGCGTCGAAGTCGGCGCGCACGAGCCGACGATCGTCGAGCAAACGCGCCCGCAGTCGCGGCGCCAGCGGCCCGGTCCACGATCCGAGGCCGGCGAGCACCGTCGCAGCGTGCACGCCAGAACCAAACATCGACAGTTGACGGGCGATCACCGCTTCCATCTCGAGCCGATCGAGTTCGTCGATCATGCCGCTCGTGACCACAAGGTGGGTGTCGTCGGGCTGGCCGACGACGGCGGCGTCCACCGCGGCTGACGCCACCGTGTACAGCGTCGGTTCCGCGATTCCGTGGCTGGCACAGATCGACTCGACCAAGCTCTCGAGTCGGGGCTCCACGCCGTCGTCGAGCGGTTGCGCACCCAACGCCGACAGCGCCGACGCTGTCGCTCGGTTCAACCCGAACCACACGACGGTGGCGGTTGCGACGATCCCGATCCCGATTCCGATCAACGGATGAACGACGATCGCCACGATGATCATGAGGACGACACCGACCACCACAGCGGGGGCAGCGGCAAGGGCGCGGGCGGACATGGTAGGCACGAGGGTGAGTCCGCTCAGATCAGAATTCGACGGTGACGTTGCCGCGTTCTTCGCCGGCGGCTTCGAAGTACTCGCGCTCGGTGAAGCGCATCATGCCGGCGATGACCACAGCGGGGAACGTCTCGATCGCAGTGTTGTACTTGAGCACCTGGTCGTTGTAGTGCTGGCGGGCGTAGGCGATGCGACCCTCCGTACCGGTGAGCTCTTCTTGGAGCTCGAGGAAGTTCGTGTTCGCCTTCAGATCCGGGTAGGCCTCGCTGACCGCAAGCAGCTGACGCAGCGCACCGGTGAGCACGTTCTCGGCGCCCGCCGACTCCTGCGGCCCGCTGGCCGAGGTGGCTGCGCTTCGGGCCGAGATCACGGCTTCGAGTGTTTCTTGCTCGTGGCTGGCGTATCCCTTGACCGTCTCGACGAGGTTGGGGATGAGATCCCACCGCCGCTTGAGCTGCACGTCGATCTGTGCCCAGGCGTTCTCGATGCGATTCCGCAACTTGACGAGGTTGTTGTAGAGGCTGATCACGTAGAAGACCAGCACGAGCACAATGCCAAGGATGATCAACAAGACGATCATGGGATTCCTCCGGTTTGCGGCGCGGTGCCGCGTACACCGTCAATGTATCGCTCGGAACGCTCAGGTCGGAGGCAGCCCGACGTTGCGCTCCGGCCGGTCAGATCGGCGAACGGGCGATGAGACGCTCGTAGCGTTCGAGATACAGCTCAGCAAGCCGAGACATCGAGAACTCTTCAGCCCGCTTGAGACCGGATTCGACCAGGCGTTCTCGTTCGATCGGGTCGCTCAACACCGTGGTGAGGGCGGTGCCGAGGGCTCGGGCATCACCGGGCGCGACGAGCAAGGCATCCTTGCCTTGGCGGGCAACGTTGGCGTAGCCGGGGATGTCTCCGGCGACGACTGCGGTTCCAGCCGCCATGGCTTCGAGCAACACAATGCCGAACGACTCGCCGCCGAGAGACGGCGCACAGAACACGTCGGCGCCGCGGAGTCGGGCGATCTTGTCGGTTTCGGAGATCGTGCCCAGCCACTCGATCCGAGAGTCCCCTGCGTGCTTGGCTTGGAGTTCGGGTGTCTCGGCACCATCGCCGGCGATCCACAACCGAGTCCCCGGCGGGAGGTACGCCATTGCGTCGAGGAGGACCCGAAGCCCTTTGCGAGGCTCGTGGCGGCCAAGAAAGAAGATGGTTGGTCCGCTCGTCGGCTGCGGGGTGCCGCTTCCAAAGCGGGAGAGCTCGACACCGTTGAACGTGAGGTCGTAGGTTCCGCCGAGCGCTTGTTGTGCCATCTTCCGAGCGTCGTCGGAGACCGCACAGCGATCGTCGAGGCGGTTGGCGAGCGCCCGAACCACGCGCGGCAGTAGCTCATAGGCAAGGCTGCCTCCGGCGGCGTGGAACGTCCCGATCAGCGGCGCGGGCCGAACCACGAGCGCGGTCTGGTTGGCACCCGGCGACAAGGGTTCATGGAGGTGGATGACGTCGAACTCTTCATCGCGCATCGCCCGGACGGCGCGCAGCTGGGCTGATGGATCCGGGGCGATCGGCGCGATCGAGCCGTTGGCCGCCATCGGCAAGCTGTTGCCGAGCGGGGTCACTCCGGCATCGGGCGGCGGGCCGTCGCACGGCGCCAGAACCCGCACCTTTTCGCCGTGCCTTCGCAGCGCCCGGGCGAGCCCAAGCACCTGCATCTGCACGCCGCCGGGGAGCGTCAGGCTGTAGGGACAGATGATGCCGATGCGCACGTCACTCGTCTTCCGAAACGGTCGGGTCCGCTGGAGAATCTAGACCCTCGAGGTGTTGGGGCACGGGCCGACCGAGGGCGACGTAGTCACTCGGCCAGTTCGGGTTGAGCAGATGCCACTGCTCGGGCGTCTCTCGGATCATCACTTCGAACTCGTGCGCGATCATTTGGGTGACCCGCTGCACGTCGTCGCGCAACCGCGCTCCCTTGGTGCGCTCGATCCGCAGCGGTGGCCGACACCAGCCGTGACGGGTTTCGGCTCGCCACGGCACCGCCGTCGGGATCAGGGGCACACCGGTTCGCAAGGCGATGGTCGCCGGGCCGCCCGGCAAGGTGGTTCGCTCGCCGAAGAACTCGACCGGCACACCGGTGCCTTGGAGGTCTCGGTCGCACAGCAAGCACACGAGGTGGCCCCGGCTGAGGGCGTCGATGATCTGCTTCCCAGCGTGCGGGCCGAGCGGATGGATCTCCATGCCGAGCGACTCGCGCAGACCGACGAACCAGTCGAACACCTCGGGTGGGTCGAGCGGCTCCACGATCGCCGTGACTCGAACATCGATGATGCGAGCGAGCCAGAACGCAGCCCACTCCCACGACCCGAGGTGTGGGAGGGCGAGGATGGCGCCGCTCTTGCCCGGCCCGCAATTTGCCTCGATGGCACCGACCCCTTCGAAGGAGAAACCGCGGTCGAGTTCGTCGAACCCGACATCGGGAAGACGAAAGCTCTCGACGTAGTAGCGGCCGTACCACTCGAAGGTCTGGGCGATCTTGCGGCGCTTCTCCGTTTCGCTCAGGGAGCGGCCATGGACCCGTTCGAGGTTTCGGCCGACGATCGTCCCGGCATCGCCTGCCATCATTCCGGCGCTGAAGCCGCCCATGCGGGCAACTCCGGTGGCGACCGAATCGGGCACCCGTCTCGCCAGGAACGAACCGGCCTTGTATGCGCCGACGCCGACCATGGATCAGCTCACCGGTGAGGGCTGCTCAGACGTTGCGCGCTTCGCGGCGCTCGCGCATGCGCTGACGCCACAGGGGTTCGGCGGTGGTGCGAGCGCGACGCTGGCGACGAGACGAGCGACGCTGCGGTTCGGGCCGGTCAGCCGACGCCTGCTTCCACACCTTCACAAACCGCTGCACGGCGGTGATCGCAGTGAGCACCAGCATCACCCACAAGGTGCCGATCAACAGCTCCGGGAACAGCAGCGCAAACGCGAGCACGATGATGCGCTCGGCTCGTTCCATGATGCCGCCCTTGGCATCCCAGCCCAGCGATTCGGCCTTGGCCCGCTGGTAGGAGATGAACATGGCGAGACCCATGATCGCCACCGGCAGCATCATGATGCGACCGGGTTCGGTGCTGGCGAGGTACCAGGCAACGCCACCAAACAACATGCCGTCGGTGAGCCGGTCGCTCACCGAGTCGAAGTAGGCGCCTCGCTTCGAACCGGTGCCGGCTGCGCGGGCCACCGCGCCGTCGAGGGCATCGGGGATCGCGGTCAGCAACAGGAACAGGAAGCCAACCCGGAGGTAGCCGGCACCGATGGTGACGGCGGCAACGCCGGACATGAGGATGCCGATGACGGTGATCACATCGGGGGTGATACCGGTCTTGACCAGGCTGCGACCAATGGGCACCAGGCCTCGATCGACCTGTTCCCGCAAATTGCCGTCGAACATGATGAACCCTCCCGGGGTTGATCTACCCAAGGGTAACAGCCCACCCTGAACCGCAGGATCAACCTGCGACCAAGGTCACTCGGCGTCAAGTCACTCGGCGTCAGGGTCACGCGGCGTCAGGGTCACTCAGGTTTGGTAGCCGGTCCAGTCTTCGGGGTTGTCTTCGACGAAACGGTCGATGATCTCACCGTCGACACCGTCGACCAGCACCAGGCCTCGCTTCTCCGGCGTTGGCTCATTGCTGTAGAGCAGGATCCGCCACGTCGGGCGGCTTCGCAGACCTCTCCAGCCGAGCTGGGCCGATGCGTGGCCTGCGGGAAAACCGACCTCTTCGGCGGCGGCCGCGAGGGCGTGCTCTTCGTCGAACGACAGATCCCACCCGCCCTGCCAGTGGTAGGCGCCGATGGCGATGAGGACGATTCCTGCGATTCCCGTCCCGCCATTGATCAAGACGGCGTCGGCGCTCGCCGTCTGCCACAGCACGACACAACCGATGCCGATCAGCGTGTAGAGCACGGCCGGAATCTTGCGGCGACTGTTGTTGGGAAACAGGTACGGCGCCGTGACTTGCGACGGGTCGAGATCCGACGGCAGTTCGTCTCGGATCTCGCCAAGATCGACCTCGTCTGCCGTCACGTCGTCGACGGGCTCGACATCCTCGCTGGTCTCATCGCTCATCGGCCAGAGGCTAGGGGGTCACCGCCACGGATCACGAGGCGGGCTGCCCGCGCACTACGACGTCGGCCACACGGCACGTAGGCGTTCCCAGGTGGTGCCGAGGGTTTCGGGCATGACCCGAACGCCGGCGACTGCGGTCATGAAGTTGGTGTCCCCGTCCCAGCGGGGCACGACATGTACGTGCAGGTGGTCAGGAATGCCAGCCCCGGCCCCACGACCGAGATTGGCGCCCACGTTGATCCCGTGCGGCCGATACGCCGCCTGGACTGCTTCGGTCGCGAGGCGAACTCCGGACCACAGCTCGGCATACTCGTCGTCATCGAGGTCGGTCAGCTGCTGCACCGCCCGGTTGGGCAACACCATCACGTGGCCGGAGGTGTACGGGTAGCGGTTGAGCACAGCGAACACCCGCTCCCCTCGCCACACGATGAGTGTCTGATCCTCCGTGAGATCGGATTGCTCGATGGCTTCGAAGAGGGTCTGCCCGTCGGCGATGTCGACCATCGGGCGGTCGTCGTCGGTGCCTCGCTCGTCGGCCCTCTGCACATAGGCACTGCGCCAGCCGGCCCACAGATGTTCGACCACGGCCGGCGTATCAGACCTTGGCGTCGATCTCGCCTCGCAGCTGCGAAACGAAATCGGCAACCGTCACGTCTCGCTCGGGCTTGTCTTGGCCGCGCTTGTTGACGCCGACCGTGTCGTTGGCGACATCGTCGTCGCCTACCACGAGTACGTACGGCAGCTTTTCGACCTTGCCACCTCGGACCCGCTTGCCGAGGGGCTCGACGGCGCTCGCCACATCGACCCGGAAGCCTTCGGCTCGCAGTCGAGCGGCCACGTCATGCGCGTAGTCGCCGTGCACCTCCGCCACCGGCAAGATCCGGACTTGGACGGGCGCCAGCCACGCCGGGAATGCACCGCTGTAATGCTCGATGAGTACGCCGAAGAACCGTTCGACCGACCCCATCAGCGCCCGGTGAATCATCACCGGCCGTTTGCGTTGACCATCGCTGGCGACGTACTCGAGATCGAATCGCTCCGGCAGGTTGAAGTCGAGCTGAATGGTCGACAGCTGCCAGGCGCGACCGATGGCGTCTTTCACATCGACATCGATCTTGGGCCCGTAGAACGCGCCACCACCCTCATCGACGATGTAGTCGAGTCCGCTCGCGTCAAGCGCCATGCGCAGACCTTCGGTGGCTTCGTTCCACAAGTCGTCCTCGCCGACCGACTTTTCCTCGGGGCGAGTGGAGAGCTTCGCTTGAAAGTCCTCGAAGCCAAACGCTCGCAACACCGACAGCACGAAGTCGAGCAGCGACATGAGCTCGGACTGGATGTCCTCTCGGGTGGTGAAGATGTGGCTGTCGTCCTGCGTGAAACCGCGAGACCGCATCAGACCATGGACCGCACCCGAGAGTTCATAGCGGTAGACGGCGCCGAGCTCGAACAGCCGCACTGGCAGCTCGCGGTAGCTGCGCTGGTTCGCCTTGAAGATCATCACGTGGAACGGGCAGTTCATCGGCTTCGGGTAGTAAGTGGCGCCGTCCATCTCCATGGGCGGGTACATACCGTCGGCGTAGAAGTCGAGGTGGCCAGAGGTCTCCCACAACACCGACTTCGCGATGTGGGGTGAGAACACGAACTCGTAGCCGCCGTGCTCGTGCCGATCCCGCGAGTAGTCCTCCATGATCTTTCGGATCAACGCGCCCTTGGGATGCCACACGGCCAACCCAGGACCGAGTTCGTCGGGCCACGACACCAGGTCGAGCTCAGCCGCCAACCGTCGGTGATCGCGCTTCTCGGCTTCGGCCAGCATCTGCAGGTGAGTCTTGAGCGCCTTCTTCGAGTCCCACGCGGTGCCGTAGATGCGCTGCAACATCGGCCGGTTCACGTCGCCGCGCCAGTACGCACCCGCGACTCGCAGCAGTTTGAAGTGCTCGAGCCGTCCCGTCCCGAGCACATGAGGACCTCGGCACAGGTCCCGCCAGGTTCCCGGCACGGCCATGTCACCATTGGCGTAGTAGCTGAACTGGTCGGCGCTGCCCGCAGCCATTGCGTCATCGCCATCGGCAGACCCGGCGATGACTCGCTCGATGACCTCGGTTTTGTAGGGCTCGTCTTTGAAGAACTCGGTCGCTTCATCGGCACTGAGTTCATGGCGGATGAATGGCTGGTTCGCCGCGACGATGTCTCGCATGCGCGCTTCGATTGCGTCCAGATCCTCTTCGTTGAGCGTCTTGCCTTCGGGCAGGTCGACGTCGTAGTAGAAGCCGTTCTCGACCGGCGGGCCGATCGCGATCTGGGTACCCGGGTAGAGATCCTGGACCGCTTGGGCCATGACGTGCGCGGTCGAGTGCCGCAGGGTGTACAGCCCGCGCTCGCTGGCCGCAGTGACGATTTCGACCGCAGCACCGTCGTGGAGCGGCACGGTGAGGTCGACTTCGGTGCCGTCGACGACACCGATCACTGCGTCCTTCGCCAGGCGAGGACCGATCGATTCGGCCAAGTCGAACGTCGTCGCGCCGGCCGGGAGTTCGCGAGATGAACCATCGGGCAGCACTACGGAAATCACGTCAGACATACCGGTCTAGGTTACCGGCGTCGCTACCGGTGACGGGGTGACTTTCCAGCGAGTTCGCCGAGCGTGGGCCTCAGGCGGGAATCGGCTTGAGGACGTCAGCCGACGATCGGCGCGGCGGCATCTCCGGCTCCGGGATCGGCGCAGGAGCAGGCGCGGACGCCACCGCAGCCGCTGGCTTGTTGGCGTACTCGTTCACGTAGTCCTGCCCCGACAGCTCGCGAATCTCGAACATGACTTCATCGGTCATTTGTCGAAGCCGGAGTCGCTGATCGCTGATCGCATCGCTTGCCGCCGGGTAGATGGGCTTGCCGAAATGCACTTCGAGCGGGCGGAAGACGTGTGGGATGAACTGGTCGGGTGGTTGGATCCGACGGGCGCCGCGAATGCCGACCGGGATGATCGGGCAGCCGGTGCGCACTGCGAGACGGGCCGCACCGGTGTGGCCCTTGTGCAAGAACCCGCTGCGAGAACGGGTGCCTTCGGGGTAGATCCCGAAGAGGTTGCCGGATTCGAGCACGCCCGCAGCGGCGTCGAGTGCGGCTTGGGCGGAGTCGCCGCCCGAACGATCGATCGGAATCATGCCGAGCGCAGGAAACAACTTGCTGGTCTTCCAGTCATCCATGTACTCGGCCTTGCCGACAAAGCTGACCGGCCGGGGCGCCACGATCGGCAAGAAGAAGCTGTCGATGACGGCGGTGTGATTGCCGCAGATGATGGCGCCGCCATCGGTGGGGACGTTGTCGAGCCCGCTGACACGCATCCGCCACAGCGCTTTGAACGCGGGACGCATCACCTTCAGCGTCACTGCTTGTAGAGCTTGGCCGCCGTCAGCCATCTGACCTCATCCTGAATCTGCGCTGCAACGAGTATGGCGCATGAGCCCGTGGCTGAGAACGCGGCGTAGGGCCTTTGTGCCCGAGTTCACAGTTCGTTCACATACCACTAACCCTCCAGCGAAACGCCGAGCAGCGCTGCAGCCTGATCCACGCCCCGACCGGTCGCCGCTGCGACATCGATCGCTGCGATGGCCGCGGGAACATCGAGGTCGTCGTCGAGCGCGGCTCGCACGTCGTCCAGCCCGCCCGAGCCGGGCCCCGCCGCCCGCCAGGCAGCGAGCCGCTGCTCAGCCTCGGGCAACAGGTCGTCGGTCCAGTTCCACGGCCGCCGGTAGTGGTGCACGCTCAAGGCGAGACGAATCACCGCCCCTTCGAAGCGTTCTCGGAGGTCACCGACGAAGACCAGATTGCCGGTCGACTTCGACATCTTTCGCCCATCGAGATGCACCATTGCCTGATGCATCCAGTGCCGCACAAACGGTTGGCCGGTCACCGCCTCGCACTGCGCTCGGCAGCTCTCGTGATGCGGATACAGCAGATCAACCCCGCCACCGTGCAAGTCGATCGTCGGGCCGAGCTCGCGCAACGCAAGCGCACTGCACTCGACGTGCCACCCGGGCCGGCCGCTTCCCCATCGGGCCTCCCACGCCGGCTCTCCGGGTGCACTCGGACGCCAGAGCACGAAGTCGAGTGGATGCCGTTTGCGTACGTCGTCTGGCTGCTCGCCCCACTCGTCGGCGAGCTCGACCATGCGGCCGTGCCCCAACCGGGCAAGTGACCCGAAGTCATTCGCCGCTGCGGTGTCGAAGTAGACGGTCCCGTCGACCTGGTAGGCGATGCCCTGCGCCAACAGGCTGTCGATGATCCCCCGAATGTTGGCGATCACCCCGGTGGCTCGGGGCTCTGACCACGGCGGCAGCGTGTTCAGCGCAGCCATGTCGTCTTCGAAGCGAGCCGTCTCGCCGAATGCCAGATCGAGATAGTGCACCCCTCTGGTGCGGGCGGCCCGCAGAAGATCATCGTCGACGTCGGTGATGTTGCGGACGTACCGCACCTCGTGACCGAGATCACGGAGTCGACGCTGCAAGATGTCGTAGGTGATGTAGGTGGCGGCGTGCCCCAGGTGGGTCGCGTCGTAGGGGGTGATGCCACACACGTACATCGTCACCACATCGCCCGGCGAAAACTCAGCCACCTCGCCCTGCGCCGTGTCGTACAGCCACATCCGAGTCCGTGTGCTCATCGCTCCCCGCGCCACCTCTCGACCGTAGTCTTCGAGCCGTAACGTTCCGCAGGACCCTCGGGTCGAACGTCACCGACGAAACAGCAACCCTTTTCAGGAGGCCCGGCATGGGCGTGCTCGATGGCAAGAAGATCCTCATCACTGGCGTGCTGACCGACGCATCGCTTGCGTTCGGCATCGCCAAGCTGGCGCAGGAAGAAGGCGCCGATGTCATTCTCACCGGCGCGGGTCGCGGCCTTCGGCTGACCCAACGCACTGCCCGCAAGTTGCCGACCGAGCCGTCCGTCTTCGAGTTCGACGTCACCGATCCAGCCCACATTCCGGCGCTGCGCGACGCTGTCGCCGAGCAATGGGGCACCGTCGACGGGGCGTTGCATGCGATCGGCTTCGCGCCCGAGGCTGCGCTCGGCGACGACTTCATGGGTGCCTCGTGGGACGACGTGAAGGTTGCGGTCGAGATCTCGGCGTACAGCCTCAAGACCCTCGCCGAGGTCGTCGCGCCGTTGATGACCAATGGCGGCTCGATCGTCGGGCTCGACTTCGACGCCACCGTCGCCTGGCCGGCCTACAACTGGATGGGGTTCGCCAAGGCGGCGATGGAGTCGGCCAATCGTTACCTGGCCCGTGACCTTGGACCGCTTGGCATCCGCTGCAACCTGATCGCCGCCGGTCCGATCAAGACGATGGCCGCAAAGTCGATCCCTGGATTCCAGAAGTTCGAGGACGTCTGGGACGACCGAGCCCCGCTGGGCTGGGATGTCGAGGACTCGTCTGCGGTCGCCCGTTCGACCGTTGCCCTGCTGTCGGATTGGTTCCCGGCCACGACTGGCTCGATGATCCATGTCGATGGCGGCTTCCACGCCATGGGCGTCTGAGCTTCGCCGGCGGTGGGCGTCGATCTGTTGATCCTCGGCGGCTCCGGCCTGCTCGGCACTGCGCTCTGCGAGGCGGCGTCCTCGGCCGGGCTGCGGTGGGCCGCCACCCATCTCACAACGGAACGGTCCGGTGACGAGTGGCATCTCGCCGATCTCTCTGGGCGAGAAGCCACCTTTGAGCTCCTCAACCGACTCGCCCCTGAAGCGGTCATCAACGCCGCCTATGTCCAGCGGGGCAGCCATCTCGACGCTCTGACGGCAGACCTGCCGGGCTGGGTCGCCGAGCGCACCGCAACTCGCTCCCGACTCGTTCAGCTTTCGTCCGATGTCGTCTTCGACGGCGAGCTCGGCCGCCCGTACCGAGAAGACGACGACCCATCTCCGGTCAATGAATACGGAGCAGCGAAGGTGCGCGCAGAACGGGCCGTCGCCGCCAATGACCCACATGCGGTCATCGTGCGCACGTCGCTGTTGTGGGGCGGCTCCGGCGACGGCGGCTCCCATATGGCACTCGTACAGAAACCGGGTGTTCGATTCTTCACCGACGAGTACCGCAACCCGATCAACGTCGACTCGCTCGCGGCGGCGTGCCTCGAACTGGTCGACCAACCCGAGATCAGCGGCCTGCTGCACATCGCGGGCCCCGACCGTGTCGATCGGTTGACGTTCGCCCGAGCCCTCGCCCCTCTGGTCGGGGTCGATCCTCATTCGCTGCAAGGCGGATCGGGCGCCGAGCAACCCGGCCGCCCCGCCGATGTCTCCCTCGACTCGTCGCTCGCCGAATCGTTGCTCAGCACCGAGCTGCAGGGACTACCCGGTCGCTAGGTCCAGGTGATGACGCCAGCGTCCGCATCGGCGTCATCGGTCAGCCCGCCGTCGGTTTCGTCGGCGATGTCGCCCACCAGTGCTTCGAGCACGTCTTCGAGGGTGACCATCCCGAGCAGTCGCCCATCGGTGGTCCGCACCAGCGCCATGTGGCGCCGCATCCGTCGCATCGCCCGCATGAGATCACGGACCGGCTGATCGGGGTTGACGATCAACATTCGGCGCACCATTTCCAGCGGTACCGGGGCGTCGCGGTCGTCGGCGCTGAAGCGAAGCAAATCCTTGCTGTGCACGAAACCGACAACGTCCCCGGGACCGGTACCGGTCACCGGGATCCGGCTGTGACCGGACTCCGCGACCAGCAGTTCGAGGTCGGCGACCGACGTTGAACGGGGAACGGTCACCATTCGCTGCCTCGGCACCATGATCGAGCCCGCGGTACGAGCCCGAAAGTCGAGCGCGCCCGACAGCAGTTCGTGCTCGAGATCCTCGAGCTTGCCTTCCTCGACGGCGCCTTCGATCAGGGTGTGGAACTCGTTGACCGTCAAAGCCGTGTTGATCTCATCTGCTGGCTCCATCCCGAGCATGCGGGTGATGCCGTTACTCACGGCGGTCAACGCCCAGACCACCGGCTTGAAGAGCGTGACGTAGGCACGGTGGGTGCCCGCGAGCAGCCGAGCTGACCGTTCCGGCTCCGCAATGGCGATGTTCTTCGGCAGCATCTCGCCAACGACCATGTGGATCACCACCACGATGGTGAGGGCGATGACGAACGAGATCGCATGCAGCACACCAGACGGCAACTCGACGAACCGCTCGATCAAATCCTCGAGCAGATGGGCGATGGCAGGTTCAGCGACGAAGCCGAGCCCGAGCGACGCCATGGTGATGCCGAGCTGCGCACCCGCGAGTTGGGGTTGCAGGTCACGAATCGACGCCAGCGCGACCTTGGCACGCGCATCATCGTCGTCTTCAGCCATTGGTTCGAGCCGGGTGACCCGGCTCGCCAGGAGGGCGAACTCCACCGCGACGAAGAACGCATTGGCGATCAGCAGCAGCAACGCAGCAACGAGGAACCAGCCGGTCATTGCTCGACTCCTGCCACGGGCTCCTCTGGCGCAACGACCCGCACGGTTGCGATGCGGAGCCGCTCCATGGCGACGACCTCGAGCCGCCACCCGTCCACGTCGACCATCTCACCGGGTTCGGGAATGTGGCCGAGCCGGTCCAACAGCAACCCGGCGAGCGTTTCGTACTCACCTTCCGGCATCTCGAAGCCGGTGGCATCCTCGACCTCGTCGGGATGCAACGAGCCCGGCATCACGGTCGAGCCCCGCGCTTCGACTCGGGTCAACATCGTGGGTGCGTCGTCGTATTCGTCGTCGATCTCGCCCACGATCTCTTCCAAGACGTCTTCGAGCGTGATGATCCCGGCGGTACCACCGTGCTCGTCGATCACGACCGCAAGCTGCATGCCCCCCTGACGCAAGTCGACGAGGAGTTCGTCGAGCTCGCGCGACTCCGGCACGGCGAGGACCGGACTCATCAGATCGGTGACCGGTGTCGCCGCTCGGGCTTCGACGGCGACGCCGTGCACCGACTTCACGTGCACGACACCAACGATGTCGTCGAGGTCCTCGCCTTCCACCGGGAACCGACTGTGCCCGGTACGAGACGCAACCGAGACCAACGCCTGCACGGTGGTGTCGGAACCGACCGACTCGACCCGAACCCGAGGCACCATGGCGTCATCGGCAGACTTCTCCGCGAGACGGATCGATCGGGTCAACAGCTCCACCTCGCCCTCATCGAGCGTGCCTTCTTCGCCCGACGATCGGATCAGGTGTTCGAGTTCGCCCCGATCCGGAATGGTCTCCAACTCCTCCGCCGGCTCGACCCCGACCCGCCGGGTCAGCTGGGCGGCAAGTCCATCGAGGAACGCGACCAACGGGCGGGCGAGCACGCCGTACACCTGGGTGGGCCGGGCCATGACCAACGATGTTTCCAGCGGGCGGGTCGTGGCGATCGCCTTCGGAACCAGCTCGCCGAACACCATCTGCACGACGGTGGCCACGATCAATGCAACCGCGATCGATACACCGCCCGGCACGTCGCCAAAGACGGCTTCGAGACCAGGTTCGAGGACACGGGCAACGGCCGGCTCAGCGAGAACACCGAGCAGCAGCGACGTGATCGTGATGCCGAGCTGGGCGCCGGACAGGTGGTAGGAGAGCTTCGACAACAGCCCCTGCACCGCGACCGCACGGGCCTGGCCTTGACCCGCCCGCTCATCGATCCGAGCCCGATCGACGGCGACCAGCGCGAACTCAGCCGCCACGAACCCGGCGTTGGCGACGACGAGGGCCAGGGCGGCAAACAGGCGTAAGGCGGTGTCGATCAGGCCTCCCAGACCGAATCGTGCATTCCGTGAATCTAGTCGTACGGTGAGCCAATGGCCGTCGATGTGACAACCCCCGAACCGACCGGCCGCTACCAGCGTCCTCGAGCCGGGGTCGATCCGGATCGATCACGATGGTGGCTCCGACGCCTGCAACCGGTGATCGCGCAGCAACGGTGGCAGTTCATCGGCGCGACAGTGATCGGCTTTCTCGGCATGGGCGCCACCGTCGCCGTACCACTCATCCTCGGTCGAGGGGTCGACGCCATCGAAGCCGAGGAGTCGATCGCTCCGTACGTCGTGGCGCTCGGCGTGCTTGCGGTCGCCCGTTTCCTCCTCGGGTTCATCTACCGCTTCGGGTTGTTTCGGGCCGCGCTTCGCATCGAAGCCGACCTTCGCAATCTGATGTACGAGCAGCTGACCCGGCTGTCGTTCGACTTCTGGGACCGCACCCAAAGTGGGCAGGTGATCAGCCGCGCCAACAGCGACATCCGATCGATCCAACTGCTGTTCGCGTTCGGTCCGCTGGTCGTGATGCAGCTGGTGCTGTTCGTCCTTGCGGTGATCGTGATGCTCAGTGTCGACGTCACCTTGACGTTGGTCGCGATCGCGCCGCTCCCGATCGTGTACGCGGTTGGAGTTCGGCTCCGAAATCGCAGCTTTCCCCTGCAGTGGCTGGTGACGGCGCGCCAAGCGGAGATGGCGACCATCGTCGACGAGAACATCCAGGGCATTCGGGTCGTCAAGGCGTTCAACCAGGAGCCGGCACAGGTCACGAACCTTGCCCGAGCAACCCGCCGTCTTCGATGGGCTGGCACGGAGGTCGCCAAGACTCGGGCCCGTCATTCGCCATGGATGGAAGCACTCCCTCGGGCGGGCCTGGCGTTCGTGCTGCTGTACGGAGGGCTGCAGACGATCGACGGCAACCTGGCGATCGGTGACCTGGTGGCGTTCTCGACCTATGTGGTCCTGCTCGCCACTCCCTTCCGGCTGATGGGATTCATCTTGATCCAATGGCAGCGTGCCGGGGCGGCGGCAATTCGTGTCTTTGAAATCCTCGACGAAACGCCGTCGATCAGTGAACCCGACGACCCGGTTGCGCTTGACGAACCCGCTGGGCGCATCGAGTTCGACGACGTGCATTTCGCCTATCCGGTCGGCGACGGCGACCCGGTCCTGCGGGGCTTCACGGCGACGATCGAGGCGGGTGAGTCGGTCGCAATCGTCGGCGCGACCGGATCGGGCAAGTCGACCCTTGCTCGACTCCTGACCCGCTTCTACGACACTGGTGCCGGGGTGGTCCGGGTGGACGGGCACGACGTACGCACACTGTCGTTGCGTGATCTCCGAACCGCGGTTTCGACGGTCACCGAAGATCCGTTCCTGTTCGCAATGTCGGTCGCCGGCAATGTCGCCTTCGCCCGGCCCGACGCCAGCGCCGAGGTCGTGAGCGCCGCACTTTCCGACGCAGCGGCGCTCGAGTTCGTGCAGGACCTTCCCGAGTCGACCGGCACGGTCGTCGGCGAACGGGGCATGACGCTCTCCGGCGGTCAGCGCCAGCGGATTGCCATCGCCCGCACGTTGGTCGCCAACCCGGCCGTTTTGATCTTCGATGATGCGACGAGCGCCATCGACGTTGCCGTCGAAGAACGAATCCATGAGGCGCTGGCCGCCCGTCGCACCGATCGCACCACGGTCCTCATCGCCCACCGCCTGTCGACGATCGCCCTCGCCGACCGGGTCATCTTGCTCGACGACGGGGTGGTCGTCGCCACCGGCACCCACGAAGAGCTGTTGGCCGGCAATGCTCGCTACGCCGAAATTCTGGCGGACGCGACCAAACCGGACGTGGCTGCGCCCGATGGCGCCGGGGAGCGTGCCTGATGTTCGGTATGGGCGGTGGCTCGTTCGGGGGCGGACCAGGGTCGAACGACGCAAACGCGGCTGCTGGCCTTCCCGCCGCGGACGTTCCTGGAGATCTTCGTCACAAGGTCGAGGCGGTCGTTGATCGCGAGCCAACCCATGCCGAACCCGACGTCGACTGGCACCCAGCGGACTGGGATCGCACCCCATTTTCGCTGCGAAGTTTCCTGTCGCCGCACCGCTGGCGGCTCCTGGGCGCAGCGTTGCTGGTGCTGGTGGAGACGGTCGCGCTGCAACTCGGCCCGGTCCTGACCCAGATCGGGATCGACGATGGTGTCCGTGGAGGCGACCGGGATGTGATCGTGAACGTCGCGATCGCGTACGTGGTTGCGGTGGCGGTCGCTGCCGGGCTGGGGTGGGCCCGGATCTCCTACACCGGACGCCTCGGCGAGTATTTGAACGAGACGCTACGTATCCGGATCTTCGGTCACATGCAGCGACAGGGCGTCGGTTGGTACACCGAAGAAAAGGCAGGTGTCCTTCTCACCCGCATGACCTCCGACGTGGAAGCGCTGTCGATGCTCTTCCAAGAGGGCGTGGTCAACCTGCTCGTTCAGGCCTTCACCTTGCTCGTGATCACGGTCGCGTTGTTCATCTACGACCCGCTGTTGGCAATCGTCACCTTGGTGGTGACGTTGCCGCCGACCTTGTTGTCGGCGCTGTGGTTCCGTCGGGTGTCGTCGGTTGGCTATCTGCGGGTACGGGACCGGATCGCCGACCTGCTGTCGCATCTGCAGGAGTCACTCGCCGGCATTCGAGTCATTGCGGCTCACAGCCGACGAGACCGGAATCTCGACGAGCACCGGACGGTGGTGGGCGAGCATCTCGATGCCCAGATCGACACGAGTCGGGCGAATTCGCTCTATGGCCCGGGTACCGAGATGATCGGCATCGGTACGCAGGCGATCCTGCTTGGGGTCGGTGGTGCGATGGCAGCGAACGGTCGAATTTCGGTGGGTGAGCTGGCCGCGTTCTTGTTGTTCCTCACGTCGTTCTTTGCGCCGATTCAAACGTTGGTGCAGCTGTACAACAGCTATCAGCAGGGCGGCGCCGCGATCGTGAAGCTGCGTGACTTGCTCGGTACGGCGCCGGAGATTGCGGAGGCTCCCGATGCGAAGCCGTTGCCTCCGATCGAGGGCGAGATCGAGCTCGAGGCGGTGTCGTTCGCGTACGAGCCGGAACGCCCGGTGCTGCACGGGATCACGTTGCGGATCGAGCCGGGCGAGACGGTTGCGTTTGTTGGTGAGACCGGCAGCGGCAAGTCCACGATCGCTCGCCTCTTGACCCGGTTCTATGACCCCGACGAGGGTGCGGTGCGCATCGATGGTCAGGACCTGCGCAACGTGACGATCCGCAGTTTGCGGCGCCAGCTCGGGGTGGTACCGCAGGAGCCGTTCTTGTTTGCGGGTCTGGTTCGAGACAACGTCGGTTTCGCTCGCCTGGATGCGTCTGATGAGGAGTTGCGAGAGGCGCTGGAGGCGGTCGGCATCGATGATGTGATCGACCGGCTGGGCGGGCTCGACGCAACGGTGCATGAGCGGGGGGCGTCGTTGTCGGCGGGTGAGCGTCAGTTGTTGGCGTTGGCGCGAGCGTTCGTGGCCCGACCGCGGGTGCTGATCCTCGACGAGGCGACCAGCAATCTGGATCTGCATTCGGAGACGCGGGTGGAGGCTGCGCTGGACATTGTGTTGGAGGGGCGAACGGCGGTGATCATTGCCCACCGTTTGGCAACGGCTCGGCGGGCGGATCGGATTGCGGTGGTCGACGATGGCCGGATCGTCGAGTTGGGTTCGCATGAGGAGTTGGTTGCTCGCGAGGGCCGCTACGCCGCGATGTTCGCCACCTGGGTGAAGCACGGAGGGGCGGCGTGAGTCGCCCCGACCCAAAAACAACGAGGGGCGGCGTGAGTCGCCCCGACCGGGCCGCGCTGGTGATGCGGGGGGTGCGGCGCACGGTCGACGGGAACGAGATCTTGCGGGGCATCGATTGGAGGGTCGGTTCGGGTGAGCGTTGGGTCGTGTTGGGCAACAACGGCTGTGGCAAGACGACGCTGCTTCGAGTCGCTTCGTTGTGGCTTCATCCATCGGCTGGTGAGGTGCATCTGCTGGGCCATGAGCTCGGGCGGGTAGACGTGCGGCGGTTGCGGGTGCGAGTCGGGTATGCGTCGGCGGCGATGGCTGATCAGCTCCGGGCGGCGGTGACGGCCCATGATGTGGTGATGACGGCTCGCAACGGCGCGCTCGAGCCGTGGTGGCACACCTACGACGACCAGGACCGGGCGGAGGCGACCGCGGCGTTGGAGCGGGTTGGGGCGCTCGGCTTGGCCGATCGGCGTTTCGGCGTGCTTTCTTCGGGCGAACGTCAGCGGGTGTTGTTGGCTCGTGCACTGTCGGTCGACCCGGGTTTGATCTTGCTCGACGAGCCAACGGCGGCGCTCGACTTGGCCGGTCGTGAGTCGTTGGTGGCGACGCTGGGCGATCTGGCACGCGATCGTCGGGTTGCACCGATCGCGCTTGTGACCCATCACGTCGAAGAGATTCCTGAGGGGTTCACCCACGTGTTGATGCTTCGCGATGGTGCGACGGTGGCGAGCGGGCCGCTCGAGGAGGCGTTGACGGCGGAGAATCTGTCGGCGTGTTTCGGGCTTGATCTCAGTCTTGAACAGCGGCGGGGTCGTTGGTTTGCGTGGGCGAGCTGACGACGAGCACGACGCCAGCGGAGATGTCGAGTTCGACGGGGTTGGAGGTGACCTGGTTGGCGATCCCGCGGCCGGCGAATGGTGACAGTTCCTCGTCGTGGAGGGGAAAGGCAACGCCGGCGCTGGTGACCTGGGCGGGCCCTCCTACCGGGAGCAATGCGAGGTGGCGGCCGGGTTCGAGCGCGAGCTGACGGTGGCCGCGCACGACCCAGACGTCGTGCAAGCCGACGGTCGCGGAGAGGCGGGTGTCGGCGAACTTGGGTGAGGCGAGCACCATGAGGTTGGCGATCTGGTGGTCGAGTCGGCCCCCATCGCGTACGACGACGTGGATCTCGTCGAGCCCGGCCTGTTGGGCCAGACCGATGGCGAGTTCGAGATCGGTCTCGTCTTTGTCGACGGCGGCCCGTTCGATCGCGGCGCCGCGGGCGTGGGCGCGGGTGATCGCGGAGGGGTCGGCCGAGTCGAGATCGCCGACGACGTGGTCCGGGGTCCAGCCCCGTTGGAGGATTGCGTGCACGCCGCTGTCGGCTGCGATGACGTGTTCGGGCCGCTCGGCGATGGCGGCGAGCTGCGATGGGTCGGCGGCGGCGACGATCAGCGCGCGGCGAAGGGGCATGGGCGGTTCATGGTAGAGGCGAGACGGCGACGGCGGGGACGGGTCAGGCCGTCGTCGGGCATCGCCCGTCGACCAGTGGGGCCGAACGAACCTGTGCGATGTCGTCGATGGCAGCGACGATGGCGGTTCCGGTTTCGGGCTGGGCGGCGACCAGAACGCCGATGAGGTTGCCGTCGGGGTCGACGGCGGGGCCGCCACTCATGCCGGCCCGGGTCGATGCGTCGACTGCGACGAGGGGCCCCTCCCAGAGTTGCTGGGCCCGCCCAGGTACCTCGACGATGGCACCCACGACGCTTGCTTGTGCGCCGCCTTCGGGGAAGCCGACGATGGTCGCGGCCGAGCCGGTGATGGCGGTGTTTGTCGCGACCGGCGGGTCGAGCGGCGCGGGGAGTTCGATGATGGCGAGGTCACGGCCATCGGCGAACACCCCGGCGACTTCTCCGGTGAAGACCTGGCTGCCGTAACCGACGCGGACGAGACCGGCGTCGCCGACGTTGTGGGCGGCGGTGAGGATGGTGTTCTCGGCGATGAGAAATCCGGTGCCCGACGCTCGTTCACCACAGGTGGTCACGGCGATGGTGACGATGACGAGGTGGTCGACCGACGTCGGGGTGAGTGCTGCAGGGTTGGTTGCTACTGCGCCGAGAACATCGGTGTCGATCTCGCTGGTCTCGCTCGACTGGGCGCTGGCGGCGTCGTCGTCGAGATGAATGTGGGCGACCTGTTCCGCCGTGGATGCGGCGGGAGCCGTCATCTGACCGAGCACGATCCCGAGCCCGAGGCAAACGATCATCATCGCCGCCGCGACAACCCTCACCGGTTTCCAGGCCTGCTCGTCGAGCCCGTCGCCACTCATGCGTTCACCACCCACAGCCACAACATACTCACCCTTCGTGACCGCCGCTAGGCCGAATGTCGCAGCGGGTGGCGCCGAGTGGAACGCCCGACCGATCAGAAGAACTGGGCCGGGTCGATGGCTACCCCATCGACACGTACCTCAAAGTGCAGATGCGGACCGGTCGACCAACCGGTGCTTCCCACCCACCCGATGAGGTCTCCTCCCGCGACGGTGGCACCCGCCGCCACATTGACGTCGGTCTGGTGGGCATACAGCGTCGTGTAGCCACCTCCGTGGCTCAGGACGACGGTGTTGCCGTATCCACTCCGCCATCCAGCCGACAGCACGATCCCATCGGCGGCGGCAACGATCGGATCCCCCATGTCGCCGTCGAGGTCGATTCCCTTGTGGGCGCGGACGGTGCCGAAGATCGGATGCACCCGATCTCCGAACGGACTCGTCACCACGCCGTCCACCGGCCGGTGGGTGATCGCAAAGCCAGCCGGCGGGTCATCGTCGCCGGTGTTCTCGCTCGCCTGACCGTCCTCGGTTTCACCTCCGTCGGTCTCGTCGGCCTGCTCAGCGTTGCCGTCCTCGCTAGCGTCGTCGTTCGGCGGATCCCCGTCGGTCTCGTCGCCTTCGGCAGCATCGTCGTCGGCGGCGCGGGCTGCCTCCTCCTCTGCGAGTCGGGCGGCTTCTTCTTCCTCGGCGAGCCGAGCCGCCTCTTCCTCGGCGAGCCGAGCCGCTTCTTCCTCGGCGGCGATGCGCCGCGCTTCCTCCTCAGCTGCGATGCGCCGCGCTTCTTCTTCGAGCAGAAGGATCTCGGCTTCGAGCGCCCGGTCGGCATCGGCGATCTCGTCACTGATCACCTGCCATTCGGCGACTCGCACCTGCACCTCGCGACGCAGCTCTTCCGCCTCTGCTCGCGAGCGGTCAAGCTGTTCGAGTCGTGCTTCGAGATCCGCACGGTCCGCCTCTGCGTCGGCGGCCAATCGCGACGCTTGGCGTTCCGCTGCCTCTTGCTCGGCGATCCGCACCCGCAGTTGATCGACGAGTTCGCGTTCGTTGCCGACGATCTCGTCCAGGAACGAGCGTCGAAGCGCACCCTCGGTGAGGTCGGCGGTGTTGAGCTCGCTGAAGTCCTCGGACCGAGGCGAGACGTACGCCTCGATCGCCCGGTCGCGCAACCGTGCCCGGATCATGTCGATCTCGCCGTCGAGCACCTCGGCATCGGCCTGGGCC
>JBCCYT010000032.1:0-33370 GCA_039188975.1 Actinomycetota bacterium
CACGGTCGTACCCGTGCGGGGTGCACCTGCATCGTCGGCGGGTGCATCACCGGTGATCGCCAGTCGATCCTTGAGTTCACCGCCATCGCCGAATGACATGAAGTGCCGCTTTGCGGCGCGGTCGATCTCGACCTCGACTCGCACCGACAGGGCGTTCACGACCGAGATGCCGACACCGTGCAGGCCACCGGAAACCTTGTAGCCGTCACCGCCGAACTTGCCGCCCGCATGAAGCACCGTGAGCACGACTTCGGCTGCAGACATGTCTTCGTATTTCGGGTGCTTGTCGACCGGGATACCGCGCCCGTCGTCGCGTACCTCGATCCCCCCGTCGGCCAAGATCGAGACGTCGATCCGATTGCAGTGGCCGGCCATGGCCTCGTCGACGGAGTTGTCCACCACCTCCCAAACGAGGTGGTGCAGTCCGGTCGGGCCGGTCGAGCCGATGTACATGCCGGGACGTTTTCGGACGGCCTCGAGGCCTTCGAGAACCGTGATGTCTTGCGCGCCGTACGACGACGGTTCGGTGGTGGTCACATCAGACTCCTGACTTACCGCAGACGTCCCGTCACCGGGAAGGTCTGCAGGCCGGTTCAGCTCGCCATCACCGTTCACACCGACCCTCCGAAATCCCTGTGTTGGCAAGCAAAAGCCAGGGTTTTCGCGTTCCTCGAGGCGAGCTGGTCGCACTGGTCGAGCGGGCCGATCACGGTCCCTTGAGCCTACCAGTTACAGGCGTGTGATTCGTGGCAGACGCAGCCTCAAGACGACCGCGAAAGGGTGACGTTGATCCGCTGAATCCGATCGCTGCCGGTGACCTCTGCGAGCCGGGATATGACCTCGGGTTCCAGCCATCGAAACTCGGCCGCCCAGACCCCATCACTCGCGCGGACCGAAAGCTGATCACCGTTGATCGCGACCGGATTGGTGTGCGCGGCAAGGTCCGGGCCGACCACCGATTCCCAGGATCGAAAGATGACATCAAGGACATCGACAGACGGCGCGTTCAGGTTGCCGAGGAGCCGCTCGAGGCTGTCTCCGATCGGGCGCGGTACATCGCTCATGGCACCAGTGTCGTCGACTCGGTCGACGGTGGCTCGATCGTGATCGCACTGTCACGCACGTGGAAGACCTGGTCTGGGCGAGCCGCGGGAGGCAATCCCGCCGCGGTGGTCAGAATCCGCTGGCCGCCAGGCAATGCGTCGAGGAGCGCGCCCGCACGGTCCGGATCGAGTTCGGAAAACACGTCATCGAGCAACAGCACCGGCTCGGCGACACCCGCCGTTCGAACCACACCGTCGGCCGCGAGCCGCAACGCCAACGCCAACGACCGCTGTTCGCCCTGGGACGCGTGGGTGCGGGCAGGTGCTCCAGCGATCGACAAGACGATTTCGTCGCGATGGGGACCGACCGTCGTAACGCCCCGGCGAACGTCGAGATCTCGAGCCGCCACCAACGCCTCACCGAGCTCGCCCTGCCACGAGCTCTCATACGTCGTCTCGACCATTGCGGCCTGCTGAGCGACGGCGTCGTAGGCGGAGGCAAGCGTGGGTGCCATCTCGGCCAGTACCGCCAGTCGGGCGGCCCGCAGCCGCTCCCCTACCTCGGCCAGCTTCGTGTCCCACACATCGAGGGTGAAGGCGGCGTCGGCATCGAGCTTGCCGTGGACCCCTCGGAGCAGCGCGTTGCGCTGTTTCAGCACCCGCTCGACGTCGCTCCGGAGCGCCGCATTCTTCGGATGTCGAGCGGAAACGGCAGCGTCGATCCAGCCTCGGCGTATCGATGGGCCTGCCTTGACAAGGTCGAGATCATCGGGCGAGAAGACGGTCACCTGCACAACCCCGAGAAGATCACTCATTCGTGCGACGCGCTGTCGGTTGACTTGGATCCGATTGCGACCAACGCGTGGAATCTCGATCTCGACGAGCTGTTCTCGGCCGTCGTCCGCCTCGATCGACGAACGAACAACCGCCGCGTCGGCGCCCAGGCGCACGAGGGCGTCATCGGGCGCATTGCGAAAAGACCCGATTCCGGCCATCCACCCGATCGACTCGATCAGATTCGTCTTTCCGTGCCCATTCGGGCCCAGGACGACGGTGAGGCCATCGCCAAACTCCACATCGGCCGTGCGATACGAGCGCCAGTCAACGAGCGAGAGGCGTCGGATTTTCACCGGGTGGCAATCAGCTGACGCGAACTGGCATCAGGAGATACAGGAAGTTCGGGTCTTCAGCAGACTTCAACAGCGCCGGCTTCAGTTCGTCGACCGTTTCGAGGGTGATTTCGTCACCCGGGGCGACCTCGATGCCGTCGATGAGGTACTCGGGATTGAACGCCACCGTGAGATCGTCGCCGCTGTAGCTCGCCTCGACCGACTCGTGGGCCTGACCGACATCCTGGGTCACCGCGACGAGCTCAAGCCCGTCGGCCGACATCGCAAGACGAACCGGCGTGGATTCCTGCGCGAGCAAACGCACGCGGCGCACAGCATCGAGCAAACTGTCGCGGCTGACGGTCAACGCGTTCGGGTGGTTACTCGGGATCAGACCGCGGTAGTTCGGGAAATCACCCTCGATGAGGCGGGTGGTCACCCGCACCGTGCCGACTTCGAAGCCGGCATCACGCTCACCGAGTCGCAGCGTGATCTCCTCGGCGTCGCCGACAACTCGTGAGAGCTCCTTCAGCGCCCGGCTCGGGACGAGGACCTTTTGGCCTTCGCCAAGAATCGTGGTGCCAGCAAGATCTCGAACCGAAAGACGGTACGAGTCGGTCGAGACCAATCGCAGGCCATCGTCCTCTGCGGCCATCAACACGCCGGTGAGGATCGGCCGTGCGTCATCACTCGATGCCGCTTTTTCGACCTGATCGATTGCGGCGCGGAACGCACCAGCGTCGAGCGTGACTGCGTCGCCATCGGCCGAACTCAGCTCCGGGAACTCATCGGCGGGAATGACTCGGATGGAGAACTCTGACGGATGCGACACGATTCGTGCGTCGTCGTCCTCGATTGCCACATCGACCGCGCCAGGGCGCAACGAGCGAACCACGTCGGACGCGAGCTTTGAGGGAAGCACCGCGACGCCGTCCTCGCTCCCAGCCACGTCAACCTCGACGGAGATGGTCAAATCCAGATCGCTGCCGGTGACCCTGAGGCGATCGCCGACCAATTCCATGTGGACGCCGGCAAGGACGGGAAGCGCGCCGCCCCGAGTGGTGACGGCCCGACCGGCCGCGCCAAGCGCCTCGACGAGGGTGTCTCGTTCGCAACGGAACTTCATGGTCATGGTGTTACTACGACTTCTCTCGTTTGAATGAATCCAGATACTAGAAGTACATAGGGCCTGTGGATTGTGGATGAGACGGATTCTTCGTTGAAATGACGCGGAAGCCGCTTCCCCACGGTGTCCCCTCGCAATCACATGATCGCGGTCGGCCCGATGGTGGTGGGTGGAAAGGTGTCGAGTCGTCCCCGATCAATCCACCCGAGATCGACAGCCCAACCCCAGCGTTGTCCCCAGGGATGGCTGATCGTGCGGTCAGGAAGACTGCAGCCGCTGCTGCAATTCCGTCACGCGATCGAAGATCTGTTGCCGTTCACCCATGCGGCCCTCCACCTTTCGGCAGGCGTGCATGACCGTGGTGTGATCGCGTCCGCCGAATTCCTTGCCGATGTCGGGGAACGACAGATCGGTCATGTTGCGGGTGACGTACATGGCGACCTGGCGGGCGTCGACGAGGGGTCGACGGCGAGAACCACCGACGATCTGTTCGATCTCGAAGCCGAACATCTCGGCGGTCAACGCAATGATGCGTTCGGCCGTCACCGGCTTCTTTTCGTTGTTGGCGAGCAGGTCGCCGAGGACGAGCGACGCGAGGTCGACGGTCAGTGGCTGTTGGGTGAGGTTGGCGTAGGCGGTGACCTTGATCAATGCGCCTTCGAGTTCACGAATCGACTCGGTGATGTTTTCCGCAATGAACAACAAGACGTCGTCGGGGATGTCGATCGTCTTCGATTCGGCCTTCTTCGACAAGATTGCGAGGCGGGTCTCGAGATCGGGCCGCTGGATGTCGGTGATGAGGCCCCACTTGAAGCGGCTGCGCAGCCGATCCTCGAGCGTCGGCATGGCGTCGGGGGTTCGGTCCGACGAAAGCACGATCTGCTTGTTGTTTTGATGAAGTTCATTGAAGGTGTGGAAGAACTCTTCTTGGAGTCCGTCTTTGCCTTCCATGAATTGAATGTCATCGATCAACAGCACATCGATGTCGCGGTACCGACGTTTGAATTCGGGGAGTGCGTTGGTGCGGATGGCTTCGACGAACTCGTTCAGGAACGTCTCGGTCGAGACGTAGCGCACCCGATAGGTCGGGTAGTGATGTGAGACATAGTGCGCAATGCCGCGTAGGAGGTGGGTCTTCCCAAGGCCGGAGTCGCCGTGGATGAACAACGGGTTGTAGCTCGCAGCTGGCGCTTCAGCGACAGAGAGCGCGGCGGCATGGGCGAAGCGGTTGGACGGCCCGATGACGAAGTGTTCGAAGGTGAATTTGTCCTCGAGCCCAGGGGCGGGTGTGGGACCGTTTGGTGCGGCAGAAGCTGCGACGGATCGCTCGGTGCTCAGATCAGCACTCGGAACGTCGATTTCGTCTCGCAGATCGCTCCAGTCGGTGTCGATCTCGACTCGAACCGAGACCTCGTCAGGCGCAGTCTCTTCAATCGCATCTTGCACCAGGCCCAGGTAACGGCCTTCGATCCGCTCCTTTTGTAGGCCGTTTGGCACAACCAGCACGAGTTCTCCCTCGTCGAACGCCACGGCCTTGGCACCACTGAAGGTGGTTCGCCATACCGCGTCGCTGACTTGGGCCCGGATGCTGGCAGCACAGTTGGTCCACAGACCGTCCGCGTCCCCAAGATCACCCACGCTCTTCACTTCCTCTCCACAGCACCATCCACAGGTGTGGACAGTGACGCCGTACTGATGCGCGAACAGGCGAGAAAGTCAGAGCATTTCACGCCCCCACGTGCCTCGGCCCGTCCGATAGGGCGGCGAACCTATCAACAGGATCCTCTCCCGCAAGTTGGGGTCATGGAATCATCTGTTTCCCCAGGTCAGCTGTGGTTTTCTGTGGGTAAATCACATCGATGGAAGATGAAATAACATGAATGTCATTTCGGTTCGATGACGTTGCATCTCTCGATGGCGGGGATTCTGGGCCATGTTGGGGTGTCACCGGGTGTTGTCGCGTGGTGTCGACGACCGTAGGTTGAAGCGTTGACCAACCGCCGCACCCGGTCTGGGTGGGTGGAATCCGGCCGCCCGATTCTGCTGCCGGCCAGGAGGACTCATGAAGCGCCCGTATCAGCCCAATGTTCGTAAGCGTGCCAAGAAGCACGGCTTCCGGTCTCGCATGAGCACCCGCGGCGGCCGTGCCGTGCTGCGCTCCCGTCGCCAAAAGGGCCGCGCCCGCCTGTCGGCGTGATCGATCGGCTCTCGGGTCGGCGCGCGTTCGCGCAGCTTCGTGCTGACGGACATCGTCGAGGTCGAGGGCCGATTCGACTGGTGTTCCGATCTGAACTCACGGAGCGCGCGAGCTTTGCCTTTGCAATCCCACGCAGCGTGGGAAACGCAGTGGTCCGCAATCGAACCAAGCGCCGCATCAAAGCGGTGCTGCACGATTTGGACCACACGACGGGGGGACTCTCCGGTGGTGATTACCTCGTGCGTATCACCGGATCGATCGATCACTGGTCATACGACACACTCCACACGACCATGGCTGCGCTCGTGAATCCCATCCCTGTCGCCGTGAGCGACCGCTCCATCGGCGAGCACGCCCGATGAGCCCGATTGCGCGCCTGATGCGCCGCTCGGTGCGGGTGTACCAGCGGCTGGCCGCGGGCCGGCCGTCTCCTTGTCGGTACGTTCCCTCGTGCTCTACCTACGCCGTGGAGGCCCTCGAGCGCCACGGCGCTGTTCGCGGCGGCTGGTACGCCACCCGTCGACTCTGCCGCTGCCACCCCTGGGGTAGTCATGGCTATGACCCCGTCCCACCGTTGAAGAGTAAGGCATCATGTTCGACCTGATCGCACGCGTTCTCGCGTTCTTCTACTCGCTGGTGCCGTCCTACGGCATCGCGATCATGTTGTTGACCCTGGTCGTGATGATCATCGTCACCCCACTCACCCTTCGAAGCACCCGCTCGATGCTGCAGATGCAGCGTCTCCAGCCCGAGCTCAAGGCCATCCAAACGCGATACAAAGACGATCGCCAGAAGATGAACGAAGAGTTGATGGCCTTCTACCAGGAGAACGGCATCAACCCGCTCGGCGGCTGCCTCCCGCTCCTCGTACAGATGCCAGTCTTTTTGGTGTTGTTCCGGGTCGTGCAAGGCATCACCCGTCACACGACGGACTTCGGCCTCGCCGGCGGCTGGGCGGCCGGCCGGGGCAGCGTCGATGCCAGTACCGCAGTTGGCCTCAGCGACGACGACCTCGTCTTCGATCCCGAGAATCTTCCGGTCGACAGCGAGATGTATCTCGATCTCACCCAGACCAATGAAATGAACTTCCTGGGCATGGATCTGTCGAAGACTGCGCTGGACGTTGCTGGTTCCAACCTGATCGATGCACTCCCCTACTTCGTGCTGATCGTCATCGTGCTGGTATCGAGCCTGTACCAGCAAAAGCAGATTCGCGGCCGAAACACCGGCGCACAGATCAACCCGCAGCAGGAGATGATCATGAAGATCCTCCCGTGGATGCTGCCGGTGTTCTCACTCACGATGCCCGCGGCGCTCGTCGTGTACTTCGTGGTGTCCAATCTCTACCGCATCGGCCAGCAGGCCTATATCACCCGATCGCTGTACAAAGGCGACGACAGCCTGGGCGCACAGGCAGCCCGTTCTCGTGAGGACGCTCGCAACGAAGGCGGGGCGAAGAGCAAGGGCTCTGGCGGTCGTACGACAGCAAAGAAGGGCCAACCGACGCCAAAGCGCGACGAGGCCCGCAGCGCCAAGGGTTCTGGCGCAAAAGGTTCTGCCAAGAAGGGCAGCACGTCTGGAGGCAGTGGGGCCGGCCGCACCGGCAAGGCCCCCACCCGGCAGCGTTCCAGTGGTCGCACCACGGAGCCGGGTTCGCCGCAGCACAAGAAGCGCAAGCGCTGAACGCCGCGCGCACGAGAGAAAGGGCCATTCGAATGGAATGGGTCGAGACCACCGGCAAATCGGTGCATGACGCCAAGGAAGCAGCACTCGATGTGCTCGGTGTCCATGAAGACGATGCCGAGTTCGATGTTGTTGCTGAAGAGAAGATCGGCTTGTTCGGTCGGGTGAAGGAAGAGGCACGGGTTCGAGCCCGGGTCCAGCCGACTACACCCCGGGCAAAGGACGACCGCCGCCGTCGACGTCGGGGAGGCGGGAAAGGGCGGTCTGGCAAGGGCGACGGCCACCAACCCGACGGCAAGAAGAACACGGGCCAGAACCAGAACGCTGGACAAAAGGGCAAAAACGGGGGAGAGTCCCGTGAAAAGCAGCCGCAGCAGGCCAAGAAGGCAACCAAGAAGGCCGCAAAGAAGCAGGCCTCCAATCGAAACGGCAACGAACGAAAGCAGGATGCTGTGAGTGACGAACCGACTATGCCGCTCAGTGAGCAGGCCGACATCGCGGAGTCCTTTGTGGCTGGACTCGCAGAGCACTTTGGTACCAGCGTGTCCTTTGCTCGCGAAGACATCGCCGAGGATGAGATTCGCCTCACGGCGAACGGCAGCGGGATTGGCCGCATGATCGGCCAGCGTGGTGCGACGGCGGGTGCAATCGATGAACTGGTGCGTACCGTCTTGCAACGACATGCCGGAAGTGGTCGTGACGGCCGCGTTCGGGTCGACATGGGCGGGGTACGGGCTCGACGGGCCGAAGCGCTCGCCGCGTTCACCCGTGAGCAAGCCGAAGCGGTTCGATCCTCTGGGGTCGCCCGGGTCCTCGAACCGATGGGGGGCTCGGATCGCAAGGTCGTGCACGACACGATCTCAGGCGAAGACGGGGTGGAGACGACATCCCAAGGTGAAGACCCCAACCGTCGGGTGGTCATCGTTCCAGCAAACGCCGACGACTGAGCGAAGCGGACTCGGATGCTGACACCATCCGAGTCGGCGGCTCTTGCGGCGGCCTGGGAGCCAGCACGAGCGGCTGGTGTCCTCGGTTCCGCTTCACTTTCTGACTTGTGGGAACACACGGCTGGGTTCGTCTCGGCCGTGTGTTCGTCTTTTTCGGGCCGAGCGGAGCAACTCAACCTCCGCGTTGTCGACGTCGGCACCGGTGCGGGCGTGCCGGGGTTGTTGCTTGCTCATCAGCTCCCCCGCTCGCACGTCACGTTGCTCGACGCATCGGAGCGGCGTCTTGACCATGTGCGGCGCGCTCGGCGCGCCCTTGAACTCCTCGATCGCACGACCATTGCTCATGGGCGAGCCGAGGATGTCGGCCGATTTCCGGATTTCCGCGGCGCCTTCGATGTCGCCGTTGCTCGACTGCTGGGCGATCCTCGAGACACGCTTGAGCTCCTGGTCCCATTTGTTCGGTCCGGTGGTCTGCTGGTGGTCTCAACGACGGAGGCAGCAGCCGATGTGTGGGTGCAACTCCCGGTCGAGGGTCTGCCACTCGGACCCGCAGTCGTGCAGGGCACATCTGACCGCTTTGCATCGATCAGGCTGGTCGGCGCAATCCCTGACACACTCCCCCGGCCACCCAAGGCTCGCCAACGGGCCCCCTTCTTTCGATAGCTGTTTCACGTGAAACGCGCACCCGCAGGGCATCGGGAGGTTTCCCGTGCACCCCTCCGCGTTGCTCGTTGTGCACGTTTCACGTGAAACAGCTCTCCGGCGAAAGTCAGCCAGGGGTCCTTGCACTGCAGCGGTCCGGCGGCGAGGATGAGCGATGCGGAAGAAAGGAACGTCCGTCATGTCTTCCTCGGCAGCGGGTCCCCGAGTCTTTGCGGTGGCCAATCAGAAGGGTGGCGTCGGGAAGACGACCACGACCGTGAACCTCGGAGCGTGCTTCGCTGAGCTTGGGCAGCGGGTCCTGATCGTGGATCTCGACCCGCAAGCCAATGCGAGCACCGGCCTCGGCCTCAACCCTCGACAGCTCGACTACTCGCTCTACGACGTGCTCCTCCAGGGCGTGCCCATGGAGGACGTCATCGAACCCACGTCGGTGAAACAGCTCTACGTTGCCCCTGCGAGCTTGGACCTCGCAGGCGCAGAGATCGAGCTCGTCCCGGCGTTCAGCCGAGAAACAAAGCTCAAAGAGGCCATTGCCTCGGTGGCAGATGACTACGACATCGTCATGATCGACTGCCCTCCGTCACTGGGGTTGCTGACCATCAACGGGTTGACGGCTGCAACGGAGGTGCTCGTTCCGATTCAAACCGAGTATTACGCACTCGAGGGGCTCGGCCAGCTCATCCGAAACGTTGATCTCGTCACTCGGAACCTCAATCCAACGCTCCTGCTCAGCACCATCGTGCTGGTGATGTTCGATGCGAGGACGAAGCTCTCCGGCCAGGTGGCCGACGAAGTCAGAGAGCATTTCGGTGACAAGGTGATGCGCCATGTCATCCCTCGGACGGTCCGCCTGAGCGAGGCCCCAAGCTTCGGCCAGCCGATCACTGCCTTCGACCCGCTCTCGAGGGGGGCGATTGCGTATACCGATCTAGCCAAGGAGATTCTCGGTGTCGACGACGCGGCGTAGCGGCCTGGGAAAAGGCCTCAGTTCTTTGATTCCAGCTGATGTTGAGGGGGAGCGCGGTACGTTCCGTGAGGTAGCGATCGACAGCGTTGTTCCCAACCGGTTTCAACCCCGAGACCACTTTGATGAGGAGACCCTGGCCTCACTGGCGGCCTCCATCGCGGAGGTTGGGGTCATTCAGCCCATCGTCGTTCGCGCGGTTGACGACAGCTATGAGTTGATCGCGGGGGAGCGGCGATGGCGGGCAGCCAAGCGGGCTGGTCTCCCGGCCATCCCGGCCATCATTCGCGACAGCGACGACCTTTCCTCGCTCGAAACCGCCGTCGTCGAGAACCTGCATCGACAAGATCTCAATGCGCTGGAGGAAGCCGCGGCGTATCAGCAGCTGATCGAGGACTTCTCCTTCACCCAGGAGCAGGTCGCGACCCGGGTCGGCCGTTCCCGGTCTGCGGTTGCCAACACGATCCGCCTTCTCCAGCTACCCGCCGTCGTGCAACGCCTTCTCATCGAGAGCCAGCTTTCTGCCGGCCATGCGCGGGCGCTCCTCGCAACGCCCGACCGGGCTCAGCAAGAGCTGCTCGCCCAGCGCGTGGTCGACGAGCAGTTGACGGTCCGTGATCTCGAAAATCTCGTACGGGGTCCCGGTGATCCCGAGGACCCAGTGTCGCCCGAAGCCGAGGCGGCCGGGGCCATGCCGACCTCGGAGACCGTCGGCACGACGACGGATCCTGGTGTCTTGGAACTCGAAGAGCTCCTGGCCGCCCGACTCGAGACGCGCGTGAAGGTGCAGTTGGGGAAAGGTCCTGGGCGACTCGTGATCGATTTTGCTGACCTCGACGATCTCGAGCGGATTTACCGCGTCATTACGCCTCCGGGCACCGTTGTGTGACCGAGATCCGTTCGCGCGCCGCCCTGTGGATAACCTTGGGGATCAAGGCGCGAGCATCCTGCGGAAAAGCCTGGGGATAGGCGTGGAAAGCGCCTTCACTCGAACAGGTGTTCGGGTGTTTCACACCAGGTAGTGAGGGCCGCCTGGAGCGCTACGGCGAGTGCTGGAGCCCGCTCTACCACATCGGCTGGCTGACCAAGCCGACACCAGACCGCCGGCATACGAGTCTCACGGAGGATCGGGAGTCGCATCCCGATCGCCCGGTGGGGCTGGCTGAGGGCCGTCTCGAGGGCGGTGCTCGTCTGGGCCGCAAGCCCGCGACCACCATAGGAAACGAACCCATCGGTCTGGAAGAAGCCGACCGACAGGTCGTCAACGGCAAGGGTGACACCGACGTAGACGGCGCCGTCCCATTCGTTGGCGGTTCGGGCCTGATGGGAGAGATCTGGGTGATGAAGGGTCAACACATCCGCACCATCGCTGCGCAGCCGGCGGGCGAGCATGTCAACAAGACCGGCGATGCCCCCCGTTTCGCCGACGATGAGCCGGCGCCCGTGCAAACCGTGCTGATGACGCAGCAGCTCTGCCTCGCGGACCTCGGCGATGGTCTTCTCGCCGGATCGTCGGCCTGCCAGACGACCCAGCGCGGTCACGCTGTCGGGCCCGGCCACACCATCGGGGGTGACACCCTGGTTGGCTTGAAAGTCGCGAAGCGCGCGCTCGGTGTCAGGCCCGAAGATGCCGTCAACGTAGCCCGCATCAAAGCCGAGGCTGCCGAGCCGCTGCTGCAGGTCGGTGACATCGTCACCTCGGGTCATCGGTGAGCGGAGGTACAGCATGCGATCACCGAGCCGATAGTCGGCCTCGACGAGGGCGGCCCAGGTCTGACGTGAGACCACACCGTCCTCGATCAGGCCTCTCGAGGCCTGGAAGCTGCGAACCGCGCGCACGGTGTCGGCGTCGAAGTGTTCGCCCTCACCGTTTGGGGCGAAGCCGACTGCGGCCAGGCGGCGATGGAGATCGCGCACGGCGGCTCCGGTGTCCCCGGCTCTGATCGGCAACCCCTGCTCGGTCATCGGGCCGAGGCTATCGGCCCAACCGGGTCGGTTCGGCTCGGGCGAGGTCCGAACGCAGGGGGAGTTCAGGTGACGCGAAACAGCCGGCCCGAAGGCCGGCTGGCGCGTACCGCCGCGGCGGTCGATGGGGGAGCCGGTGACCTACAGGTAATCGGCGATGTCGTCGAGGAGCGCCTGCTTGGGCTTGGCCCCCACGATGCGCTTCACGGGCTCGCCGTCCTTGAACAAGATGAGCGTCGGGATCGACATCACTTCGAACCGGCGGGCCACGTCAGAGGCCTCATCCACGTTGAGCTTGGCGACCTGCAGGGCCTCACCCTGCTCATCGGCGATCTCTTCGAGGATCGGCGCGATCATCTTGCACGGCCCGCACCATTCGGCCCAGAAGTCGACGAGCACAGGGGCGCCGTCGGCCGCGACGGTTTCGTCGAAGGTGGAGTCGGAGAGGGTGGTGACAGCACCAGCCATGGTGGTGGTCCTTTCGTTTCGGCGCCGGGACAGCCGGCGGACACAGAAGAGAACCCGTGAAGGGCTTGCTCTATTCCGTTCGACGGTAGCCGCGCGCCATGCGTCAGGAGTCGTGCAGCGTCTCGAGGTACCGCTCGGCTTCGAGCGCTCCCTGGCATCCTGACCCCGCTGCAGTGATGGCTTGACGGTAGTAGTCGTCGGTGACGTCGCCTACGGCAAAAACGCCAGCGACGTCGGTGGCGGTACGACCCGGCACGGTTTCGAGGTACCCGTTGTCTTTCATTGCCAGCTGACCCTTGTACAGGTCGGTGCCGGGTCGGTGCCCGATGGCGATGAACACGCCGGTTACCGGCAGCTCGGAGACGTCACCGGTTTTGACGTTTTCGATCGTTACGCCGGCGAGCGAATCGTCGCCGAGATACTCGGTGACGACGGTGTCCCACAGGAACTCGATCTTTGGGTTGTTGAAGGCCCGGTCCTGCATGATCTTCGATGCGCGGAGTTCGTCGCGGCGATGGATGATCGTGACCTTGTCGGCGAAGCGGCTGAGGAAGTTGGCTTCTTCCAGTGCAGAGTCACCGCCGCCGACCACGGCGATGTGGTGGTCGCGGAAGAAGAAGCCGTCGCAGGTGGCGCAGGTCGACAGGCCGTGGCCAATCAACTCGGTCTCTCGATCGAGGCCCAGCATGATCGATTGGGCCCCGGTTGCGATGATGAGGGCGTGGGCTCGATGGGTCGGCTCGGCGGCGTCAGGGTCACCAACCCACACGCTGTAGGGCGCCGACGACAGATCGACCTTGGTGGCTTTCACCGTTTGAATCTCGGCACCGAAACGTTCGGCTTGGGCGCGGAAGTTCATCATCAGCTCCGGCCCCATGATGCCGTCAGGGAATCCGGGGAAGTTCTCCACGTCGGTGGTGAGCATGAGCTGGCCGCCGGGCTGGTCGCTGGTGGAACTGGGTTCGCCCTCGAGCACGAGCGGGGCGAGGTTTGCTCGGGCGGTGTAGATCGCTGCCGTCAAGCCGGCGGGGCCGGATCCAATGATGATGACGTCGCGTACGTCGGACATGACGTGGCCTTTCCGTACGGCCGGCTCGGGCCGTTTCGATGTCGGGACGGTAGTGGGAACCCCGGACGGGCCCCGAATATTCGCGTCAGCTGAATGCGCCGTAGCAGGCGATTACCACGATGAGGATCGCATTGGTCGCAAGCGCGATCCAGAACGGCCGCAGGCCTTTACGGCGAGACATCCACATGCCGAGGCCCAGGAGGGAGAAGAAGACGCCGATGACGAGGTACGCCGCCCAGACGGCGTCGCCGACGCCGTTGCCGATCGGGAGGTAGGCGTCGAGGAAACGCAGTGCCGCAATGAGGCCCATGACCAACAACGCAAACCCGAGTACGGCCGCGACGAGCCCGAAGACGAGGCCCCGCAGCGCGAGGACGGCGTTGTCGGTGGCGATCCGTTTGACCTGATCGACTCGGTCGATGATCTGATCGGCGACCTTGGCCTCCCAGTCCTGCTCCGCGTGTTGCTCCATCGACATAGGCGCTGAGCCTAGCGGCTGGGACCGAACGTGGCCCCGGCTGGTCAGCTGCGCTCAGCACCACCGATGGCGGTCGCCGCTGCGCAGTTGTCCGCCGGATGGATGAGGACGGCAAGATTGCCATCGATGTCGCTGCCGATGATCACGATCACGGGGTCGCCGGCGAGGTCGGCGCTGGCGGTCTCGAACCCGAGCGGATCACTCACGAGTTCATCGAGCAGGAGTTGCTCGGCTTCGGTGCACAGTCCGATCTCGTCGGTGCCGACGAACGGTGCGGCTTGTCGGGCGTCGCCGTAGGTCGCCACGACATCGGCGACGAGCGCGTCAGCATCGGCGTAGGTACCGAGTTCGTCGTTGAGCTGATCGGTCCGAGCGAACAGCTGAGGGGGCACGACACTCGACTCAGCCACCTCGTCGCCGGCCGCGTCGGACTCGGATTCAGCGCTGTCGGCCCCATCTTCTTCGGGCATGGCTTCTTCGGGCATGGCTTCTTCGGCCATGTCGTCGGCTTCGGCCATCTCGACTTCGCTCTCGTCGGCCATCGCCGATGCTGAAGCCGACGCAGACGACGACAGTGACTCGGCATTGAGACTGAAATCGCCGTCGGCTGTGCTGTCGGCGCCGTCGTCGGCGCTCGTGGTGTCCACCGCGCCGGCGTCGGTCGTCTCATCGGCGTCGTCTCCACCGGGCAGGGACCGCACGGCGACCACCCCGACGGCCAACAGCACACACGCGGCGGCCACCGCCATGACTCGTCCGCGCCGTTCGGCTCGCGCTCGCCGCTCAGCGGCCGCCGCCTCAAGATCGGTCACCTGCTCCGACGTCGACGGCGAGGCCGCGACGACCGCCGCCCGGATCTGGTCGAGCGCAGCCTCAGGAATGGCGACCGGCGAGGCGACCAGCTCGATGGCGGTTCGCATGGACTCCGCTCGAGCCCGCAATGCAGGGTTGGACTCGATGCGCGCGATCTCCGCGTCGGTGGCCTCGCCATCGAGGTACCGGGAGATCAGCTCGTCCACGGAGTCGGGTTCGTCGGTCATGGTCATGGGCTCTGACGTTCGTCAGGGGGGATTTGGTTCCCGGCCAACTCGGATTCGTGAGCGGAGTTCGTGGTCTGCTCGGCGCCGTGTCCGCTCGCCAACACATCAGCGAGGCGGCCGCGGCCTCGGGCGATGCGGCTGCGAACCGTTCCAGGTGCGAGGTCGAGTACGTCGGCGATCTCCGCGTAGTCCATCCCGGCCATGTCACGAAGGACGACCGGCGCCCGAAACTCCTCGGGCAGTTCGGCGAGGGCGCTGTCAACGTCGATGCCCGCGGCGACGATCTCGCTGGGATCGCGACTCTCGCGGCCGGCGATGTAGGTGTCGTCAGCCTGCTCGTACTCCGGGAGCCCTGGCTCGGGTCGGCGCCCCCGGCGGCGCAGCTCATCGAGTGCGGCGTTGGTTGCGACGCGATACGACCAGGTGGTGAAGGCTGCTCGGCCATCGAAGCGACCAAGCCCCCTCACGATCGCGATCAGCGCTTCCTGGGTGGCATCGAGGGCGTCGGCGTCGTTGCCGGCGAGGCGCCGACAGATCGCATAGATCCGAGCCTGATGCTTTGCGAGCAACCGGTCGAGCGCGCGCTGATCCCCTCGCTGGGCTGCCTTGATCAGGCGGAGGTCTTCGGGGTCCGGCGCGATGGCGCGACGTTACCTGGCCGCGCTACTCCGCGACGGTGAATGCGTATCCGACGACGCGGGGCCCACCGTGGGTACCGACGACAGGTCCGATGAGTTCGGTGCGCGCATCGCTGATGTCGGTCACTTCGGCGAGCAGGCTCGTGAATTGATCGATGTCGGGTGCACCGCCGTGCATGATCGCCAGGTTCTCGATCTCGCCAAACTCGGCGAGTTTGTCGCGCAGCCACGCCATCGATTTCTTGCGGGTGCGCTGCTTGCCCGCTTCCTGCACTTCGCCGGTCGAGATGTCGATGAGCGGCTTGATCGACAGCATCGAGCCGAGCAATGCCTGAGCGCCACCGATACGGCCACCCTTTTGCAGGTTCTCGAGTGTGTCGAGTGCACCGAACACGTGGGTCCGGCGACTCATCGACTCCGCGATCGCAACGACGTCGTCAGCGCTGGCACCGTCGGCTGCGGCCTGGGCAGCGGCGAGGACGATCGACCCGAGACCAACCGTGATCGACTTCGAGTCGAGCACTCGGATGTCGGCGTCGAGCGTTTCCGATGCGGTGACTGCGGACTGCATGGTGGCCGAGAGTGCTGCGCTGATGTTGATACAGACGATCGCTGTCGCACCGGCATCGAGGTGGCGCTGGAACGACTCGGCGAATCGCCCTGGCGAGGGCGCGGCGGTTTCGGGCAGTTGGTCGGAGCTGGCGAGCAGTTCGTAGAAGCGCTCGACCGTGAGCTCTTCTCGATCGGTGTACTCGTCGTCACCGAATCGGATCGACAGTGGGACGACCTCGATGTTGAGCGAAGCGACTTCGTCGCCTCGGAGGTCACAAGACGAATCGGTGACGATACGGACGGTCACGGTGCTTCCCCTTCAGCAGCAGCGGTGACGTCAGGCGCCTCGGCATCGCCGGGACCTGACGGATGGTCAGAAACGCTACCAGCGCGGCGCTGGCGGCGGACACGGGCGATGGTGCGGGCCCACCACGCAAGCAAGATCGCGAACGACACGAGCGAGACGATGAGGCCGAGGCCCGAGACCGCCGTCGAGCGGACATCGACGGCCCCGGCGGCGAGGTCAAGGCGGCCGTCGGGCGAGGTGACGGTGATCTGGATGCGCGCATCGCCGGATGCGGCGGTGACGACCGCGATGTCGAGCGCATTGATCCCGGGGTCGAGAACGAGACGCTGCTCCTCACCGTCGGGAAACCGGAGTTTGTCGCTCGTGATGCGAACGACCACATTGATCGGCAGGGTCTGATCGTTGCGAATTTCGACGGGAAGCGTTGCCGTCTGGGCCGCGAGCGTGACCCGACTCCCTTCGACGACCTCGAAGTCGGTCGAACCGCTGCTCACCACATCGAACACGGTGTCGGTGAAGCGTCGACGTTGCTCGGCATCGAGGCTGTCGGCCATGGCGGCCACGAGCAGGGTGCGGAGGGGTGCAATCGGCGCATCGGCTGGCGCAACCATCTCCGTGTAGGACGCGAGCAGGGACTCGTTGAGCCGGATGTCGCTTGTCGCCCCCGACACCGTCGTGGGCGCGGCCGCCACCAGTTCAGCTCGCAGCACCGACCCGGTCGCGTCGCGTGCCGGCGATCGATCGATCAGCGCGCTGATCGGTGCGGTACCGACCCGCTCGGTCGTTGCCGCGAGGTCGAGGAGGAGGGTGAGTACGACCGGATCGACGGTGTCGAGGTCGAGCACGATCGCTCGGCTCGTGCCGGCGCTGCGCGCCCGCAAGACGAGTTCGGCGAAACGTTGTTGCGCGACCAGTTCAGGATCGAGTCCGGCGAGGGTCGTTTCGAACGCTCGATCGATGACGACGACCGGCATCGTGACCCCGTTTGCGTCGAGCACGTCGATCGGACGGTTGTCCGCGCGATCGAGATCAAGGGGATCGATCTGATCGGGCTCGACGACACCACCGGTAATGCCGACCGATCGAAGGAGCTGCACGGTTTCGGCCGTCGTGCTTGCGTCGAACCGAGCGATCGGTGTCGGCGTGAGGCCAAGGAAGTCCTCGATGGTGGCTTGCCCACTGGCGTACTGCGCGAACACTCGGTCGGCTTCCCCCGCCCCTCGCCACGCCTCCTCGTCGAGCTCGACCCACGGCGTCAAGGGCACTTCGTGGGGTTCGATGACGGTTCGAATCCGGTCGATCGCCAAGAGCCCATCGGCGGTTCGAGGGTCGGCGAGAGCCGTGAGGGTCTCGGGTGCGAACGAGATGAGCGTGGGAGCGGGCGCTCGCTCCGCGACGCTCTCGATGCGGCCCACCGCCGCCGCAGGATCGACTCGTACCTCGGCGGTCGTCGTCGGGGTGTAGGCGAACGGGCTTCGTCCGTCGGCCACGAAACCAAAGTCGACACTCGAGCTCCGGGTGCCGTCATCGACGAGCACCGCCGTGACGATCGTGTCGACCGGTGTGCCGTCCGCCTCTCGAAGTTCGATGACGACGGGGAGAGCCCCCTGTTCTCGGCGCAGCAGCAGCCCGATCTCCTCATCGGGGAGGGCCACCGATACGACGTCGTTTCCTACTGCGATCGTGGCGAGATCCGCGATGTCGAAGTCTGCGACGAGCCCGGCGCCGACATCGGCGGGCCCGCCTTCCCAGAGGGTGGCGAGATCACGCCAGTCGGTGCGGGGCGGGAAGACGCGGACGTTGAGGATCCGGCCGGTGACGTTGCCGGTGATGCGTACGTCAAAGACGACGGGCGCATCGGTGACGAAGGTCGTCTGGGCGACGAGATCGATCCGGCTGGCGCGTTGGGCGGCCGCCGGGTCGACACCGATGAGCGAAAGGCCAGCGACGAGCGCCAGCGCGGCCAACGGGAGGGCGGCCAACGCTCGGGCCGAGCGTTTCACAGTTGCCGTCGCAGCACGGTGAGATGGTGGGTGGCTTGACGAAAGCCGAGCTTTCGATATAGCCCGAGCGCAGCGTGGTTCGCTTCCTGCGTGTTGACCCAGCAGGTTGCGACCTGACGGCGGCGAAGCCAGTGCAAGGCGTCGGCAACGAGCTCGATGCCGCGCCCTTCCCCTTGACGATCGGGCGCAACCGCCAGGCGCTGGAGGTAGCCCTGATTGCCGGCTCGACCGGTGACGGCATACCCGATGATGTGGGGATCTCGAATGACGCGCAGGCGGCTCACCGCCGTTGCCGCGACGGCCTCGCGTAGACCATCGGCATCGAGTTGCCAGAACGGTTCGAAGGTGGCCGCATCGACCGCAAGGATGGCGTCGAGATCTCGGCGCAGCCCGCCTCGGCGAATGCCACGATCGCGACCTGGTCGGGAGGGTAGGTCCCGCAGGTCGTGTTGGAGTAGGTGCAACGACTCGTGATCGTCGAAGCCGTCGGCGGCCAGCATCTCGCGCTCCGACGGCCCGACGGCGGCGGTCACCACCGCCTCGTATCCGTCAGCTCGGAGCCGGTCACAGATCTGTTCGAGCGCATTGGGGGTGAGTGTTGCGGCGCTGCTCAGCGGAACGAGGTAGGCGAGGTCGTCGCGGCCCCGCCAGCTACCGGCTCTGACTCGGGCGCTGTCAGCGTTCAGTGCGTACATCCCCATCGCAGGGTTCACGATACGCGCTCGAGAGGGGGCGGTACGCTCCGCGGTGTGTTGTTGATCATCAGCGATGAGCGATGCCTGGAGCATGTGGCGGGTGCGGGCCACCCCGAGCGACCGGATCGGCTGCGCGCCGCAATGGAGGGGGTCAGACAGTCGGGGGTGAGCGACGCACTCGACGCTCGGATTCCGAGGTTGGTGACCGACGCCGAGATCGTGGCGGTACACGACCAGGAACTTCTGGATCACGCCGTCATCGTCGACGCCCGAGGCGGGGGTCGACTCGATCCCGACACGGTCATGAACGATGCGAGCCTGACGGCGGCTCGAGTGGCTGCGGGCGCCGTCGTGACCGCCACCGAAACCCTTGCCGAGGGGACCCATCATGCGGCGTTTTGTGTGGTCCGACCGCCGGGGCATCACGCCACTGCCGCCCACTCGATGGGGTTCTGTTTGTTCAACTCGGTCGCAATCGCCGCCATGGCGCTGGCCGACGCGGGGGAGCGGGTGGCGATCGTCGACATCGACGCCCATCACGGCAACGGCACCCAAGACATCTTCTATGAAGATCCGCGGGTCATGTTCGCGTCGATCCACCAGTCGCCGCTGTACCCCGGATCGGGGATGCTCGGTGAGACAGGTCGAGGGATCGGCACCGGGACGACGATCAATGTGCCCGTCCCCCCCGGCGCCACGGGAGACATCGCCAGATCGGCAATCGATGACGTGATCGCACCCGCGATCGAACAGCACGGGGCGACCTGGCTCTTCATCTCGGCTGGCTTCGATGGTCATCGGGCCGACCCGATCACCGATCTCGGCTACTCGTCTGGCGACATGGCCGACATGATCGCGTCGCTCACCGCACTGGTGCCGCCGGGCCGAGTGGTCACCGTCCTCGAAGGTGGGTATGACCTCGATGCGATACGGGATTCGACGGCGGCGGTGACCGCACAGTTGATGGGGGTGCGGACCCGACCAGAGCTGCCGACACGCGGTGGTCCTGGTCTCGAAATCGTTCGGGCTGCCGCCGCGATTCGGGCCGAACGGTGATCGAACCAGGCGCGAGCCATGGGCCGGTTGTCCTTGCTGCGCTGGCCGCCACCAAGGGCCTGGCGACGGTGTTCGCTGACGCGAGCCATCGCCTCTTCCTCGTGGGCGGCGTCGTGCGAGACGACCGGATCGGCCGAACCCGTGACGACGCCGACTATGACCTCACGACCGATGCCCGGCCCGAGAAGATCAAGTCGCTCGTCGGGCCGTTGGCTGAGGCCGTCTGGACCCAGGGAGAACGCTTCGGCACGATCGGCTGCACGATCGATGGGCGGCCGTACGAGATCACGACCCACCGAGCCGATACGTACGACCCGGATTCACGGAAGCCGATCGTGGCGTTTGGCGACAAGGTGGTCGATGATCTCGCTCGCCGGGATTTCACCATCAACGCAATGGCGGTCGACCTGGCCGACGGGACGCTCGTCGATCCGTTCGGCGGTGCTGAGGACCTCGACGCAGGCGTGTTACGCACGCCGCTCGATCCGGAGATCTCCTTCTCCGACGATCCCCTGCGAATGGTGCGGGCCGCCCGGTTCATCGCCACAATCGGCGTGCGGCCTGACCCGCGTGTCGTCGAGGCAGTGGTGGCGATGCGGGACCGGATGGCGATCGTCGCGGTCGAACGGATTCGTGACGAGCTCGAGAAGATGATGATGCTCGCCGATCCACAGCCAGGGTTCGCGTTCTTGTCGGCGACCGGCCTCTTGCACGAGGTGCTCCCCGCCGTCGCAGCAGCCCAACTGGCGGATCACGTGGTGGGCGCTCGGGTGGCGTTGGTCAACGACGACCCGACGTTGCGTGATCTGCGTGCCGCTCGTTGGTCAGCCTTGCTGTTGGATGCGCCGGCGAACCTGCGAGCGTCAGCCCTGGCCCACCTGAAGCCGAGCGGTGAACTCTCCCAGCACGTCACCTGGTTGCTCGGGGCGGCCGAATGGATGGGATCAGGTTCGGCTCCGACTGCGGCACCGGCCTTGCGTCGATTGGCGGCCGCCGCACCGAAACCGGCAACCTTGGAGGATCGGCTGCGGTTCGTCCAGGCGGTCGCGCCCAACGACGATGTCGACGAGGCATTGGCGGTCGTCGCCCACCTCCGGTCGATGGAATCCGACCTCGATGCACCTCGTCCACCGCTGACCGGAAAGCAGGTGGCGGATCACCTCGGGGTGTCGCCCGGGCCGGTGATCGGTGAGGCCAACGCCATGCTGCTTGAACATCGATTTGCGCATGGCCCGGCTGCGCCGAAGCTGGCCTTGCGGTTGCTCGACGACTGGTGGTCGGATCGAGCGTGACGCGGCCCAGCGGCGTTTGGCTACGCGCCGAGCCGGCGGGCTCGTACGACCAGCGCTTCAGGCAGGAGCCCGCCTGCGTGGCGTTCGAGCACGATTTCGACCGCGAAGTTCGTTCGGGTGAATGCGGTGACGACGCCTTCGACGGTGTGGACATAGCGGCCACCGATCGGTTCTGTCGTCGTCCATGATCGAGTGGTGCGGGCCGGGTCGACGGGATCGGCGCAGAGGGCGGCGGGGTGGGGGAGCGCGACGATTGCGTGTCCGTTGGTTTTCAACACCCGGTGGACCTGTCGAAAGACGCGGTCGAGGTCATCGACGAAACTCAACGCCCAGACCGAGACGGCGACATCGATTTGGTCAGCGCGGATGAAGGCCAGCTCGGCCGGCCGAGCCTCATGAAACTCGACGGTGACCTCATGGTGGGCGGCCAACGTTCGGGCCGCGGCGAGCTGGTCACCGTCGTCGTCGGTGGCGACGATGCGGGCGCCGCGACGAGCGAGACCAACGGCGGTGTGGCCGGCGCCGCAGCCGAGATCGAGGATTCGCTTGCCTTTGACCTCGCTCAGGAGGCGTCGGTCGACGTCGGCGCCGAGGCCGGGACCGAACTCGACATGGTCGACGGGTCGGTCTGCCGGGGTGCGGGGGTCATAGCTCGCCATGGCCTGCACGTTACGCCGCAGTGACCCAGCGGCCGGGGGAGGGGTACCCTCGACGGTGATGACGGCTCGCACCAAGCTCGGGCTGCAGGGAGTGACCTCTGCTGGCGGTATCGACTACCGGCTCGCGCGTGAAGCCACGCTGGCCGCCTTCCGCGATGGTGACCTGAGCCGTGAACAGGTCTGCGACGCGCAGAAAGAACTGGTGCGCAACGCCGAGTTCTGCGGCACACCAGCCGGCCGCGACTGTCCCGTCTGTGAGCAGGCAACCCTCGTGGAGGTCACGTATGTGTTCGGTCCCCGGCTTCCCAAACACGGCCGTTGCGTCACGTCTGACAAGGAGATGAACCGGTTGGCGGCCCGCAAATCGGTCAGCCAGGGCTTTGTCGTCGAGGTGTGTCCCGTGTGTCGGTGGAACCATCTGACCGAGAGCCGCTCGATCGGCGGCGAATGACCATCGAGTCGATCCCGACCCCGGTCTTGCCCGGGCCGGTTGTCGACCTTCGGCCGATCACGGTCGATGATGCGCTGGCGATGTTCGTTTCGCTGTCCGATGAGGAGAGCAACCGGCTGACGGGTACGCAGGAGACCTTCACCCTCGATCAGGTCGAAGCGCATTGCGCCCGCATCGCCGCCGCGCCCGATCGCCATGACTTCGCGATCACCCGACCCGGCGATCCGACCTATTTGGGTGAAGTCGTGTTGATGGACATCGATTCGGTCAACCGCTCGGCGGTGTTTCGGATCGCCCTCGCTCGTGAATCACTCTTCGGCCAGGGGCTCGGGACAGCCGCAACCCAGCGGATCGTGGACTTCGGCTTCGACGAGGTCGGTCTGCACCGAATCGAGCTGGAGGTCTACGCTTTCAACGAGCGGGCCCGCCACGTGTACGAGGCGCTCGGCTTCCAGGTGGAGGGCGTGCGCCGCGATGCGCTGTGGCAAGGGAGCGGCTTTCACGATGCGGTCGTGATGGCGATCCTGTCGACGGAGCGATAACCGCATCCTTTTGACTTCCTCGCCTTCGCGCGACGGAATGTTGGCCGACACAGCGATGAAGCATGGCACCAGGGTCCGGGTGGGCCGTGGCGGCGATCGACCCAAGACAGGAGCGCCGAGTCATGCACCTGAAACGAACTTCCCCTCGACGCGCCCGGAGTGTCATCCTCGGCGTCGTCGTGCTTTCTCTCGCCGCAGCGGGGTGCGCGGCCGGTGACGATGGCGCTGGGTCGAGCCCGGCGCCGGCCGACGCCAGCGCCCCCGCGTCGGCGGATGCAACGCAAGACGACACCGCCTCGGCGCAAGACGACACCGCCTCGGCGCAAGACGACACTGCGTCGGCGGAAGCGACGCAAGACGGCACCGCAGCCGAGGCCACATCCGCAGGGATCGATGTGACGGGCACCTGGCGCGACAGCTACGGCACGACCGAACTCGTCCAGAACGGCAACACCGTGAGCGGCACGTACGGCAACGGCACGGTCGTCGGCGAACTCGTCGGTGAGACCCTCGAAGGGCTCTTCATGCAGCCCGGAGAAAGCACGTGCGCAGAACGTGACGGCAGCACGAACTGGGGCACGATCACCTGGACCTTCGATGCGGCGGCCCTCTCCTTCGATGGGGAGTGGGCCTGGTGCGGGAGCACGTCGACCCAGGGGTGGTCTGGGGTGTTGGTCGACGGTGCGGCACTCGCGCCCGTTCCGATCGGTTCGGGGCTTCCGGCGTCGACTCGCTACGGGTACGTGTCGGTGACGCTCGACGCCGTCGGCGTCGCGCCCGCCGTCGGTACGGCGACGCCCGTCTCCGAGCCGTTGGAGGACGACGAGGTGGCACTCGTCTTCGACGTCACGATCGACAATCTCAACCCGGAGACGGGCTGGGAACTGCCCCACGGCGGGTTGTTCTGGGGTGAGGTCGACGGCGACCTGTATCCGGCGACCTCGGAGACGTGGATCGAGCTCGAACCGGGACGCGACGAGACGGCGTCGATCGTCGTACCGATCCCCGATCGCATCGATCCAACGTCGGTGCGGCTCTGGATCCAGGAGGCGGCGCTCGATGCCGACCTGCGCCGCAAACCGGCGTTCATCACCGTCGATGGGTCGGTCGATTCACCCTTTGAGGAACTCGTGACCGCCACCTTCGAGAACGGCGCGCCCGATCCGACGTGCGGCGGCACCTATGTCTATGAGCGGTGGGTGCTCGACGATGATGCCGGGTTCAAGGAGAACGGCGCGCCCGTGTCGCCACCGAGCCAGTTGCGAGGTTCTGGTGTGCCGATCCTCGGTCGGGCTGCCGAGGGCGAGCTGTACCTCACGACCTTCGCCCAGGCGACCCGCGACACCAGCACCTGTGCGCTCCAGGTTTGGCGGATCAATCCGTTTGCGGTCGTCGACGGTGTGCCCGTCGGCCCCGTGACGAGTGATGCGGTGACGGTTCACAGTTGGACCGAAGCACCGACCGACGACATCTGGACCTTCCCGGTGCCCGACACGCTGCGGAACATCACGGTCGAGAACGCCGACTCGACCTTCCAGGCTGCGCCGTGGACGTCCTCGGGCACGTTCGAAGGGTGATGGCGATGTCCAGGTCACCCTTGGTACGACGCGCGGTGGTTGCTGCCGCGTTCTTGTTGCTGGCCGGGGCGTGCGGTGCTGACACCGATCCCGCAACCACGGCGAATGCAGACGACGTCGACGATCAGGCCCCGGCGGTCGCCGAGCCAGAAGCGGCGCAGCAACCCGAGCGGGTTTTCGACATTTCCGGAACGTGGCGTGATTCGATCGATGGTCTGGAGCTGGTGCAGGACGGCACGTCGGTGACCGGCGAGTACGCCTATGGACCGGTTCGTGGCGAGCTCGACGGCACCACGTTCACCGGCTTCTACATCCGAGAGGGTGGCGGTTTCACCTGCGAGGAGGAACGGGAAGGTTCGACCTCGTGGGGTTTGATCGAGTGGGAGTTCGACGACGAGGGTCTGACTTTTTCGGGCTCCTACATCCGCTGCGGTGACCGCAGCCCGGGCAACTGGACCGGTTCGCTGCGCGACGGCCCTGGCTTCGAGCCCACACCGCATGGCCAGAACCTGCCGGCAACGACGCGCTATGGCTATCTCGAGGTCACCCTCGATTCGGTGGGCTGGGCCCCGAGCGCATCGCCCGACGTCATGCGTGAACCGGTCGAAGCCGACGAAGACGCGCTGGTCTTCGACGTCACGATCGACAACCGCAATCCCGAGGCGGGCTTCAGCTTCCAGCACGGCGCACTGTTTTGGGCGGAGATCGACGGTGACCTGTACCCGGCCCACTCTCGAGGCACGATCGAGATCGATCCGGGGCGAAACGAATCAGTGCGGGTCACGGTGGCGATCCCCGACGACCTCGACCCGACGGCCTTCCGCTTGTGGTTGCAAGAGGATGCCCTCGATGCGGATCGGCGGACCCGGCCGGCGTTCATCTCGGCTCGCGGTGATGTCGACGAGCCGGTAGCTGACGTGGTCACGACGAGCTTCGACCCGGCGTCACCAGACCCCGGCTGTGGCGGGTCCTACACCTACGAGGAGTGGACGCTCTCTGCCGATGCCGGCTTCAAGGCCAACGGCGCTCCTGCGGTCGATGTCGGAAAACTCCGCAGCAACGGTGCAAGCACGTTTGGTCGGTCAGCTGCTGGCGAGTTGTTTCTGACGACGTTTGCACGAGCGACTCGCGACTCGAGCACCTGCAAGCTGCAGGTGTATCGGATCAACCCGAAGGTCCGAGTCGACGGCTTTCTCGTCGACCCCGTCTCCAACGACGCCCGAGGCGTCAATGACTGGACCGAGGCTCCGTCGGAGGACATCTGGACGTTCCCCGTACCGGACGACCTGCGGTCATTCGCCGTGGAGAACCAGGACTCGACCTTCCAAGCCCGGGCCTGGGTCACCGTCGGCGACTTCTGACCGCTCCCCAGCTCTGCCAACCCGGTCCGCCACCCGCCCACCTCAGAAGGTCTCATGCCCCGCCTCTTCATCCACAACCGCCGTCTTCGTTCCCACGCCGTGGTTGCGTGCGCACTCGTGGCTGCCCTCCTTGCGCCGACCGATCGCTCCACTGCGGTGACGGCCGAGTGTGACGCCCTGGCTTGGACTGGAACCGAAGCGAACGGTCCCACGATCTGGACCGCTGCCGGTGACGGATCGTCTCGCGTCGATGTGGTCGACCAGCTCACCGACCCGGCGCCGAACGACGGGACGCATCCGGCCTGGTCGCCCGACGGTGAGCGACTCGCGTGGTCCGGTAGCGACCGGGGCGAGCAGCGGATCTATGTGGCCACTACCGACGGCAACGACCGGCGGGCCATCTCGAACGTCGGGCCGGGTCAACCACCGTCTCAAAACGTGGCGGCCTCCTGGTCGCCCGACGGGACCCAACTCGCGTGGAGTGGCTTCGACCGCTCGGCGTTCCAGATCTTCGTGGCCGATGCCGACGGTCAGAATCGACGGTCGATCTCTGATGTGGGTGCCGGTCCAACGGCGACTGGTAACACCGACCCGCAGTGGTCGCCCGACGGCACCATGTTTGTGTGGAGCGGATTCGACGGCGCGGACTTCCAGATCTACGCGGCGAACGTCGACGGCACGGCCCGGCGGGTCGTTTCCGAGGTCGATGGCGGTACCGACCCGATCAAGAACACGTCGCCCGTGTGGTCACCTGACGGGCGTCGGATTGCGTGGAGCGGTTGGGATGGGGCCGATCAACAGATCTATGTCGCCGATGTCGACGGCACCGATCGGGTGGTGATCTCTGATGTGGCCGCCGGCACGGATCCGGCCAGTAACGCCAACCCGCAATGGTCGCCGGACGGGGGTCGGATCGCGTGGAGCGGCGACGATGGTGGCGGGTCGCAGATCTATGTCGCCAACGCCGATGGCACCGGCCGGGTGATCGTCTCCGATGTCGGGGCTGGCGTCGACCCGGTGCAGAGTCGTGAACCGCGGTGGTCACCGGATGGGCGTCGGATCGCCTGGAGCGGCCACGACGGGTCGAGCACCAAGATCTATGTGGCCGATGTCGACGGCGCCAACCGAACGAGGATCGACAGCGCGAGCCCGGGATTGGGGCTTCAGAGCTTCCTCGCGCTTCGCTGGTCACCCGACAGCGCCCGCATCGCCTGGTACGGATTCAACGGCCAGACCTTCTTGATCTACGTCTCGGACGCCGATGGCTCGGGTCGGGCCGCCATCTCCTCGCTCGAGGATCCGTCCGACAACGACGATGCGCAGTGGTCACCCGACGCCTCTCGGATTGCGTGGAGCGGGAACGACGGAAGGACGGATCAGATCCATGTCGCAGCATCTGACGGTTCTGGCCGACTGGTGGTCTCGGATCGGGGGGCGGTGCCGCCGACCGACAATCGCCGACCGGCATGGTCGCCCGATGGGCAGCGAGTGGCATGGGACGGCAACGACGCGACGACCGGCCAGATCTATGTCGCAGATGCGGATGGGAGCGGTCTACGTCAGATTTCGACGGCCTCCCCCGGCCTCGATCCCGTCTTCAATTTCGGGGCGGTGTGGTCGCCGGATGGTCGCCGCCTCGCCTGGACCGGGCTCGCCGACGGTTCCTTCCGCATCTTCGTCGCCGACGCAGATGGCTCGGATCGAGTCGACCTGTCGTCCGCGAGTCCCGGCCCGGACCCGACCCTCAACTTCGGGGCGGTGTGGTCGCCGGATGGTTCTCGGATCGCGTGGTACGGCAATGACGGGACGACGAGTCAGATCTTTGTTGCGAACGCTGATGGGTCGGGTCGGGCCGAGGTTTCCTCGGTCGGGACCGGGCCCGACCCAAGCGCCAATCTGGGGGTCGCCTGGTCGCCGGATGGTTCTCGGATCGCGTGGAGCGGCAATGACGGGACGACGAGTCAGATCTATGTCGCGGCGGCGGATGGATCGGCTCGAGCAGGAATCGCTGACGCCAGCGCAGGTTTCGACCCCACCGACAATGTCAATCCCGCGTGGTCGCCGGATGGCGAGCGAATTGCGTGGAACGGCAACGACGGAACGTCACAACACATCTGGATGGCCAACGCCGACGGATCGGACCGTTCCATCCTCTCCACGATCGCGGCCGGCCCGGACCCGACTGGTAACCGGTCGCCGCAGTGGCGGCCCCGGGCCGGTGGTGTCCAGCTCTCGATCCAGCACGGCGGGTTTGCCTTCGGACGCACGGCAACCATCACGATCACGGCCACGACGACATGTCTCCACTCGGGCATCGAGATCGCGGGTGTCGCCGCGCCGGCGTGCCTGCGTGATCTCAGCATCGGGACGTCGACCGGGGGTTTCTCGGGTGGTGTGTGGCGTATCCCTCGACTCGACGGGACGGCGACGGCAACCATCAGCGGCACGGTCGTGCCGGGCTTGTCGTGTGCCACGACCACGGTGGTGACCGCGTCGACCCCCTCGATGGCCGACGACAGCGGATCCGTCGCAAGCACCCCGGCCGTCGACTGCCCGCTCACGCCCGGTCACGGCTTCACCGACGTACCCGTCAGCTCGTTCGCCTTTGACGACGTCGCGTGTCTGAAGAACGTGAACATCACCGGGGGGACGTCGGCGACGACGTATTCGCCTGGGGCGCCGGTGACGCGTGAGCAGATGGCGGCGTTCCTCGCGCGCACCTGGCGGTTCCTCGGCAACGCCTGCAGCGTGGGACCGGTGCACGGCTTCGCCGACGTGCCTCAGACGTCGTTTGCGTTCAGCGACATCTCGTGTCTGAAAAATGCCGAGATCACGGGTGGGACGTCGCCGACGACGTATTCGCCCGGGGCGCCGGTGACGCGTGAGCAGATGGCGGCGTTCCTCGCTCGCACGTGGCGGGGCTTGGGCAACGAGTGTCCGACGAGTCCTGACCACGGGTTCGTCGACGTGGCGGCGGCGTCGTTTGCCTTCGACGACATCTCGTGTCTCAAGAACCTGGGCATCACGGGTGGGACGTCGCCATCGACGTACTCGCCCGGGGCGGTTGTCACCCGCGAACAGATGGCGGCGTTCCTCGCCCGCCTGCTCCGGACGGCCACGGCTTAGCGGAAGCCGATCCACCAGACGCTGAGCAGGACTCCTGCGATGCCGGCGACGATCATGGTCACGATCGTGCTGCGGGGAATGTTGCCCTGCTCGTCGGCCGGGATGCGGTCTCGCACATGACCGACGAGCCGGTCGGCCCAGGCAACGTCACGAGCCAGGATCGCGAGACCGGCGGCGATCACGACGAGCCCCGGGCCGGGCAGCACCAACATGGCGACACCGGCCAAACAGACGATCGCGCCGATCGTCATCCGGGCGATGCGCACGACGATGTGGCTGCGCGCCTCGGCCTCGGTCTCCTCCCGAGCCCCGGTCTCGTATTCGGCTTGGATCGCTGCGTCGCGAAGGGACTCGCGTTCATGGTCTGCCATGGCTCGATCGTCCCACATCGACCGCGTCTCGGCCTCGCGCCCCTTGTGGGCTGCGCTTCAGCGGGTTAGCGTTCTCTCTACCGCCGGTAGCCGAAGGGCACTGGACGTGAAAAGGAGTCAGTCATGGGCCTTTCCGCCCCTGCGATTGGTGCGCACAAGGTGCGCGATGGTGTCGATCCGCTCGTCATGGTCACTGCGTACGATGCGCCCGGTGCTCGGATTGCGAGCGAGTCGGGCGCTGACCTCATCTTGGTTGGGGACTCGGTTGCCATGGTCGTGCTCGGCTACGACGACACCTTGCAGGTGACGATCGACGACATGGTGCACCACACCGCCGCGGTCGCGCGAGCGAAACCGGACTGCCACATCGTCGGGGATCTGCCGTGGATGAGTTACCACGTGTCGCCGGAGGAGACGGTTCGCAATGCTGCGCAGCTGATGCGGGCCGGTGCGCATTCCGTCAAGCTGGAAGGCGGTCGCAAGCGACTGCCGATGATCGAGAAGATCATCGACGCTGAGATCCCGGTCATGGGCCACATCGGTCTGACGCCGCAGTCGATCCATGCCATGGGCGGCTTCAAGGTGCAGGGCAAACAAGCCGAGCATGCCCGGAAGCTGGTGCAGGCGGCCAAGTCACTCGAGCATGCCGGGTGCTTTTCGATCGTGCTCGAGGGGGTCCCGGTGCGGGTAGCGGAGATGGTGACCGAAGCGATCGACATTCCCACGATCGGCATCGGTGCGGGAATGCACACCGATGGCCAGGTGCTCGTGTACCACGACCTCTTGGGTATCGAGGATCGGTTCGTTCCCAAATTTGTGCGTCGGTACGCCGACCTCAAGGGTGCGTCGGTTGATGCGATGGCCGCGTTCGTGGATGACGTGCGGTCCGGTGCGTTCCCCAACCACGACGAGAGCTACCACATGAGCGATACCGAAGCCGACGAACTCTTGGGGTTGTACGGGTCGCAGGGGTAGGAGGCTTCGGCGAGTCGGGCTCGCTGCTCATTCGGTGGCGCAACCTGACGAGACTGGACGGGTGCGAGATTCTGCCTTCTCTTCGCGCTCGGTGTGATGGCCGACGTCACGTGGATCTTGGTCTGCGCGATCCTCGTCATGTTGATGCAGGCGGGCTTTCTGTGCCTGGAAACGGGGCTGACTCGTAGCAAGAACAACATCAACGTTGCGCTCAAGAACCTGACCGATCTGGGAATTTCGTTCGTGGGGTTCTGGGCGGTTGGCTACGGCCTGGCTTTTGGGGCGTCGTGGTCGGGCCTTTGGGGTGGCTCGATGTTCTGGTTCGATTTTGCGGCCGCGGCGCCGATCGACGGCGCTGGCTTCTTGTATCAGGCGCTTTTTTGTGGCACTGCGGTGACGATCATGTCGGGCGCGATCGCCGGCCGGTTGCGGTATGGCTGGTATCTCGGCTTTGTCGTGGTTGTGGGCGCGTGGATGTATCCGGTTGCGATTCATTGGCTGTGGAATGCCGACGGGTGGATCGCTCGGCTGGGGTTTGTCGATTTCGCGGGTTCGACTGCGGTGCACAGTGTCGGCGGGTGGGTGGCGCTGGCGTTGGTCCTGGTTTTGGGCCCTCGCTTGGGGCGTTTCGATGAGGGTTCGGCTTCGAGCTTCTCGGCGTCGAATTTGCCGTTCGCAACGTTGGGTGTGTTGTTGCTGTGGGTCGGGTGGATTGGGTTCAACGGTGGCAGCTTGTTGCGGTTCGGGCCCGAGGTCGTGCCGATCATCGGTGTGACGGTGATGGCCGGCGCTGCTGGTTTGGTGGTCGCGCTGGTGGTGTCGACTGCGCTCGGTGCGTCGAAGGTCACCGACCCGATGAACGGGGCGCTGTCCGGTTTGGTTGCGGTGACGGCGTCGGCTCACGTTGTGTCGACCGCTGAGGCGATTGTCGTGGCTGCGGGTGGTGCGTTGATCGGCATGGTGGTCGAGCGAGGGATGGTCCGCGCTCGGGTGGACGATGCGGTCGGTGCGGTTCCGGTTCATCTTGGTGCTGGTGTCTGGGGCACGTTGGCGGTGGCGTTCGTCGCCGACGGCGATGAGCTCGGCACCGGGAACGGCTTTGCGGCTCAGCTTTGGGCTCAGGTTGTGGGGATTGGTGCGACGGCGGTGTGGGCGTTCGGCCTGACGATGGTCATGGCTTGGTTCGTCAATCGCCGTTGGCCGTTGCGTGTGAGTGCCGAAGCCGAACGCATCGGGCTGAACGTTGCTGAGCATGGCGCGTCGAGCGATCTCGTCGAGTTGGTTCGGATGCTCGATGAGCATGCCGACGACGTCGGGGCAGCGAACACGTTGCCGGCCGATCCGTCGTCGGAGGCGGGTGCGCTCGCTGCGCATTACAACCAGATGGCGGCGGCGCTGAGTCAGTCCGAGCATGTTGCCAGCGTCGATCCGCTGACCCAGTTGTTGAATCGACGGGGCTTTGCCCGTTCGGTCGAAGCGTTCGAGGATCGCCCGTACACCGTCGCCATGTTCGACGTGTGCCGGTTTGGGTCCGTCAACGGCTCGTATGGTCACGAGTCGGGTGATGAAGTTCTCGTGCAGGTGTCGCGCCATCTGCAGGCTCGACTCGGTCCTGGCTGGATCCTCGCTCGGTGGGGCGGTGATGAGTTCATTGCGGCGGCACCTCCGGATATCGACTTCGATCTTCGGGTTGTCGAACCGGTCGAGTGTCGGTTGAGTTCGGGTCGTCCCATCGCGATCGCGGTGCGGGCGGGCGTCGTCGGGGCGATCAACACCGGGGGTCGCCACGAAGAGGTGTTCCGCAAGGCCAGCTACGCCCTCGATGAAGCGAAGCGCAGCGGTACGTCGGTCAGATGGTTCGACGACCAGTTGGGGGCGCGAGAACAACGGTCCCGGGCGTTGGCGGCGGCGATCGATGGCTCGCTCGACGACACCCAACTCGTGGTGGTCGGCCAGCCGATCATGCGGCACGGTCGTACCGCAGGTGTCGAGCTGTTGATTCGGTGGCAAGAGGCGGACGGATCGTTGACCGGCCCGGCGGAAATCCTTCCCGTGTTCGTGGAGAGCGGACGGATGTATGACTTGGATGTCCATATGCTCCACCAGGCCGCTCGGTTTGCGGCCACGCTTCCGGATGGTCCCGGTCGTCCGTGGGTTTCGGTCAACATTTCACCCTCGAGTTTCGCCAACGCGAGGTTCCTCGATGCGGTGCGCCACGCGCTCGAAACGAGCGCGATCGACCCTGCGTGGTTGGTCGTGGAGATCACCGAAGAAGAGCCCGACGGTCAAAGCACGGATTGGCGAGCAAACGCCCACGGGTTACGGAATCTCGGTGTCGGCCTGGCGATCGACGATTTCGGGTCGGGGTACTCCAACATCGAGCGCATGATCTCGCTGCCGATCACCCACCTGAAATTCGACCGCGATCTGGTGCTGTCGGCGGAGGGCCCGCTGAGCACCGTGGTTCGATCGCTCACCGACATCTGCCTCGAAGCGGGGATCGTCCCGATCGCGGAGGGTGTTGAGACGGCGAATCAGGCGGCTGCGATGCAGGTGATGGGCATCGAGTTGTTCCAGGGGTTCTACTTTGCGAGGCCTCAGAGCCTCGCCGAGGTCACCGAGCACGTGGTTGCGCCGTCGGTCACCGACGACTGAACTCGAGGGGCGGGGGTGGCCGTCGCGGTCAGCCCAGGCCACATTCGCCGGCGATTTCCATCATTTCGCCGACGACCGCCATGGCGGCGGCATCGTCGACCTGATCGTCGGGGAGGGCGCTCATCTCGACGAGCGAACGAATGTCGTCTTCTCCGAACGCTTCGACGATGCAGCGAGCCTCATCCTCCGAGGTCCCGTCTTCGGTGAGCTGCTCGACCATCAGCGCTTCGAGGTCGATGCAATCAAAGAGGGCGTTCATGGCGATCACCGTCTGCTCGCTGTCTTCGATGTCGGCATCGACATCGGCGATGATGGCATCGATCGTTTCGGAGTCGAGGCTGTCGACCATGTTGTTCGC
>JBCCYT010000033.1:0-32162 GCA_039188975.1 Actinomycetota bacterium
CGATGGAGTATGCGGTCGAGTGGTCCCGCCTCATCGAGCTCCAGATGGAAGGCAGTGTCGGTTAGCGGCCTCCGGCCGTCTGTCGGCTAGCGGCCCCGGCCGTCTGTCGGTTAGCGGCCTCCGGCCGTCTGTCGGTTAGCGGCCTCCGGCCGTCTGTCGGTTAGCGGCCTGCGGTGTCCTTGGGGGGGGCTACCTGGCGGGTGGCCAAGGCCGCGGTGTCGCACTGTTGTGGAACGGCTCCGCCGTCGGCGGCGCGGCGTTCCGCTACCGTTCGACAGCTTCATGCCCGCGGCCGGCGACGGCGCCGCGCCTCGGCAGCGCAGCCTTGGCGGACCCGATGTGCTGCTCGACGTGGCCGACACTGTCGATGAATTCAAACTGTGGGGCGCACAAAGCTCTCCAGCCGGGTAGCCGGGCGGTCGGGCTGAGCGTTGTTCAGTGGCCGCTGAGGGTGCCGGACGTGCGGGAGTGCAGCCGTTCGGCGTGACGGTTGAGGCCAACGAGGTGGGCATCGATGCCTCGATCGGCGAAGCGAGCCACCACCGCGTCGAGGGCCGCGACCGCTGAGGTATCCCAGATGCGGGCCGTGCTCAGATCGATCTCGACCCGGGAGACCTTGACCGAGTCGTAGTCGAAGGCGTGGACGAGGTCGTTGGTCGAGGCGAAGAACAGCTCGCCGGAAACGGCGTAGAGGCGTTCCACATTGTCGGGGTCGACGACGCTGGTCACCTTGATCAGGCTCGACACGTTGCGGGCGAAGAAGACAGCGGACAACACGACGCCGGCGCCGACGCCATAGGCCAGGTTGTGGCTGAAGACAACCACGCCGACGGTCACGATCATGACCGCGCTCTCGGTCCGAGGGGTCGTGCGCAGCGTCGGCACCGCGATGCTGCGCCAATTGAAGGTGCCGATCGAGACCATCACCATCACGGCAACGAGGGCCGCCATGGGGATGCGGGCAACGAGGTCGCCGAGGGCCAGAATCAAGATGAGCAGGAAAACGCCCGAGGCGAGGGTGGAAAGCCGGGTCCGCCCGCCGGAGCGGTGGTTGATCATCGACTGGCCGATCATGGCGCAGCCCGCCATGCCGCCGAGGAAGCCGGTGGCGACATTGGCGATGCCCTGGCCACGGGATTCGCGGTTCTTGTCGGAGGTGGTCTCGGTCATGTCGTCGAGCAGCTGAGCGGTCAGCAACGACTCGAGCAGACCGACGAGGGCAAGCGTGAGAGCGAACGGCAAGATGATGCCGAGCGTCTCGAGGTTGAACGGCACGTCGGGCAAGCTCACGAACGGCAGCGCGCTGGGCAGCTCGCCCATGTCGCCTACCGTCGGGAGTTCGAGATCGAGCGTCATCGCCAGCCCGGCGAGCACGACAATGGCGACGAGCGGCGAAGGGATGGCGGTGGTCACCCGGGGCAGGCCGTAGATGATGGCCAGTCCGACGGCGATGAACACGAGGTTGAGCGGCAGTTGCGAGCTGTCGGCGTCGTCGCCATTGAGCAAGATGTGCGGTACCTGAGCCAGGAAGATCAGGATCGCCAGGGCGTTGACGAAGCCGACCATCACCGTCCGGGGCACGAACCGCATGAGCGCCCCGACCCCGAGGTAGCCGAACCCAACCTGGATGACTCCGGCGAGGATCGTTGCGGCAAACAGGTAGGCGACGCCGTGTTCCTCGACCAACGGCACGAGCACCAACGCCATGGCGCCGGTCGCAGCGGAGATCATTCCAGATCGTCCGCCGGCGATCGAGATGATGATGGCGATCGAGAACGATGCGTACAGGCCGACTTTGGGATCGACCCCCGCAATGATCGAAAACGAGATCGCCTCGGGGATCAGCGCCAACGCAACGACGAGACCCGACAGCAGGTCAGCTCGGGGGTTGCTCAGCCAGGCTGCATGAAACCGGTCGCGCGAACGGCGCGAGGTAGCGAGAGGTTCGGTGGATGTCATGGACGACCTTCAGACAGAGGGAAGGCGACGGCAGTGTCGCGGGCACGCTCGAACGCTCGGTCGTCGGTGCTCTTCCACAGTATTCGACGGGCTGAGCGGCCACGTGAGGGTTCAACGCCAAATCGGTCACACCAGGTGACGTTTGTCTCTCAGCGCCAGGCGTGAGCAGGGTCGGCGACCTCGACCACCTCGTGGTCCTCGGTGAACGCAATGAACCGATCGAAGCCGCGCAGAAACCAGCGGTCGTGGGTGACACAAACCACCGTGCCTTCGAACACCTCGAGTCCGGCCTCCAACGCCTCGGCCGATGCGACGTCGAGGTTGTCGGTCGGCTCGTCCAGCAGCAGAAGGTTTGCGCCATCGATCTCGAGGAGGAGAATCTGCAGCCGCGCCTGCTGGCCGCCCGACAGCGTCTCGAACGTCTGCTCGGCTTGCTGCTGGAGTTCGTAGCGCCGCAGCCGCGACATCGCTTTGCCGCGGTCCAGGTACCGGTCCGCGAGCAACTCGAGCAGGGTGCGCCCCATCAGCTCTGGGTGGTCGTGGGTCTGATTGAAGTGCCCAGCAACGACGCGAGCGCCGAGCCGCCAGGCCCCGCGATGCGCCACCTCGCCGCCGCCGAGTAACCGGAGGAAATGGGATTTGCCGGTGCCATTTCGGCCGACGACCGCGACCCGCTCGCCGAACCAAACCTCCAGTTCGAACGGGAACGTGAGGTCGGTCAGCTCCAGATCTTCGATGATGACGACGCGTTTACCGGTGCGGCTTCCCTCCAGCCGCATGTCGATGTTCTGTTCTTTCGCGGCTTCGGGCGGGGGACCCTTTTCGTCGAATTGTCGCAGCTTGGTCTCGGCCGCTCGAGCCTGACGACCGAGCTTGCTCGAATCGACCTCCGACGCCCGCTGCTTGCGTTCCTTCATGTGGGCGACGAGGCGTTTGCGTTCCTCTGACCACCGTCGTTGTTCCTCATTGATGACGTCGATGCGGTGCTCTCGGGCCTCGCGCCAGGTGCGAAACGAATCGCCGTGGGTCCAGGCCCCTTTCGCTTCGAGCGTTACGACCTTGTGCGACGTGTCGGCCAGCAGCTCTCGATCGTGGCTGACGTACAGGATGGTCTTTGGCGACTCGTTGAGCCGTGCGGCCAGCCACTCCTTGCCGGGCACATCGAGAAAGTTGTCCGGCTCGTCGAGCAACAACACGTCGTGTTCACTTCGCAACAGCAACTCGAGTGCGAGCCGCTTTTGCTCTCCGCCAGAAAACGTCGTCATCTCGCGATGCTCGATCTCGCCCCATCCAAGGCCGACGACTCGGTGTGCGCATTCTTGCCACAGCACTTCGATGTCGTAGCCGCCGGCGCTGCCCCACCGCTCGAGAGCGGCGGCGTACTTCATGCCGTCATCCTCGCCAGCGGCAAGCTTGGCCTCCGCTCGCTGCAAGCGGTGGGCGGCGTCTTGGATCGTGGGCGGCGCCATCGACAGATAGAGGTCTCGAACGCTGATCGATTCGTCCAACGAGCCAACCAGCTGTGTCATCACGCCAAGCGAGCCGTCAATGGAGATTGTTCCCACCCGGGCGGTCTCTGTGCCGGCGACGATCTTCATCACCGTCGTCTTGCCTGCGCCGTTGGCGCCGACCAGCGCAACATGTTCGCCGTCACCGACTCGGAACGAAACGTCGTCGAGGATCGACTGCCCGCCGGGCACCGACCATCCGACGTGACTGACCTGGATGGCGCCCATCCCCGCACCGTACCCGGCCCTAGGGTGATGCTCATGGCGATTCCTGGCGAGTGGATGGTGCACGGCGAACGGTCGATCTACGACTCCGAATGGATGTCGATGCGGCTCGTCGACGTCGAAACGCCGTCTGGAAACCGATTCGAACATCATGTGGTGCGAATGCCGCTCGACGCCGCCGGCACCCTCGTCGTGGTCGACCACGAAGTGTTGTTGATCTGGCGCCATCGGTTCATCAGCGACACGTGGGGTTGGGAGATCCCGGCCGGGCGACTGGAAGTCGGTGAGAGCATTGCCGAGGCCGCTGCCCGAGAGTGCCTCGAAGAGACGGGTTGGCGGCCGGGGCCGACCACGCCGGTGCTGTCATGGCATCCCAGCAATGGGTCGGTCGATCTGGCGTTCCATGTCGAGCGGGCGACGCAGGCCGAGTATGTCGGTGAACCGACCGATCCCGATGAGGCGGCACGCATCGAGTGGATACCGCTCTCGGACATCCCCTTGCTCGTCCGCGACGGCGAGATCGGCGATGGCTTGTCGGTGACCGCGCTGCTTGCCGAAATCGCCGGGATCTGACCCGCCTTCAGAAAGAGACGCCGGTTTGGCACAATGGAGCCATGCCGATGCGCCAGGACTGCAAGTACTTCGAATCTCGGAGCTACCCCAACGGCGACACCGTTCGGAAGTGTGATCTCGACCTTGCGCCGGAAGCACCGTGGCGTTGCCCCGCTGACTGCCCCAAGTACACCCGTCGAATGGCCGACGTGAACTGGAGCTACGGCAGCTTGGTCACGCCGGCGACCCCTGACGAGCCGGACAGCCTGGGCGAGGACGACTCGATCGCGGCCCTGCTCGATGCCGCCGAGGACATCATCAACAATGCCGTTCCCGGCACGATCTCTGATCTCGAAGAAGAACGACGCAAGCGTGAGTCCAAGGGGCTGAGCCGGTTCCGGCGCAAGAAGGACGGCACCGATTCTGGAGCTGGTGGGTCCTACCGCCCGCCCCCGTCGGCGCCGAAGCCGCCGAAGAAGGGCAAGAAGCCCAAGGGCGAAGGCCTCGGCGAGAAGTTCCGTCGCCGCTATCGCGAAGGCTGACCCCGAGGTCCAGCGGGGATCGGGCAATCGGTCCGGTTCCCCGATCGGCCGCCTCAGATGGTCGCCGATTAGCACTACGCCGGTAGGATTAATGCCGATGTCCGCAGCAGCATTTTCCCCCGCCGCCGCCGCTGAACTCGGTGGCCCCGATTGGTTGGTAGCTCGTCGTACCGCCGCCGCCGAAGCGTTTGTCACCGCCGACCGGCCCGACGAATCAGCCGAAGAGTGGCGCTACAGCCGGATCGGTGACTTCGATCTCGATCGGTACGCCCCGTCGACCAACTTCGGGGACGCCCCGATGCCTCGGCTCGATGTCGAACCGGCAGCCCTGATCCGGTGTGTCAACGGGCGTGTGATGTTCGTCGATGTCGATGATGCGCTGACCGAGCAAGGTGTGCACATTGGGCCGCTGGCCGAAGACGACAACGGTGAAGCCCGGCTCGGGTCCGTCGCCGACGGAGCGAGTGACTATTTCACGGTGCTCAACGACGCCTTCATGGACTGGCCACTGCTCATCGACATCCCGCGGGGCGTGGTCGTCGACCGCCCGATCGTGGTCACCCATCACGCCGCCGGTGACGGCGGTGCGGCGTTCCCTCGCCTGGTTGTGCGGGTCGGCGAGAACGCTCAGGCCAACGTCATGGATCTCCACACGTCCGAGCCCGACGACCACATCTTGATGTGCCCGGTTGTTGAACTCGATGTCGACGCTGCGGGTCGGCTCGGCTATCTGAAAGTGCAAGAGCAAGGCGGAAACACCTGGCAGTTCGGCAGCATCTTGGCTCGAGCCGAACGCGACGCCACGATCTCGGCGGCGACCGCAGCCTTCGGCGGGGCGTACGCACGCACCCGAGCCGACACCCGTCTCGTCGGCCGGGGTGCTCATGGCGATCTGATGGCCATCTACTTCGGTGAGGGTGAGCAGACGCTCGATTTCCGGACGTACCAGGATCATGTCGCGCCGGACACGACGTCGAACCTGCTCTACAAGGGTGTGGTGGCCGGCTCGTCGCGCAGCGTCTACACCGGCCTGATTCGCGTTCGGCCCGATGCTCGCGGCACCAACGCCTTCCAGACGAACCGTAACCTCAAGCTCAGCGACGATGCCTGGGCCGAGTCCGTACCGAACCTCGAGATCGAGAACAACGATGTCAAGTGCAGCCATGCCTCGACGGTCAGCCCGGTCGACGAAGAGCAGCGGTTCTATCTCGAGGCCCGTGGCGTGCCGACCGAGGAGGCCGAGCGGCTGATCGTCGCCGGATTCCTCGGTGAGGTGCTCGAGGACATTCCGGTGCCGTCGGCGGTCCCGGCGCTCAAGTCGGCGGTCGCCGCAAAGCTCGCCCGGCAGCGCGAACTCGATGACGCCAAGGGCGAGCAAGACCTGGAGCGAGTGTGACCGCATACACCCTGTTCGGCCTTGAGCGGCTCGAACCGGAGGCGGCGCTGAAGGTCTCGATCGAAGGCCGAGAGATTGCGCTCGTGCGCATCGACGACGATGTCTACGCCATCGGTGACACGTGCAGTCATCAGGACGTCTCGCTGTCCGAAGGGTTCGTCGAGTCCGACGACTGCGCAATCGAATGCCCCAAGCACGGAGCGCTGTTCGACCTTCGAACCGGTGATGCGCTGTCGCTGCCTGCCACCAAGCCCATTCCGACCTATGACGTGGCCGTTGTCGACGGTGACGTCGTCTTGACCCTCGCCCCCATCGAGGAGGACGCATGAGTTCCCTGATCATCGAAGGCCTACGGGCCGCCGTCGACGGCCAAGAGATCCTCAAAGGAGTCGACCTCGAGGTGCCGGCGGGTGAAGTTCATGCCGTCATGGGCCCCAACGGCTCCGGCAAATCGACCCTGTCGCACGTCATCGCAGGTCGGCCGGGCTACGAGGTGCTCGGCGGTTCGGTCAAGATCGACGACGTCGAACTCCTTGACAAGCCGACCTGGAAACGGGCCGAGGCCGGCCTGTTTCTCGCGATGCAGTATCCAACCGAGGTTCCCGGGGTTGCCTTGCGCGACATGCTGACCGCGTCGGTTCGGACGCCGCCCGATCCCATCGAGGTCGGCGATCGCATGCGAGTCGAAGCGGAACGCATCGGGTTTGGCGCTCAATTTCTCGAGCGGCCGCTCAACGTCGACCTGTCCGGTGGCGAGAAGAAGCGAAACGAAACCTTGCAACTCGGAGTGCTGCGGCCGACGTTTGCCATTCTGGACGAATTGGACTCGGGTCTCGATGTGGATGCGCTGCGAATCGTGAGTCAACGAATCGAGGAGTCAACCACGGAAGACCGGCTCGGCGTGCTTGCCATCACCCACTACAGCCGCTTGTTCGAACAGCTCAAGCCCGACACGGTGCACGTCTTTGCCGACGGCAAGATCCAAGAGTCCGGTGGGCCGGACCTGGCCACCGAACTTGAAGACACTGGGTATGAACGGTGGGTCGCGGCTCCTGATCCGGCTGGCTCGGCCGGTTTGCCCGACGACCCCTTCGCCGATCCGTTCGCCTAAATCGTCACCATCGGGTCGAACATTCGGCCACGCTTGGCGAGTGGACGTACGCCTCGTTCGACTCGATCCGACATCAGATGACCACGTTGGTGGCGCCTTCGCCGTCCGCGCCGAGATGCTCGCCGAGGCAAATCCGGAAGGCCCCCAGGCGTCTCGCGCTTCGGTGCAGACCTGGCTTGCGGGCAATGCGATGTACCGCCGGGCTGGCGTGTTGGCCCGACACGGTGATGCATGGGTCGGGTTGAGTCGTCTGCTGTTTTTCGAGCTCCAGGGCAGCAGGGATGTCGCGGTCTGCAATGTCGACGTGCGGCCGGCGTGGAGACGCCAAGGCGTCGGCACCCAGCTTCTGCGCGAAGCGGTCGCCATCTGCGCGGCCGAGGGCAAGACGACCCTGATCGGCTCGGGCCTCGACAGCGAAGAGATGCGGGCGCTCTGGGGTGCTAAGGCTGGCCTTCACAAGGGCCTGGTCGAGCGCGAGAGCATGCTTCGCCTCGATCGCGTCGACGGCCGCCTGATGGCAGGCTGGGTCGCTCGCAGTGCGGCGAGAACCTCGGGCTACCGGCTCGTTCACTTCCGTGGTGCGACCCCGCTGATCCACCGGCCCGCGGTTGCGGCACTCAACACCGCGATGAACGAAGCGCCGACCGATGCCTTGGAGCTCGAGCGCGAGGTGTGGAACGACGCCGACGTTGCCGCCGCCGACGAGTTTCGAGCCGCGCGAGGTGAAGACGTGTGGACCACGATCTGCCAAGCGCCGGATGGGTCACCCGCGGGGACGACCGTGATCATCCTCGGCGGCCTTGGAGCCGGCTTCGGTGCTCAGGCGAATACGGTCGTTCTCGATGGGCATCGACGCCAGGGGATCGGGCGATGGTTGAAAGCCGACATGTGGTCCCGCCTCCGAGCGGACCGGCCTGACATCCACACCTTGTTGGTCGACAACGCAGCAAGCAACGCACCGATGCTCGCCATCAACGACGCCATGGGATTCCAGGAGTCGAACCGCTACGCCGACTGGCAAGGCGCCGTGACCGACGTTCGTGCGAGACTCCGGTGATGCCCGGCACCTTGCTCTCCGAAACCGACATCTCTGCGTTGTTGACCGCTCATCCTGACTGGACCCGTGACGGCGACCGCCTCCGGCGCACCTACGACTTCGGCTCGTTCATCGCCGCGTTCGGGTTCATGGCGAAAGTCGCGCTGATCGCCGAGAAGCACTTCCACCATCCCGAGTGGAGCAATGTGTACGGCACCGTCGAGATCGCGATCACCGACCACGACGCTGGAGGGTTGTCGACCAACGATCGGGTGTTCATCGAGGCGGTCGACGCGCTCAGCTGACCGGGACCGGGCCGGCGGGCGTCTCCGTCATGAACGTCGATCGTCCCGGCCCTAGTCTGAGCTGATGGTCGCCGAACGCTTCGCAGACTTCGTCGATCCCGTCGATGGCACCCGCTGGTCGGTCGATGTCGGGTTTCTGGGCTCGCGCTGGACCTGTATCTGGGGAAACGGCTGCCAGGGGATTCTCGAGACATCCACCGAGCACCTCGGCCATGGGTGCTGCTCGGTCGGCACCGAACTGCTCGACGATGAGGAATCGATGCTGCTCTCCGCCTTGGCGGCAATGCTCGACGACGATCTCTGGCAATATCGAGGGTGGGCCGACGAAAACGGGATCTACGAGGACGAGCGACGCGAACGCACGATCACCGTCGACGGCGCCTGCGTCTTCTTGAACCGGCCCGGTTTCGAAGCCGGTTCAGGGTGTGCGCTCCACCTTCAGGCGTTGCGTGACGGCGACCGGCCGGTCGACATCAAACCTTCCGTGTGCTGGCAGTTGCCATTGATCGCCCGTCACCATGGAGACGGCAGTGCCACTCTGCGGCGATGGGGGCGAGACGACCGCGGCGACGATGGGGCCGCTATGCATTGGTGTTGTACCGAGGGCGACAACGCCCAAGTTGGTGACCAGCCGACCGCGGACTACCTCGCCGCGGAGCTCCAAGCACTCGTCGGGCCGGAAGTTGCGGTGATGATCCGTCAGTCGGTGGCGGAACCCACCGATTGACCGAGTCCGACCGGGTCGCCGAGTTCGACGGGCCCGCCCTCGACTACCCGGCAGATCACTCCGGCGCGACGGCGCATCGCCGTTCGTGCTCCGGTCCCGAGGTTGTCGTCCAGCAGCTTGCATGGTGCCGCATCGCGGACCACCTCGAGCACAACCGCTCCGATCGTGAAGCGATCGCCCGGTGTTCGAGGCAACCGCCCCGCGCTCACCGTGATGTTGCGTCGGGTGAGGAGTGGATCGAGCGCGGCACCGAAGATCGCTTCGGCGTCGGCCAGTTCCTCCTGCGACTGCACACTCACCTGCCGATGTTTCGAGCCGTGGTAGCGGTCACCGATGATCCCCGCTGCTGTCTCGACGTCGATGTGATTGACCGCCACCATCGCGAGTCGCGTGGCCTTCGCGATCTGCAGGCCAGTGACGGTGAGGGTCGTCACCGGATCGGTGCCTCAGCGACGAGGCGGCTGAGTGCTGGATCGATGTCGCCGCCCAGGCGATGCCAGGTCAGCAGCGAGTTTGCCGCGTACATGCCGTATTGCACGACGGTGTAGGCGAGGGTGACGACGATGCCCGCGACAGGAATCAGCCCGGCGATCCCCATCGGGATGCTGATGATGATGAACACAAGTCCGATCAGATAGAACGCGCCGGCTGCCGTTGCCCAGTCCCCAGCGAAGACCTGGACCCCTTCCCACACCGAGTTCTTCGCCGGGTCGCCGATCGCCGGTGCCGCCAGCAGGACCGTGAGGAGCGGCAGTACGTAGACTGTGTACGCAATCGTGATGATGACCGCGAGCCACAGGGGAAAGCCGGTCAACGTGCCGAGCAGGACGATCGCTGCGCCGAGGGCAATCATCGCGGTGTAGATCACCAGGGCCAGGAGACCCTTGCGGACAGTGGCGAGCAGGCGGCCGCCTGCGTAGCTGATGGCGCGGAAGACGGTCAGTCGACGCCCGTGGCGAGCTGCTTCGCACACAGCGAGCAGGGCCGGGGTGCCGAATGCAAGCGCCGCCAGGTAGCCGAGCAGGCTCAGCGACCAGAGGACCACGCTGAACGGGTTGAAGTCCCAGGTGGTTTCGACGGTCTCTTCGAAGAGACCGTCGAAACCTTCCTCGGTACTGACTGCCACGCCCCCGAACGCCAACATGACAGCGATGAATGCAATCAACCCGAACACTCCGATGATCGCCGCGCTTCGCCAGTAGCACGTGCGAGTGAGCTCCCAGGCTTGGTTCAGCGCCGATCCCGCGTCGGTCGCCACGATGGCAACGTTGGGAGCGGGTTGGCCTGTCGCCGCGGGGTGGGCCTTTGGCGCGCGGTGTTGCGTCCATGCCGTGCCGTCCCAAAAACGGAACTGGCCGGGCTGCTCCGGGTCGTCGTACCAGCCGGGGACGGGCAGGTCGGCGTCGCTCACGATTCGACGGGGACGGCCTCGTCGAGGGCCTGCGCCAAGGCGTTCCAGCTGAGGGTCGCGCACTTGATACGAACTGGGAACTTCACCACGCCCTTCAACGCCTCGAGGTCACCAAGCCTGATGTCGGGGGCCCCTGATGCGTCGCCGTCGATCCCCATTTCGGCTTCGGAGCCGTCACCGCCGAGTTCGCCTTCGTGGATGCTCATCATCTGTTTGAACGCCGAGATGTACTGCCGGGCTTCGGTCGCAGTTTTGCCTTTCACTGCGGCTGACATCATCGAGGCCGTGGCCTGGCTGATGGAGCAGCCCTGTCCGCCGATGGCGATGTCGGTGATGACATTGTCGTCATCGACGTGGACATAGACGATGATCTCGTCGCCGCACAGCGGGTTGAACCCTTCGATGCGGATGGCGGGTGGGGTGGGAAGCTCACCCTGGTTCCGAGGCGAGCGATAGTGGTCGAGGATGACTTCTCGATAGAGGTCGTCGAGTCCAGGCATCAGCACCCCAACCTAGAAGGCGAAGATGTCGCTCGACGCCTCGAGGGCGTCGGCGAGGACATCGATGTCGGATTCGTCGTTGTAGACATAGATCGACGCCCGGCTGGTCGCTGGAACGTTCATCGTCTGCATCAGGGGCTTCGCGCAGTGGTGGCCGGCTCGCACACACACGCCGGCCTGGTCCAGTACCTGGGCAATGTCGTGGGGGTGAACGCGCATGTCAGGCTCGCCATAGACGAACGACAGCACACCACCCCGCTCAGCAGGCTCGGACGGGCCGTGGATCACAATCTTGTCGCCGTACCGTTCGGTGAGGGTCCGCAGGGCGTAAGCGGTGAGTTCGATCTCATGGCGCCGCACGTTTTCCATACCGAGATCGGTGAGGTAGTCGATCGCGGTGCCGAGGCCCACCGCTTCGGCGACCATCGGGGTGCCCGCCTCGAACTTCCAGGGAATCTCGGTGGTGGTGAAGCCGTCCTTGGTGACGTTGACGATCATCTCGCCACCGCCGAGGAACGGCGGCATCGCCTCGAGCAGCTCCGCATGCGCCCACAAGACGCCGATACCCATCGGGCCGAGCATCTTGTGGCCGGTGAAGATCAGGAAGTCGGCCCCCATCGCCTGGACGTCGGTGGGCACGTGGGGCACGTACTGGCTGCCGTCGACGGCGATCAGTGCGCCCTTGGCGTGGGCGGCCTCGGCGAGCCGGGGAATGTCGTTGAGCGTGCCCAGAACGTTTGACATCGCCGTGACCGAGAGCAGCTGGGCACCGTCGAGCAGGGTGTCGAGGTCGGTCAGGTCGAGGTGGCCGTCGCTCGTCACGGGAATCCACCGCAACTCGAAGCCCTTCTCCGCGGCCAGCATGTGCCACGGCACGATGTTGGCATGGTGCTCCATCTCGGAGATCACCACCGCATCGCCGGGGCCGAGGTTGGCCGCGCCCCACGACCGGGCCAAGAGGTTGAACGCTTCGGTGGCGTTCTTGGTGAAGACCACCTCGTTGGTGGCTGGTGCGTTGATGAAGCCCGCGACCTTGGCCCGGGCACCTTCGAGGGCAGCGGTTGCACGCACGGCAAGGTCATAGGAGCCGCGGTGCACGTTGGCGTTGGTCGTTTCGTAGTACTCGTTCATCGCGTCGATGACAGCCTGCGGTTTCTGTGACGTGTTGCCCGAGTCGAGATAGACCAGGGGCTTGTCATGCACCTGCTGTTGCAGCACGGGAAAGTCGTCTTTGATGTTGCTGCGAATCGTGTGGTCAGGCGATGTCACGGCTCAGACCCCGAACCGGACGTAGCCGTCGCGCTCGAGTTCTTCGGCGAGCTCCATGCCGCCAGACTCGACGACGCGGCCATCGACGATGATGTGGACCGTGTCGGGCTGCAACTCGTCGAGCAGCCTCTGGTAGTGGGTGATGACGAGCGCGCCCATCGCCGGTCGGTCTTTGCGCACCTCTTGCACACCGCTGGCGACGACGCGCAGTGCATCGATGTCGAGGCCCGAGTCGGTCTCGTCCATGATCGCCATTTCAGGCTCGAGGATGGCCATCTGCAGGATCTCGTTGCGCTTCTTCTCGCCGCCGGAGAAACCCTCGTTGAGGTAGCGCTCACCGAACGACGGGTCCATCTCCAGCCGCTCCATCCACTCCATGATCGCGAGCCGCAGTTCCAGCACCGAGAGATCGATGCCCTTGCGAGCCGACAGGGCCTGACGCAAGAAGTTGATCACGGAAACCCCGGGGATTTCCTGGGGGTACTGAAACGCCAAGAAGATGCCGGCTTTGCCTCGGATGTCGGGATCCCACTCGGTGATGTCCTCGCCGCGGAACTTGATCGACCCGGCGGTGACTTCGTACTCGGGGCTGCCAAGGAGCACGCTCGCGAGCGTTGACTTGCCTGAGCCATTCGGGCCCATCAGCGCGTGGACCTCGCCTTCCGCGACGCTCAGGTTGACGCCATTGAGGATCTCGATCCCGCCGTCGGCAGTGACGGCATGAAGGCCTTCGATTTCAAAGAGGGGGGCTGCGACCATGTACGTAGTCTACGGCCCTCCGGCGGGTTAGTACTACGCCGGTAGTGCTAATTCGACGGGGTGGTTGCGCTCCCATGTCAGGGCCAGGTCGAGCAGCAAATCCTCACGGAAGTGGGGGGCCAGAACCTGGAGGCTCACCGGGAGTCCGTCGCTTGCGAGCCCGGCCGGCAGGGCGATCGCGGGGTTGCCGTAGATGTTCGAAGGCGCGGTGAGCGCGCCGTTGTTGCCGGGGTTGGCTTCGCGGCCCTCGAAGACGGCCGGCAGGCGCCCCTCGGCCTCGAACGCCGTTGCCGGGTTGGTGGCGGCCAACACGATGTCGACGTCGTCGAACATGGCTGCCATGGCGTCGTTGAACTCGGCCCGGCGGGTCTCGGCCTTGGCCATGGCGTCGATGGTGAAACCGGTGTCGGCCGCGAACTGGCCGGCCCGCTCGACACCGCCGAGGTCAGGAGCGCAGTCCGGCCAACGGTTGCCAAGCGACGTGCGAATGCCGACACCGCCGGTGGCGCCCCACACACCCATGATGCGGGGGAGCTGGAGGTCGATTTCGACCCGCTGCATGCCGGCGAGGGTGACGAGTTCCTCTGCGGCAGCAACGATCAGTTCTTCGGTCTCGGGCCCGACGACGGCGCAGCTGAGATCGGGGATCACCGCGACTCGGAGCGAACGGATTTCGTCGGTGTGGGTGCCGAGCCCGGCCTCGTACCCCTCGACCCGGGGCAGGCCGCGAGGATCGCGTGCGTCGAAGCCATTGGTGACATCGAGGTAGCGGGCAGCGTCGCGGGTGCTGCGGCTGACGGTGCCTTCCACCGAGGTGGCGTTGCCCAGGATCGACCCCGGGCCACGCGGGATGCGGCCGAACGTGGACTTGAGGCCGATGAGCCCACAGAAACCGGCCGGGATACGAATCGAGCCGCCTCCGTCGCTCGCGGTGGCGAGCGCGAAGAGGCCGCCGGCCACGCCGGCCGCGGAACCTCCGGAGCTGCCGCCGGGGGTGCGTTCGAGGTTCCACGGGTTGCGGGTCGCGCCGTGGATCTTGGTGGTGGTCTGATTCGTGGCGCCGAACTCGCTCGACGTCGTCTGCATAGCCGCAATGGCGCCCGCCGCTTTCAACCGCTCGACCGAGATGCCGTCCCGATCGAAGATCTGGTCGGCGAGCGCCAGCGAACCCTGCGAAGCCGGCCATCCACCGACCGCAAGCAGCTCCTTCACCGCCAACGGCACGCCGCCGAAGGGGAGCGACACGTCCGCGTCCGACGCGGTCGCCCGCGCCGCGTCGGCGTCGACATGACACACCGCATTCAGGTCGCTGGCCTCGACGGCGGCCAGTGTTGCCTCGAGCTCCTCGGTCGGGCTGCGTTCACCCGCCCGGAAGGCCTCCACGAGGCCGACGACGTCTCCCTGCCACGGTGTGTCGGTCATGGGTCGACCGTAGCCCGGACGTCCCCGCGGGGACGTTTTCCAACGCCGCGATTGTGGTCAGTCGAGTGGCGCCGGCATCGGCTCGGAACGCACGATCAGCAGGCGCTGCACGCACCGGGTGAGGGCGACGTAGAGCAGGCGAAGCCCGTTGGGCAGGTCGACGAACGCCGCCGGTTCGACCACGACGGTGGCATCGAACTCGAGCCCTTTCGCCGTGGGTGGGGTCACCACCGAGATGGCGTGATCGAGTTCGAGCACTCGCCGCGTGTCGCCCGCATCGAGGCCCGCATCTCGCAGGGCGGCCAAGACGTCGTCGAATCGTTCGTCGGGGCAGACGACGCCGATCGTCGACCAGTCGCCACCCAGCCCAACCGCCAACTCGGCCACTTTCGCCGGTACGCCGGTCCGGCCGACCTCGTGGTGTTCGGCACCGAGACCTCGCTGGCGGATCGAGGTCGAGGGGGTGATCTCGGGGGCGGTGACCGCCAGCAGCCGGTTGGCGTAGTCGAGGATCGGTCCCGGGACCCGGTAGCCGACCGTGAGCTCGCGGCGGCGCACGATGGTCGGATCGATGCCGAGTGCGTCGGTGACGGCGTTCCACGACGGTTGCGCGCCGATGCCGGTGGCTTGGGCGATGTCGCCCAGGATCGTCATCGAGCCGCCGGTCGCTCGCCGTCCCGCCGCCCGCAGGGCCATGGCCGAGAGATCCTGCGCCTCGTCGACGACGACGTGCCCGTACTGCCGGCCGCCGCCGCCGGTGATCGCGTTCGCCTCGTCGAGCAGAGGCAGGTCCGCCTCGGTCCAGGCCTCGTCGGCGATCTTCTTGGCCGAGGGACGCTGGAGCAGGTCGCCGTCGCCGGTCGACAGGAGGCCGTCGGTCGCACGCCGGCGGTTGGTCGGGCTGCCGAGCAGTGAGCGCACCAGCTGCGGGCCGGACAGATTCGGCCACACCTTGTCGACCAGTTTGGTGAATCCATCCGAGCGTCGGAGCTGAGGCAGAAGCTGCGCGAGTTCTTCTTGGGACACGTCGCGGTCGAGCAGCTGCTGGCGCGCTTCGCGCAGCAGCACTTCGGTGAACACTCCCTTTGCGTCGTTGAGGGGAAGCGTGTTGTTTCGGGCCGTCTTGATCGCCGCGGCGACCATGTCGGGTGTGAACCGGAGCTTGCGGACGCCGAGCGGAACCCCGGCCTCGTCGACCGGTGGCTTGATGCGTGAGTCGGCGAGTCGGCGCAGCACATCGGCCATCACCGCCCGCCCCTTCACGTCGGCAACCTCGGGCGGGTCTTCGCCACGCACCCGGACCCGTGAGCTGAGCAGCGACGTGATCGTCGCCTGGCTGACTGCCGTTTCGCCCAGCGACGGAAGGACATTGCTGACGTATCGCAGGAACACCCGGTTGGGGCCGATGACCAGCACCTGGCTCTCGGCGAGCGCCTGGCGATGCTCGAACAGCAAGAACGCAGCTCGGTGCAGGCCCACCGCCGTCTTCCCAGTCCCTGGTCCGCCCTGGACGAGGAGACACTCGGCCAGTGGGGCACGGATGATCTCGTCCTGTTCGGCCGCGATCGTGGCGACGATGTCGGACATCTCGCCGGTCCTTCCCCGTTCGACTTCGGCGAGGACCGGGTCAGGGATGCCAGCGGCGGTGATCGACTCGGGATCGTCGAGCTGCTCGTCGAAGATGGCGACCAGTTCGTCGACTTCGGTGACGAACCGGCGGCGCCGAGCGAGGCCGAAGGCATCGGCTGCGGTCGCCCGATAGAACGGCACGGCGACCGGCGCACGCCAGTCGACGATCACCGGCGTTCCCTCGGCATCCTCGATGTGGCGGCGGCCGACATACCAGTGGTCGCCGTCGGTGATGATCGGGTCCTCGTCGATCCGCCCAAAGCACAGGGCAACATCGCCGACGTCCACCGCGGCCCGTCGCTCGACCAGATTGGCTCGGGCGATGCGGGCATCGACGGAGTCCTCGTCACGCACGCGCTGTTCGGTGAACTCCACCGCCCGCTCACTTCGTTCGATCATTGCCTCGAGTGCCCCTCGAGCCCGGATCAGGTAGGCCTGCTCGATGTCGTGGTCGGGATGCACAGGGCGGTCGGGTTGGGCGGGCGGCGCGGACATGACGGGTCCTCAGGGGGTTTCGTTGAGTTCTTCTTTCCAGGTACGGAACCGCTCGTGCGCGGTTCCGGTCGGCCCGATCCCCTCGCCCGACCCGTCCGCGTAGAGACGGAAGGTGTGGATACGGGTGAGGTCGTCGGCGTGGATCGCGACATAGCGCGAGTTCGCCTTGCGAGCGGGGCCGGCCCGCCACAGTAGCCACTCGCCGATCCGCCGCTTGTAGGAAATACGCGGGTTCCCGATGTCGTCGCCCGAACGGAGGAGTTGCTCGGGCGCCTCGATCCACGCTTCGGCGGGAATGTTGCGGTCGCGGATCGGCAGGGGCGGTAGGTCAGCGGTGTGCACCGGCGTGTCGTCGTAAGGGCGCCGATGCGCCGGGAGCGGAGGTCCGCCGTCGTCGTTCATGGCGTCGACGTTAGGCCGGTGCCACCCCGAGGGTGACCAGGCCCGGCTCGACGAGCGTCCGCAGGTTTGCTCGGTCCGCGTCGTCAACCCAAGCGGCGTCAACGGCATTGATCATGAGTTTCGCGACATGCTCGGCCCCGAGCCCCCAACCCTCGGCCGCCTTGACGAACTCCTCGTTCAGGTCGGTGTGGAGCATTGGCGGATCGTCGGAGTTGAGCGTCACTCTCAGACCGGACTCGATCATGGTGCGGATTGGGCTGTCGGCGTATTCCGCTGTCCATCCGCACAGCGGTGGGGTGCCGCTGGCACACAGAAAGGGAACGTCCGCTGCCCGAAGCCGTTCGAGCAGGTCGGGGTCATCGACGACGTGGTAGCCGTGATCGATCCGTTCGCAGCCCAACACGTCGAGAACGGTTTCGATCGTGACGGCCGGTGCATCGTGAGCGACGTGGGCGGTGCGATGAAGTCCCGCCTGGGCGATCGCGGCGTACACCCTCTCGAATCGTTCCGGTGGATCGGCGATCTCGTCGCCATCCATGCCGATCCCGACGATCTCGTCGACGCGGTGGCTGACGACCGTGTGGACGAGTTCGTCAGCGACTGCCAGTGGCTGGTTGCGATAGATCGACGGAATCAGCGAGGTCCGAATTCCGAAGTCGGCTGCGGCGCTGCGAACACCGTCGAGGATCCCGGCGAGCTGATCGGGGTACGGCGTCGGGTGCAGGGTCGGATTCCAGAACATCTCTCGGTAGACGATGTTGCAGCCGGCTGCGTCTTCGAGGACTTCGTAGGTGACGCGAGCGAAATCGGCGGTCGTCTGCATCGCTTCGCACGCCACTTCGTAGACGGAGAGAAAGCGGCGAGATCGTCGTACCGGTAGAGCTCATACGGTGGCGCTGTTTCGGGCCAATGTCGTCGCCGTGACGGGAGGGCGGTTCAGCCGCCGTTCATCGATGTTCTCGGAACCGATTCACCTGCTTGTGCGTCTAACGGACATGAGCGAGTGGATCGACTTCAGCCCGGAACCAATCGAGTCACGTACGGACGACCCGTTCTTTGGTCATGTCTCGGCCAGCCGGCTTCGGCCGCTGACGCCGGTCGCGATGGTCGTTGGTGCGATCTTGGCGGTGGCGGCAGGGGTGCTGTGGTTGTGAGCTCCTGATCTGTGTCACGTCGGCCGCGACTTCTGGGCCTCGCCCGACGTCGGGGTGGGCATGCCATACGTCCTGCCGACCCGTTCCGACTTCTTGAGCGTCGCCCGACGGGAGCGACCACTGCCGACGTCGGGCCCGTCAGGTCGTGAGCCGGAAGCATCGTTGGTCGACTGGTACCTGTCGTTTGGGGCCGAGGAGGCGTTCCGCGAGGACGGCACGCCGGTGAGGTTGCCGTGAAGAGTCGACAGCCATTCTTCGGTTGTACTCCGGCAACACTGCTCGGCCCGCTCACGCCGCTGCTCGCCGTGCTCACGGTGTTGCTGGCTGCGAGCGTCGCGCTGGTGTGGTGACCTCACCCCTCCAGCGGGGTGACGACCTCGATATCGAGCGAAACCGCGGCCGGGATCTGGCGAGCATCGAGCGTCGCGAGACCGAGCGGGCGGGGGAGACGATCGAGAGCTGCGAGGTGGACGGCATCGTTGGTTCGCAGGCCGTAGAGGGTCCCCAGCTCGACCGCTCGACTGAGAACCCGTTCATCGATCGGGACGACGACCATCGCATCGAGATCGGCCCGAGCCGAGGCGGTGAGGGTCGCGGCGGCCGCCGCGTCGGGGGCGATGCGGTGGAGGGCCATCAACAGCTCGGCCCGGGCAAGGGCAGAGATCGCCCAGGTCGATGCGCTGGCCATCGCTTGATTGACCGCCGATGAATGGGGACCGCCGGTGTAGCGCTGGACGAGCGCACTGGGATCGAGGGTGAGGATCATCCGATGCCTCCGGCCCGACGCCGCGGTGGGTCGCCGCGAAGGTCGGCGAGGATCTGATCGGCACGGACATCGATCGGGAGCAGCGGTAGATCCGTTGGCGGCCCTGGGTGATCTGGCCGGAGCGGCAGCCGGACGAGGCCGGCGGCGGCGAGATCATCGAGGGTCGGGGCACCGGTGGGAGCGATCGGTGCGAGTTGTGCAGCTGGCGCACCGTCGACCGTGACGATCACCCGTTCACCGCCTGCCGCACGACGGACGTGGGAGGCGAGGTCGGCGCGCAGGTCGCGGATGCCAAGATGCGAAGCGCCTGGTGTTGTATCCATTCCTCTGCAGCCTATCAGCATCTGTGTACACGGATGTACACTACGATTTGAGCACCGACGTCCTCGGTCGCTACGTTCCACCGCCATGAACTTTGCCTTCTCCGAAGAACAGGACCAGCTCCGCGAGTTCGTGCGCAGCTTCCTCGAGGACAAGTCCGCCGAGGACGACGTCCGCGAACAGATGGAAACCGACGCCGGCTACGACGAAGCGGTGTGGAACCAGATGGCCGAACAAATGGGTCTGCAAGCGCTCGCCATCCCCGAGGAGTTCGGCGGGCAGGGGTTCGGGTTCATCGAGCAGGTCGTCGTGCTCGAAGAGATGGGGCGGGCGCTGCTGTGCGCTCCGTACTTCTCCAGCTGTGTTTTGGCCGCCAATGCGCTGCTGCAAAGCGGCGATGACGACGCCAAGGCTGCGCACCTCCCCGGTATTGCCTCGGGAGAGACCCGCGCCACGCTTGCGTTCACCGAAGAGAGCGGGCGTTGGGACGAAGGCGGCATCACCATGCAGGCCACTCCGGCAGGTGATGGATGGACCCTCGACGGAGTCAAGAGCTATGTCCTCGATGGCGCATCGGCCAATCTGATCCTGGTGGCGGCGCGCAGCGACGCCGGTGTGAGCCTCTTTGCGGTCGCCGACGACGCCGAGGGTCTGACCCGCACCAACCTGTCGACGATGGACCAGACCCGCAAGCAGGCCAAGCTCGAGTTCTCCGGCACCCCAGCCACCCTGATCGGTACCGACGGTGGCGGCTGGGACACGCTGTCGACGGTGCTCGATCTGGCCGCTGTCGCGCTCGCGGCTGAACAGGTCGGTGGTGCCCAGATGGTGCTCGACATGTCGGTCGAGTACGCCAAAGTGCGCGTGCAGTTCGGCCGCCCGATCGGTTCGTTCCAGGCGATCAAGCACAAGTGCGCAGACATGTTGCTCGAAGTCGAGTCGGCAAAGTCCGCTGCGTACTACGCCGGTTGGTGCGCCAACGAGATGAACGACGAGCTGCCGCAGGTGGCCTCACTCGCCAAGAGCTACTGCTCCGAGGCGTACTTCCACGCCGCGGCGGAGAACATCCAGATCCACGGTGGCATCGGCTTTACCTGGGAGCACCCAGCGCACTTGTACTTCAAGCGGGCCAAGAGCTCCGAGTTGATGTTCGGTGACCCCACCTACCACCGTGAGCTGCTCGCCCAGCGCATCGGGATCTGACTTTCTGATTCCGCATGTGATCAGCCCAGCACGGCTCTGAGAGCACCCAGGTTCTACGCTTTGACGTATGGCCTGGGTGTTCTTCGTTGTCGGTGCGTTGGTGGTCGTGGCAATCGCGTTCTACGCGGTGGGAAAGGTCACGGGTGAGATGGCGAGCCAGCGGCCACCGGCGGTGTACGAGCTGCCGGTCGCCGTCGAGTGGATCGCCAACCGGCTGCCCGACGAGGTGACGGCGCGCATCAGCTACGAGGACGTGACTCGGATCCTCACCTGGCACCTCGATTGGTTCACCGCCGTAGGCGTGTCGTCAGAACACGGCCAAGAGCTCGGCGGAACCAACATCCTCCACGAGGGCTCGGTTGCGATCGAAGATGCGGCGGTTGATGCCGTTGTGGCCGAGTCGATCGAGGCGGGCGGCGAGATCGACGCCGTCGACGTCGTGTGTGTGCTCGACCTCCAGATGGCCTACCTGCACGAGATCGGTGCGGTCGGCGCGGCGGCCGAGCGCAACGAACGCGAACAAAACCAGGCACAGACCCCCGAAGGTGTGGTTGACTGAGATCACCAAGAGAGAGGAGGTGGTCCAGATTCCTAGTAATGCTTTTGTGACCTTGGAGGTGGCTGGCCGCTAGGCCTCGAGCCGCTGGACTGTCTGGCGATATCACGCCACCCACCCTCGTTTCACCCGGTCGGGAAACGTCACGCCCACACCGCTTCGGCGGGGCCACGATTCGAGACTCCAGCAAAACGTGAGCAACCCCAGGGCCCCCGGGTCCTGGGGTTGTCTCGTTTCCGGGTAGCTTGGCCGCATGGAGCGAAACGGTCGGTTCGAACACTTCCGGTTCTTGGGTGACAAGCGCACCCAGATCGTCTACGACGTCGATGAGACGACCGACGAGGCCACGATGGAGAAGATCACCGAAGTCGCAGAGAGCGGATTCGGGCTGGGTTTCGGCCCTGACACACTCGCCGAGGCCCGCAACCGCGGGTACCGGTTGGGGTGAAGCACCGGTTCACCATCGACGGGATCGAACTGGCTGGGCATCTGGCCCGACCGGTCGAGCTGCATCCACGGGCGCAGCCTGGCCTCGTCATTGCGCATGGGTTTCCGGCCGAGGTCGGCGGGGGCATCAACTCGACGGCGAGTTTCCCCGAACTCGCTGACCGCATCGCAACCGAACTCGGCTGGGTGACCCTGGCGTACTCGAGCCGAGGCGTGGGCGAAAGCGCCGGGAACTTCTCGTTGAATGGGTGGCTTCGAGATCTCAACGGCGCAGTGGCGCACCTTCGTTCGGAGGCACCGGTCGACGCCGTGTACCTCCTCGGGTTCGGCACCGGCGGAGCCCTTGCGATCGAGGCGGCCGCGGCCAACCCGAAGATCGCCGGCGTGGCCGCAGTCGGCGCCCCCGCAGATTTCGCGGATTGGGCCCGGAACCCCCGAAAGCTCCTGGTGCTGGCTCGGGAGATCGACATCATCCGCGACGCATCATTCCCGGCATCGTTTGAGACGTGGGCCGAAGGACTGAAGGCGGTGCGGGCCGCGGACGCGGCCTCCCGTTTGGCTCCCAGAGAGCTGATGGTGCTGCACGGCAGCGACGACGAATCCGTGCCCGTGTTCGATGCCCGAGCGGTGGCCGATGCCCATGGCACGGCCGACCTTCGGATCGTTCGGGGCGGGGGTCATCACCTTCGCCATGACCCGCGGGCGGTGGCGATCATTCTCGGCTGGCTCGAGCGTCAACGCTCGGCGTTGCTCACCGCGGGCTAGCGGCTCCTCCGCTCAGTCAGCCTTGCCCTTTCCAGCCGCTTTCTGCTCTTTCTTCCAGGCTCGGACTGCGAGCCGACCATCAGCGCTCCCCATGTCGGCGACGGATCGGGGCTGGTCATCGCCAAAGGGTGCCGCGACGGCCTCCCAGCCCGACGGCGTCACCCCGAATCGCTTCGCCAGCACTGCGGTGAAGATGCGAACCTTCTCATCGCCGTAGCCGGGCACTGCGGCGAGTCGCTCAGCGACCGCCTCCGCCGATCGGCGTCGCTTCCAGATTCGCTGGGCGTCGCCATCGTATTCCTCGACGATGTGGGCGCACAGCTCTTGGATTCGGGCCGCCATCGAGGCCGGAAAACGGTGCAGCGCCGGCTTCTCGGCGCACATCGCTGCGAATCCGTCGGGATCCCAACTCGCGATCGTCGATGCGTCGAACCGGCCATCGAGCCGGTCACGCAGGCGCGCCGGGCCCCGAAACGCCAGCTCGATGGCGATCTGCTGATCGAGCAGCATGGCGATCAGCAGCGCGAGCGGATCGGTGTTGACGAAGTCATCGAAATCGGGCTCGCCGGTGATCCAAAGGGTGCCGTTCACCGTCCGAGTTCGGTCGCACCGGTGTCGGGGTGGGCCGGATCGGGACGATCAGGATCGATTCCGAATTTCACGATCGCGTCGGCGACGATCTGTCGGTCGATTTCGCCGTCGCGAGCGAGCGCGTTCAACACCGTCACGACGACGTGCGCTGCGTCGACCTCGAAGAAGGACCGCAACGCTTCTCGCGTGTCGGAGCGGCCAAAGCCGTCGGTTCCGAGGACCGACATCGGCCTCGGAGCCCAGCGGGTGACCTGGCCGACGACCGCGGCCATCCAGTCCGAGACTGCGACGATCGGGCCTTGGCTCCCCTCGAGCTTGCGGGTGACCATCGGTACGAGCCGGTCACCCATCGGGTTGAGCCGGTTACGGCGCTGACAATCGATCGCATCGTTGCGAAGCCGCTTGTAGGAGGTGACGCTCCACAGCTCGGCCGAGACGTTGTACTGCTCGGCCAGGATCGCCTGGGCCTCCTTGGCCGCAATGTACGACGGGCCCGAGAACAAGATGGTGGCGTTCATCGAACCGTCACCGAGCTCTGGGCCGTTGTCGAACATGTACAGCCCCGAGGTGATGTCGTGATTGTCGACATGGTCGGGGCGAGGCGGCTGCTCGTAGTTCTCGTTGTAGATCGAGATGTAGTAGAAGACGTCCTCGCCGTCGATCGACCCCTCGGGATACATCCGGTCGAGACCGTCTTCGACGATGGCTCCCAGCTCATAGGCGAACGCCGGGTCGTAGGCCTCACAGGCCGGGATCGTCGCCGCGAGCAGCAAGCTGTGGCCATCCTGGTGCTGCAGGCCCTCGCCCATGAGGGTGGTGCGGCCAGCCGTCGCGCCCATCAAGAAGCCGCGGGTTCGAGCATCGGCGGCCAGCCACGCCAGATCGCCGATCCGCTGGAAACCGAACATGGAGTAGAAGGTGTAGAACGGCACCATCGGTACACCGGTGTTGGCGTAGCTGGTGCCGGCGGCGATCCACGACGCCATCGACCCGGCTTCGGTGATTCCTTCCTCCAGGATCTGGCCGTCTTTGGCCTCGGTGTAGGAGAGCAGCAGGTCATGGTCGACCGGTTCGTACAGTTGGCCGCGCGGGGCGTAGATCTTGAACTCTCGGAAGAGAGAGTCCATGCCGAAGGTTCTCGCTTCGTCGGGCACGATCGGCACGACTCGCTCGCCGAACTCCTGATCTCGCAGGAGGTCGCGCAGCAGCGATGTGAACGCCATGGTGGTGGAGACCTCTCGGCCCGACGAGCCCTTCTGGAGCTCGAGGAATGGGGCGGCTGACGGCGCGGCCAGCGGGCGCCGATCGCGTACGACTCGCTTCGGGATGAACCCATCGAGCGCCCGACGGCGCTGCATCATGTACTGGTACTCCTCGGAGTCTTCCGCGGGACGGAAGTACGGCGGCATGCCGTCTTCGAGGGCACTCTCGGGGATCTCGTCTTCCATGTGCAGCCGTTCGCGAAGCTCGAGCAGCTGGTTCTTGGTCATCTTCTTGATCTGGTGGGTGGCGTTGCGCCCCTCGAATCCTTCGCCGAGCGTCCAGCCCTTCACGGTTTTGGCGAGAATGACCGTGGGCATGTCGGTGGTCTCGGCGGCAGCCTTGAACGCGGCGAAGACCTTTTGGTAGTCGTGGCCACCACGGGGCAGGTTTTCGATGTCTCGGTCAGAGAGATGCTCGACGAGTTTGCGAAGTCGCGGGTCGGGCCCGAAGAAGTGCTCGCGGATGTACGCCCCGTCTTCGGTGGCGTAGCGCTGGTACTCGCCATCGACGGTGGTGTTCATCTTGTTGAGCAACACGCCATCGACGTCGCGGTGCAGCAGCTCGTCCCAGGCTGAACCCCACACGATCTTGATCACGTTCCAGCCCGCCCCGCGGAAGACACCCTCGAGTTCCTGGATGATCTTGCCGTTACCGCGAACCGGCCCGTCGAGCCGTTGCAGGTTGCAGTTGATCACCCAGTTGAGGTTGCCGAGATCGGAACGACCGGCGAGCGAGATGGCGCCGAGGGTCTCTGGTTCGTCGCACTCGCCGTCACCGAGAAACGACCAGATCTGGCTCTCGCTGGTGTCTTCGAGTCGGCGCTGATAGAGGTACTTGTTGAAGCGAGCGTGGTAGATCGAGTTGATCGGACCGAGCCCCATCGACACGGTCGGGTACTCCCAGAAGTGGGGCATGAGCCGCGGGTGGGGATAGCTCGACAGGCCGTTGCCGCCGATCTCCATGCGGAAGTTGTCGAGGTTTGTTTCGCTGAGCCGGCCCTCGAGGAAGGCCCGGGCATAGACGCCGGGTGCCGCGTGGCCCTGGTAATAGACGTGGTCGCCAGCGAGGCCATCGTCTTTGCCTTTGAAGAAGTGGTTGAACCCGACCTCGTACAGCGAGGCGCTCGATGCGTACGTCGAGAGGTGGCCACCGATGCCGTCGGCGGTCTTGTTGGCCCGGATCACCATGGCGGCGGCGTTCCAGCGGATGAAGGCACGAATGCGGCGTTCGACGTGCTCGTTGCCGGGGAAGAAGGGCTGGTTCTCGGCGGGAATGGTGTTGATGTACGGGGTCGAGGTCGTGGGCGGAACCCCGACCTGGAGTTCGTTGGCCCGCTCCAGGAGCTTCGCCATGATGTAGCGGGCCCGGGGTGTGCCCTGGGCGGCGACGACCGCATCGAGGGAATCGATCCACTCCTTCGTCTCCGTGGGGTCGATGTCGGGCAACTGTCGCGCGAAGTGGTCGAGCATGGTTTCATCATCGCAGGCCGACGGCGCCCTCGGGCGCGTTCGCAACGGTTACCCGCGGGTAGTGTCGGCTTCGTGGTTGCAACGGTCGTGTACACCGACGGAGCGTGTCGAGGAAACCCCGGCCCGGGGGGTTGGGGATGGGTGATCCCCGACGGGGCGTGGGCCAATGGGTTCGATCCGGACACGACCAATCAGCGCATGGAGCTGATGGCCGTACTCGACGCGCTGCGCACCATCGAGGGGCCGGTGGAGGTCATCTCTGACTCCACCTATGTCGTGAACTGCTTCCGCGACGGTTGGTGGAAGGGTTGGTTGAAACGCGACTGGAAGAACTCGAAGAAGGAGCCGGTCGCGAACCGAGACATCTGGGAACCGCTGATCGAGCTCTACCGGCGACGCGAGGACGAGATCACGTTCACCTGGGTCAAGGGCCACGCCGGCGACCAGTACAACGACATCGCCGACCGGCTCGCGGTGGAGGCGTCCCACACCGGTGCAGGACGGCACGGGGTCGGCACGCCTGACGATCTCGGCCCGCCGGACACCATTTCGGTGACCCAGGCGCCAGCGCCGCGGCCCGGCCCCGACGGCGTGTACTCCTCGGCGTGGACACCGTCTGGTGCGGCGGTGCTGGTCACCGGCATGCAGCCGCCCCAGCTCGGCGGCTATGACCCGAACCCGACCGCCGACGATGTCCGCCGCAAACTTGCCGAGATCCTCGTCGCCAAGGCCGCCATCACCCCCGAGCTCGTCGTCTTGACCGGTCTACGACTGGGTGCGGAGACGCTCGCGGCGGAAGCGGCCGCCGAAGCTGACGTGCCCTACGTGGCGGTCCTGCCCTTTCCCGACCCCGAGATCAAGTGGCCCGGCGCCGCCCAGCGGCGGTTTCACGAGCTGGTCGCCGAGGCCAGCGCGGTCGTGCGGCTCGAGCGGAAGATCCCAGCCGACAACAAGGCGGCTGGGCAGGCGCTCGATCGCCGCAACGGTTGGCTCCGCAAGACGGCAACCGAAGCCGTTGTGGTGTGGGACCACGCCGAACCACGTATGAAAAAGGTCGTGCAGGCGCTCGAGCAGTCGATGCCCGACGACGTGTGGATCGTTGGCGTCTGACGGTCAGGACCCGAGCATGCGTTCGAGCGCCGCTTTGAGCTCAGGGTCTGCGAACGCATAGCCGCTCTGCTCGAGCACGGTGGGGGAGACGTGTGACCCGCCTTCGAGAAGGGTTTTCGACAACTCCCGGCCGAGTCGCAACCACAGCGCCGGCTTGGGCGTCGGCAGCAACGTGGGACGATTGAGCACCGCGCCGAGCGTCTTGGTGAACTCGGCATTGGTGACGGGGTTGGGTGCGGTGAGATTCACCGGACCTTCGACGTCGGTATCGAGCAGATGAACGATTGCGTTCACTTCATCGTCGAGCGAGATCCAGCTGAACCACTGCATGCCGCTGCCGATCCGGCCGCCGAGCCCGAGTTTGAAGAACGGCAACTGTTCCTTGAGGGCACCCCCCGACGGGCCGAGCACGATGCCGGTCCGCAGGTAGGCCAGCCGGGTGTGCTCGGTTGCGATCGGGGCCGCCTCCTCCTCCCAGCGCACGGTGACACGGGCTGCGAAATCATCCGCCGCCGGCGATGTTTCGTCGATGCGAGCGTCCCCGGTATCGCCGTAGTAGCCGATGGCCGAACCGCTCAGGAAAACCGTTGGAGGCGCGTCGGCTGCCGCCATCGCCTTCGCAAGGGTGCGTGTGCCCTGGACCCGGCTGTCCATGATCCGGGCCTTTTGCGCATCGGTCCATCGAGAGGATGCGATCGACTCGCCAGCGAGATGCACGACGGCGTCGATGTCGTCGAGCGCACCGTCATCGATGGTCTCGGCGGCCGGATCCCAGCGGACGGACGCAACGTCGCCGGGCGAGCTCGATCGAACGAGCCGCACCGGTTCGTGCCCCACTTCCTGGAGCCGTTTCACGAGGGCTGTTCCGATGAAACCTGTCGAGCCGCTGATGAGTACACGCATGTTCAGAGCCTCTCACACCGTCTACGATTTCGGCGGGTCGGCCCGATGTCGACCAGAGCTTGGAGAGAGAACGTGGCTGGAGACGAAGAGGTCCTCGACGACACGACGACGGCGACCAAGAAGCGCGGTGGTCAAGCTCGGTTGGTACTCATGGCGCTGGTGGTGGCGGGCCTCGCCGCGTTCATCGTGCAGAACACCGATTCGACCCCGGTGACCTGGCTCGTGTTCGAAGGCAGCGCGCCACTTTGGCTGGTCATTGTCGCGGCTGCGGTCGCGGGGGCGGTGCTCACCGAGCTGCTCGGTTGGATGATGCGCCGCCGGAAGCGTTCCAGCAGCTGACCCATCGACGGTGGGGTCAGGCGGGGATCGGCGTGATCCGTCGGCGTGCGGCCAGAATCAGCACGAAGCCGACGGCGAAGAGGGTCACGCCGATCTGCACGAGACGCTCGCTGAGCGAGGCGCCGGTGATCGCCAGATTCGGGCCGCTTCCGCTCCCGCTGTCAGCCGAGCCTCCTGAGCCTCCCGGCGATGATTCGTCTCCGCCAGTCGTACTGCCGTCGTCGCCGCTTCCGGGGTTCGGCGCCGGCGCAATCGTGGTCGTGGTCGTCGGCGCGATGCCTCCCACGATTCCGTCGGAGCCGTCCTCGCACTCGCCATCGATCGGTAGCTGGCCGTCGTAGCACAGCAGCGTCATGACGCTTGTCGTCGTTGCGGCCTCGCACGTGGCGCGAACGTCGAGATCGGAACCTGCGCTGAGTCCTTCGGGAAGCGGGATGTCGGCGATGGCGTAGTTGCCCGCGGCGCTGGCGATCGTCGACGCGATGACGCCGGGGACACCATCGATGGAGATGTCGACGATCGAACCGGCCGGACAGCCGCTTCCTGACGCAGAAAAGGTCTCGTCGATCGGCACTCGCGGATCGGTGAAGAAGTCGACCTCGTCATCGCCGTATTGGGCGCCGGCGGGCGCGGCTGCGCCGAGTAACAAGACGACGGTGGCGACGAGTGTCAGCGTGACACTGCGCCACAGCAGGTTGAGTCGACCAAGGCTTCCCATAGCTCCATCACCGGGGTGGTTCTTCGCTGAGAAGAAGATCGGTGCAAATGGGGCGGATTCAAGGTCTGGGCCAAAATGGCCGAAGACGTCTCGTTCTCACGAAGATGACGCGAACGCCACGACCTGATCGGTCCGCAGCGGCGCATCGACCAGCAGTGCACGGGTCGATCCGTCGACCGTGGCCGTCACGCTCACGGTCTCCACCCCGACGAGGGGTTGCTGTACGAGCTGGAGGTGGTAGTCCGGGTCGACTCGCCCGGCGAGGTCGTAGACGATCTCGACGGTGGCTCCCGCCGGAATCTCGATTTCGAGCCCGATCGCTTCGGCCCCGAACGCGAGCTGTCGCGAGGCGGGCGTCGGCATGCCATCGATGGCCACAGACACCAAATCGAGGGCCGTGTGGAGATGGACGAGCGCCACGTTCGTGCCGAGCGGGTAGCCCTGGTCGTTGGAGCCGATGACCGCGTCGGGGAGACCGGTCGCCGGCGCCGTATTCCGGAATCGAGCGACGGCGGTCGCCGTCGCATTTCCTCGTTCATCGACCGTGATCTCGTAGGTGAGCGATCGCTCGAGGTACGCGTCGATCTTGTTTTGACCGGCGTTTTGATGCACGATCCCGAGTAGGTCATGTCCGTTCGGTGGGGGGAAGGAACCATCGAGCCCGGTCACCCTCAGCAACGCCGCCGCATCGGCTCCCGGTTTCCACCACGCCGCCAGTCGATCCTCCTCCACGACGGGACCGATCGTGGTGGCCAGCGCGCGGGGACCCGGGAGTTCACCACTGGTGAACGCATCGAAGGCGGCGGTCACGAGTTCGCTCAGGGCCTGCACCCGGGCGGGCTCATCGTCGTCGAACCGCTCGTATTGCTCCACGAGCAAGAAGTCGGCAACCGAAGACTCGTCGAGCCGGATCCCATCGACGCTGACCGGTCCGGTCACGTCGAGTATCGCAGCGATCGCATACGGATCGATGGTGACCACCCCTTCGATCGACAGTCCGGTCGCCTGCTCGTACAGGTCGGCCGCAACGGCCCCCACGGACGGGAGGTCGGGTTCGAGACCGACGTCCTGGAAGAACCGTTCTGGCTGGTTGGGGCCCCATCGACGGCGGTATTGGTCGGACCCGCCAAGGACGGCGTCGACCGCAACGAGCGCCCGGTTCAGATCCTCGTTTCGGCCCGCGGCAACGATCTCGATGCGCCCCTCGAAGGCTTCGACGACCAGATAGTTGCCGACGAGACCACCCAGCCCTCTGGCTTCGGCGGGCGTGGTCGTCAGCACCAGCCAGTGCACTGCTCCACCGCGCCCGAGCATCGCCGGCAACTCTTGCGCCGCTGCCGACGCCGTTTGCGCGGCCGGGAGCGCGTCGCGAAGCTCCGTCGACAAGGTGTCGAGCCGATCGGCAACCGGCTCGAGCAGCCACGGGCTTTGCACGTCGGTCAGCCGTTGGTCGGCGCGCTCGATCGCCGTTTCCGCACGCGAGAGCACGGGAGCCAGGTCGTCGAGCAGGGTGAGATCGAGTCGACCGCTTTGCACGCGGACGTCGTCGAGATCGATTGCTCCGGCCGCGTCCGCCGCGGCGCCAGCCAGACTGACTCCCTCCGACGTTGCCACCTGGACAGCTCGCACATGTTGTCCCACGACGGGCACGAGACGCGCCGGCATCGCCCAGACGCCGCCGACCTTGCGGCGGGCCTCGTCGAAGCTGGCTTCGGCCTGGGTCAGCGACGCAATGGCCGCTTCCTGGTCGCCGTCCGCAGCCCGTTCGAAGCCATCGGTCGATGCGTCGATCGCCGTGGTGACATCGCCGAGCGCCCAAACCCCGATGAGCGCGAACCCCAACGTCGCAAGCACCGCCGCAGCGAGTGCGCTCCCGACGGCAGCACCGAGGCGACTGATGGTTTCGGCGGGCAAGCGGCGAAGCGCGGAGGCGGCGAGTGGGGCAACGGCAGCAGCGGCCAGGAGCGTGCTCGCACCGTGGAACGGGCCGCCACCCAGCCGGGCGAACCCGGCAGCCAGTCCCACACCGATCACCGCTCCCACCCAACGCTGGCGGCCGGTTGCGAGCGCATGGAGCGAAAGCAAGACCGCAACCGCCGCAACCAGCCGCAGCGACAGGTCCGGAACCGACCAGAGCAGGACGAGCGCTGCGATCAACCAGGTGAACCGGCGGCTGCGGGCCGCCCCCACCACCAGACCTGCGCCGAGTCCGCCGACATAGATGGCATCGACGACCAGGATGCCGGTCGGGGCTGCGCCGCCGGTCGCGGCGGCGAGTCCGCCCAGCGCAGCGAGACCGAGGATCATCGAGCGTTGGTCTCGCCCGGTCCGCCGGGCTCGGGCGGGTGAGGGTCGTGCGTCGATGGCTAAGCACCGTACAAAACCTGCCGATGGACGCGGTGGAGGCTCTCCCGCGAGGAGCGCAGGTGACGAAAGCGACGCAACCACGATGACGACCAACACGGGCCGAGGGCGGGAACGGCGGTTCCAGATCCCGAGACCCGCGCTCGTCGCCGGCGACGTCATCGCATGGGTGGTCGCGGTCATGGCCGCGATGGCCCTCCGGTTCGACCTGCAGACAGGAGCGTGGGAGTCGTGGCGGCCTGAAGCCGTCGTCCTCGTCGGCGCCGTCTCGATGGTCGTTGGCGGCTACCTCGCCGGGCTGTATTCCGGGCGGTTCCGCCGTGGGTCGTTGGATGAGGGATTTTCGTTGGCTCTGGTCGTCGCCGGAGCGACCTCGGTCGTCGTCGTGATCAATCAGATCGGGATCGAGGGCCGACTCGTACCGGTGTCGGTGGCCATCGCCGCCGGCCCGGTCGCCTTCTGCGCTGCGGGCTCAGTCCGTTTCCTCGAGCGGTATGCCCTGCTGCGCGGCGCCCGGCGCCGGCGAGATGGTGCGGTGCCGGTGCTGATCTTCGGGGCGGGCGATGGGGGAACGCAGGTCGTCACCTCCATGCAGGACGACGCGAGCGGTCGGTTCGTGCCGGTCGGCGTGATCGACGATGACCCAGCCAAACGAAACCTTCGACTTCGAGGCGTGCCGGTGCTGGGGGATCGCGACTGCCTGCAGGCTGCGGTCACAGCCTCGGGCGCCGAGCTGCTCGTCGTCGCCGCCCCGTCGATCACCAGCGATTCGCTCCGCGATCTTTCCGCACGCGCCCTCGCCGCCGACATCTCGATGCGGATCGTGCCGAGTGTCGCCGAACTCATCGATGGCAGCGTCGGCGCGGACGACGTGCGCCCCCTGACCGAAGCCGATCTGCTCGGCCGCCACCAGATCGATACCGACATCAGCGCGATTGCCGGGTA
>JBCCYT010000034.1:0-32119 GCA_039188975.1 Actinomycetota bacterium
CGACGCCCACGGCCGAGACCTCTGGCTACGCGGCGCCTACAACCCCGTCATCGGCTCCGACGGCGAGGTCGTCAAGATCGTCAAAGGCGTGGCGAACATCACCGACGAAGTCCTCGCCCGGCAGGAGGCAAGCCGAGTCGGTGATCAGATCGCAACGGCCGTGAGCGAGTTCTCTGGCGCCATCCAGCAGATCTCCGGCACCGTGAGCCGGACGGCGGCGCTCGCCGGCGAGGCCGAGAGCGGCGTGAGCCAGGCCTCGGACCACATCGGGACGCTGCAGGCCACGAGCGATCAGATCGGCTCGGTGATTGACATCATCAAGGGCCTCTCGGGCCAGACCAACACACTGGCGCTCAACGCGACGATCGAAGCAGCCCGAGCCGGAGAGGCCGGACGCGGATTCGCCGTCGTCGCCAACCAGGTCAAGGAGCTCGCCGGCCAAACCAACCTCTCAGCCGACGACATCGGCCGGATCATCGAGGCGATTCAGACCGAGATCAAAGCCGCGGTTGTGTCCGTCGAAGCAATCTCGACCTCTGTCGGCGAAGTCTCCGACATGACGGCGACGGTTGCGGCTGCGGTCGAGGAGCAGTCGGCCTTGATGGGTCAGCTCGATGCTGCGGCGGGTGAACTCCTGCGGCTCAGCCGCTGACCGTTCAGCGGCCCGACAAGCCGTCGAGAAACGTCTGCACGACAGCGACGATTTCGTCGTCGAATTCGGGCTTCGGGTCGTGGCGTTGGCCGGCAAGCCAGTGGACCATCGTCGGGCCCGCGATCTGAGGAACGTGTGCGGCAAGTTCATCGGGCGTTCCGAACGGGTCTCGGTCACCGTTGATGAAGAGGGTCGGCACGGTGAGATCCGGGAAGTGCTCCGTTCGAAGCCGATCCGGCTTCCCTGGCGGATGCAGGGGATAGCTGAGCAAGAGCACCGCGGCCGCTGGGAGGCCCTCCGCGATCGCCATCGAGCAGATACGGCCGCCCATTGACCGGCCCCCGAGGGCAACGGCAGCCGGTTCGCAACCGAGTTCGGCGGCAAAGCGAGCGGCTTCGTCGAGCACGGAGGCAATGAGTTTCGGCGCGCGGTCGGGGGCTTTGCGGCCCTCGGCGCGATAGGGAAACTCCATTCGTCGAACCGGAAGGTCGAGCTGGTCCTCGAGCGCGACGAGGAGCCGATGATCAGCGCCGCCACCCGCACCATGGGTGAGGATCAGCCCCGACGGTTTCACGATGCGAGCAGGATGCGCCGAGCTTCGGTGATGTCGGCGATGCGTTGGGCTGCGTCGTCATCGGCGCCACCGTGGTCGGGGTGGGCGTCGATCAGCGACTGGCGGAACGACTTCTGGATCGCAGAGCGTTCGGGGGTACCGGCATCGATGTCAAAGCCGAGGATTCGGAGCGCCCACCCGATCGGGTCAGCGAGGGCGTCGCCGTTGAGCGAGCCGACGCCTCGTCCGGAGAGGTTGATGAGCAGCGCCGGGCCGATGTCGCCGTTCCAGGCGATGCCGCGGCGGACTGCGGCGAGAACCGGACCGCGGAGCATGGGGCTGAGGGTCTGAGCCGCGTAGATCGCGCCGAGCACCATCTGACCGGGCTGGCCCTTGTCGTCGGTGAAACTGAGTTGGAGTTCGCCATCGTCGTCGTGGCGGAACAAGCGCTGGGGGCTGCGGGTCAGTCCGATGCGGTCTTCTTGGAAGCGATGGCGCAGCCGGGGTTGGGCGATCCGTCGGCCCGCTTCGACCTCGTGGGTGAGCGAGACGAGGTCGGGGACCATGTCGGGATCGAGTTCGGGAGTGAACCGAGCAGCGACGGCCCCGAGCAGCACACCACCGACGCCGGGTCCGGGGTCACATGGCAAGAGAAGGTTGCCGAGCGCCACCCGGCGGGTCGGGGCGATCGGGCGAGAGTGAAAGATCTCGACTTCGGCCAGAAGCATCGAGGAAACAGCGTACGGGGCGCGGCAAGAAGACCCGTCACCGAGCGTCAGCGAGCAGACAAGATCAGAGCGTCAGCGAGCAGGCAAGATCAGAGCGTCAGATGATGCGGCGGAGGTTGTCGCTGAGCCGGGCGGCGTGGTCGCTGAGGTCGTCGTCGTCGGTGTCGTCGGCTTCGAGCATGTCGGCGAGCTCGGCGCACCGTTCGCGGATCGCGGCCCATGAGGGTGCCGCGAAGCCAAAGGGGGTCGCGACCGATGCGAGCCGTCGGCCGTGCTCGACGGCGGCGAGCACGGCACCACCGTCGTGAACATCGCGTCGAAGACGGTCGGCGGCTTCGAACATGAGCGATAGCAGCCCATTGATCTCGAGGCCTTCGAGCTCTTCCATGCCCTCTTCGGCCGAACGGGCGAGGAGGTCGTCGATCACCATTTCGACCTGTTCCTCATCGTCTTCATGCACGACGAGGTCGCCGTCTTCATCGAATTCGTGGGGAACGGCAGCACCACCGAGGCGCTCGGCGAGGGCCGCCTGGAGTTCGCCTGACCATTCCGCCATCTCAAAGGCGACCTTGGGCTTGTCGGGGTCGAGCTCGGGGTTCTCGGCGGCTTCGACTTCGTCGATGAGCGAATCGACCGTTTCCTCAACGGACTCGTGGGCGAGGAGCGTGGTCCCCTGCCATGAGTGCGGCACCGCATCCGCGATCAGCAGCTGCGCCAGCATGGCGCGGGTCTGCGACGCCCACTCGTGCAGTTCGTACGCCAGCCACTCGGATTCAGCGTCGTCGATTAGCGCTTCTTCTTCAGCGGCGGCCGCCGCCTCTTCGTCGGTGGCGCCAGTGCGGCGAAACGGGTTCTGAAATGCGGGCACGAGTGTCATCCTCGCACGCACGACCCGGCACGACCCGCCAATCCCGGTGGGCTAGCGTCCGGCCCATGGCAAAGCCCCAACCACTTCCCGATCGCAACCTCGCCCTCGAGCTGGTTCGAGTCACCGAAGCAGCGGCCATGGCCGCGTCTCGATGGATGGGCCGGGGCGACAAGGAGGGCGCCGACGGTGCCGCCGTCGATGCCATGCGGGCGATGCTTCGCAGCGTGTCGATGGATGGCGTCGTCGTCATCGGTGAGGGAGAAAAAGACGAGGCCCCGATGCTCTACAACGGGGAGCGCATCGGCGACGGCACCGAAGCCGAGACCGACATTGCGGTCGACCCCATCGACGGCACGACCTTGACGGCGCTGGGCCGTGGCAACGCATTGGCCGTGATTGCGGTGTCGCCACGCGGCACCATGTACGACCCGGGTCCGTGCGTGTACATGGAGAAGATTGCGGTCGGTCCCGAGGCGGCAGGGGCGATCAGCTTCGACAAGTCGATCACCGAGAATCTCGAGTCGGTGGCGGCGGCCAAGCGTTCTGAGGTGCGAGACCTGACGGTGGTGATCCTCGACCGTGACCGCCACGCCGAACACATCCGTGAGGTCCGTGAGGCGGGAGCCCGCATCCGGCTGATTCCGGACGGCGATGTTGCCGGTGCGATCTCGACGGCGTGGCCGGGGGCTGGTGCCGACATTTTGATCGGCATCGGCGGCACGCCTGAAGGAGTGATCACCGCAGCGGCACTGAAGTGCATGGGCGGCGAACAGCTCGGCCGGCTGTGGCCACGAAATGAACGGGAACGCCAGCAAGCGATCGACCAGGGGTATGACCTCGACCGAATCCTCACCGTCGACGACCTGGTGCAGAGCGACGATTGCTTCTTTGCGGCGACGGGCATCACCGACGGTGACCTTCTGACGGGTGTGCGGTTCGACAGCTGGGGTGCGTCCACCGACTCGTTGGTGATGCGCTCTCGTTCGGGCACGGTGCGCCAGGTCATGGGTCGACACCGCATCGAGAAGGTGAACGAGTACTCCGCCGTGGAGTACTAGCGGGTCATCCCAACGCGCGTTGGGCGATGCCGCGAGCGGAGGTCATCTCTCGCATTCGGCTCATGACGTCGACGCCGAGTTGGTCCCAGACGTGCAAGATGTCGAAGAGCACCCAGTTCTCGCGAATCTTGGGGCCGCTCGGGGTGTCTTCGATCCGCCAGAAATCGAGGCTACGGCCGGTGACGTGTGTGCCGGTGGGCACGATGCCGAGGAACCCATCGCCCGACAGGTGCATCGTCATGCCGGGCCACGCGGTTTCGCCGACAAACGGTCCGTCGCCGAAGAAGTAGGTCTCGCCCAGGTACCCGCCGGCCCGATCGGGCATGCCGTTCAGGAACGGAATCTGGTGCCAGGCCCGAAACCCTGACACGCCTCTGGCGGTGCCGATGCCAGCCGGGCCGTACCACGAGAACTTCTCATGCCACCAGTGGTCGAGGCGCATGGCCTCGACGGGCTCGGCCGGGTGCTTCACCATGTCGCCGAGCATGTCGATGACATGTTGTTTGTTTCGTTCGGAGCGTTCGGCATCGCGGGGTCCAGTACGGATCCCGTCGTTGAGCGCAGGGCCGGGTGCTCGCCACGTTCGGCCGAGCGCCGGTCCCATTGGCCACGCACCGGCTTGCATCATGACTTCGGGAATGTCCCACAGTGCTTGCATCTCGGTGACGCGATCGTCTTCGACCCGGAAGAACTCATGGAACCGCATCGACGTCTGTTGGCCGGTTGGCGGAATGTCGAGGAACGGTCGAACGAACGTGCCGGTGTAGTCGCCGGCGCACCCGATCCAATGTCCGCCGTAGGAGTCCGCACCGGCGGTGACGATGTAGTCGCGCCGCTCGAGGTCGGGCCACGCATGGTGAAGCGGTTCGAGGGCACCACCGACAAAGTCGTGAGGTCCCCCGAGGGTGTTGAACGGATGAGCGAGTTGAAACACGGCGTCGGGGGCGCATGCGCCGATGACTGCCGCTCGAACCCCTTCTGGGGTCCAGTCGTACATGGCGGCGCGCATCGGGGTGATGAGTTCGCGAATCGCAGCGTGGTCGACAGTCATGAATCAAGTCCTTCCAAGAGGTTGACGCCGCATTGCGCGGCGAAGTCGATGAGATCGATCAGGACCCAGTTCTCGTGGAGCTTGTCGCCCCGACGAACGTAGAAGTCCATGATGTTCTGCCCGATCGGGCCGCCGGTGGGCGCTATGCCGCGGAAGGCCTCACCGGTGAACGAACCTTGCAGGCTGGGCCAGCCGGTGAACGCAGCGGTTGGCCCGTCCGCGAATCGAGCCTGATGGAAACCCCCGCGGCGGTCCGGGAACGAACGGACCGACGGCCCCTGGGCAAAGTCCTGAAACTCGCGGAATCCAAAGGATGAACCGATGCCGTGCGGCCCGTGCCACACCATGTCGTCATGCCAGTACGCCGCCATGCCCATCGACTCGAGATCGCTGCCGTCGAGCCGGTTGCAGCCGCTGAGCATGTCCTCGACGAGTCGGAGCGTGTACTCGGTCTCCGTCCGATCGGCCGCGTCGTGCCGAAGCCCGTTGCCGAGCGCGGGACCCGGCGGCAGGTGGTTGCGGGCGGGGGGCTCGGGCAGCAGATGCACACCCGCTTGCGCTGCGAAACCGATGATGTCGAGCAGGACGCGGAGTTCGGCGATGCGGCCGTTCTCGATTCGGGCGAAATCGCCATAGCGCAGCGAGGCCGTGCGTCCCGATGGCGCGATCCCCCACATCGGCTCGACGAAAACGCCGGTGAGATGACCGGTGTGGGCGACCCACACCTCGTCGTTCCAGATGCCGCCGAGAAAGAGGTACGGCTCCCATCGTAAGGAGAGCAGACTCTGCTGCGCCGGTGTGTGCACTTCGTCGTGCACCGCTTCGGCGCCGTCGAGCCGCCCGATCGGCGCGGGACCATGGAACTGCACATGGCGATCCATGATCGTGGGGATGTCGCCCGTCCATGCGTCCCACACCAGCTGCTTGGCGGTGTTGACGTCGTCGATCGTGGGCGGCATCGCCGCTTACCAGAGTCGTTCCGATGCGAGGCGGGCGCCGTCGGCCAGTGAGCCCAGCTTGGCGTAGGCGATCTCGGGATCGATACCGGCGTACCCGGCGAACGTCGAGAACCCGCAGTCCGTCCCGGCCATGACCCGCTCTCTCCCGACGATGCCAGCGAAGGTCTCGATGCGTTGTGCGATGAGTTCCGGGTGTTCGACGAAGTGCGTGGTGGTGTCAACCACGCCGGGCACGAGGATCATGTCGTCGGGTAGGTCGGCCTCGGCAAACGTCGTCCATTCGTGGGCATGGCGAGGGTTGGCCGCCTCGAAGAGCAATGCTTGCGGTTTGGCTTTGGCGGCGATCGGTAGCACCTGGCTCATCGGCGCGTCGTGGGTGTGCGGGCCTTCGTAGTTGCCCCAGCAGATGTGCAGGCGCATTCGGTCGGCGGGGATGTTCGCAACCGCGTGGTTGAGTGCTTCGACGTGGATGTTGGCGAGCCGTTCGTAGTCCTCGTCGGGCTGGCCTTTGAACATCATGTGACGGCCCAGTCCGAGGTCGGGTGAGTCGAGCTGCAAGATGTAGCCGGCGTCGACGATCGCCTCGTACTCGGCCCGCATTGCGTCGGCCAGTGCGTACAGGTATGTCTCGTGGTCGCCGTAGTGGGCGTCGGGCTGGAACAGCGCAATCACCCCCGGCGACGCTGCGTTCATGAAAGCATCGACCGGTTGGTGTTCGGCGACGGCAGCCGCCATGTTGGCAATGTCCTCATTGCACGGGCCCATGTCTTTGACATCGATGGGACCGACGCATTGCGGGCGTTTGTACGTTGGCGTGCCACCCGTTTGGGCCTGGCGTTCGAGAAAGCCGGGGAAGTCCTCGAGGTCGGCGGGCGGTCGACGGTCGCTGTCGCCTTCGAAACCGGTGATGCGGTCCTTGATGTAGGTCGCATAGCTGAGCTTCGACATTTCGCCGTCGCTGACCACATCGACACCAACTGCGACTTGGCGGCCGACGACCGCCTTGACGGCGTCGGCGACTTCGGCGCAGTGCGCGACGAGGTCGATGTCTTCTTCGCGTTCGAGCGCGAAGACGCCGTCGGTCACCGCTTGGTTGCGCGGAAGCGACCCGACATGCGTCGTGAGAATTCGTTCGGTGCTTTGCTGCATCTCAGTCTCGAATGGCGAGATGGCTCATCTTGTCGAAGAAGTGGAACTTCTCGGCATTGACCGTCACGTCGATCGTGTCACCGACCTTGGCTTGGGTGAGCGGGCTGAAACGGCCAGTGCACCGCGACCTCGATTCGTCGCCGAGTTCGTCGAGTGCATCCGGATCGCCGGAGTCGACGTGCGGGGCGTCGATGCCGAAGTGCATCAGGGTCTCGGCGCCGAGTGCTTCTCGCACATCGATGGTGGCCGAGAGACGCTGATCGGCGGGGCGATCAGGAAACACGGCGGCATCATCGAGATCTTCGGGGCGAATGCCGACGACGATCGGCTGATCCATGTATCCGCGCAGCGCTGGTCGGGCGTCGACGACAGATGCCGGCACGGCGACCGTCTGGGAACCGAGCTGCACTTCGTACGCATCACCACTCGGGCGGAGCTCACCTTCGTAGAGGTTCATCGAGGGCGACCCGATGAATGCGGCGACGAACACATTGTCGGGGCTCTCGTACAGCTCTTCGGGCGCAGCCACCTGCTGCAAGTGACCATCTTTGATGACGGCCACCCGGTCGCCCATCGTCATGGCTTCGACCTGATCGTGGGTGACGTAGAAGGTGGTGACCCCGAGCTCGCGCTGAATGCCAGCGATATCGGCTCGCATCTGGACACGGAGCTTGGCGTCGAGGTTCGACAGCGGTTCGTCCATCAAGAACAGCTTCGGCCGACGCACGATCGCCCGCCCCATCGCCACCCGCTGGCGCTGACCACCCGACAACTGGCCGGGCTTCTTGTCGAGCTGTTCGGTGAGTTCGAGGATCTGCGCCGCTTCCTCGACCTGGCGGTGCAGTTCGCCTTTCAGGACTTTGCGGAGCTTCAACGGGAACGCAATGTTCTCGCGGACGGTCATCTGCGGATAGAGCGCGTAGTTCTGAAACACCATGGCGATGTCTCGGTCTTTGGGCTCGACCTCATTGACGGTCTTGCCGTCGATGACGAGTGAGCCACCGCTGATGTCCTCGAGCCCAGCGATCATCCGAAGCGCGGTGGACTTACCGCAACCCGACGGGCCGACGAGCACCATGAACTCGCCGTCCTCGAGATCGAGGCTCAGGTCGGTGACGGCTTGGAAGCCATTCGGGTAGATCTTGGTGATCTTGTCGAGAGTGACAGGAGCCATCACTCCCCTCCTTCTAGTTGCCGACTCTCGTCGGACGCTGTCGAATTGTCGTTGCGGGCCGACGCGTCGCCTTCGTCGGACACGGTCGGATTGTTGGTGCGGACCGAGGCATCGCGGTTGGCGTCTGGTCGTTGCGCGGGCGCGGGCGGAGTGCGTTCGCCCCGGTCGAAGGCCTCCCAGCCCTCGCCGTCGAAGACGTCGACATCGAGCTGGGCGAGCACGTGCGGGAAGTCGACCATGACGTAGTTGTCGACGATTTTGCCGTCGACGACCTTCCAGAAGTCCATGTACCGGATCTCGACGCGTTTGCCGGTCGGCGCGACCCCCATGAAGTGGCCGCCGTGGGTTGCTTCTTGTCGGCCGAACGCCGCGGCCCACTCCCCCATGTACAGGCGAGCCTCGTCGATGCAGACCTTGTCGTGAAACGCAGCCTGGAATGGCTTTTGCCAGTTGTCCTGAAACTCGCGAAGACCGGTCTTGGTGCCGCAGCCGGTGTTGCCCATCCAGCGAAACGACTCGGCGAAGAACTCGCCGATGTCGGCGATGCGATGGTCGTTGAGACCGTCGACCATGCCCTCGATGACCGAACGGGTCTCGTCGGTCTTGGACAGGTCGGTGTCGCGGCTCAGCGCCGCTTGTTCGGGACGGGCCCCTGCCATCAGAGTTCCTCCTGGCCGGTGAGTTGGCGCATCCGAGCCAAGACGTCGAGCCCTTGCATGTGAAGCCAGTGCAACAGGTCGATGAAGACCCAGTTCTCCGCCAGCTTGTCGCCGTCGCGGCGATAAACGTCGACGACCCGCATGTCGGCGGGGTTCGACGACGGAAGCCCCAAGAAGCCGCCGGTGGGTTCGTTGGTGAGGTTGGCCCACCCGAAGAAGCACGCATAGTTGCCCTCGGCGAAACGGGCGACGTGACCGTTGAACGTCTTGCCGGTGAGGTTCATCCGGAACGGGTACTGGTGCTGTTGCTGGTAGCGGTCGATCGTGTAGGTGGCGCCGATGCCTTCGGGGCCGGACCAGATCATGTCGTCGTGCCAGGTGCGGGCCAGCACGTCGCGCGGCATCCGATCGCCGTGCTGTTCGGCCGCGTCGTTGGCTTTCGACAACTCGTCGACCATCCGGTGCACCAGATCCATCGTTTCGACGCCAGCATCTGCGTCTTGGGGGTGCAGCAGCACACCATCGTGGGTCGCGGGCCCGGGATGGATGTGGGACGAACCGGTCTGGGGCGGCAGTGGATAGTGACCGGCCTGGCGCATGACGCTCAGCACATCGACGAACAGCGCCGTCTCCGCGATCTGATCGTCGACGACTCGGTGGAACTCGGCGTAGCGAAGAAACACCATCTTGCCGGTCGGCGGGATGTGCAGCCAGGGTCCATCGAAGAGACCGAGGAGATGCCCCATCTGACACACCCACACGTCGGCCTCACCACCGCCGACGACCGATTCGCCGGCGAGAAACACGTCGGGGCGACGTTGGAGCGGCGCAAACGCTTCCCGGGTGGGACGCCAGAAGACGTCGGCGACGGCGTCGGCACCCTCGTGTTGGTAGAAGGGGTGCATTCCCCGCCAGGCGTAGTCGTCGGTGGTGTGTTTGCGCAGCACAGACGCCAGATCGGCGATGGCTGCGGCGTCGAGATCGGCGTAGTACTCGAGAACCACTCGCTTGGCGTGCTGGAGATCGGCCATGTCAGCCCTTCACCGCTCCGGCGCCGAGGCCCTTCACGAGGTGCTTCTGGAACAAGATGATGACGACGACGATCGGGAGCGTGATCGACACCGAGGCCGCCGCCGCTTCCGTGATCGTTCGCGAACTCTCACCGCCCGTGAGCGACACGATGGCGACCGGGAGGGTCCACTCGGTCGGCGCCAGCACTCGAACGAACAGGTACTCGTTGTAGGCGAGGAGCAGGGTGAACAGCCCGGTGGCGATGATCGCTGGCCACATGACCGGGATGATGATCTTGCGGAACGCCTGTACTCGGGTGGCGCCGTCCATCATCGCTGCTTCCTCGAGTTCCTTGGGTACGTCCATGAAGAACGACCGGAACATCCAGATCGTGAACGGCTGGTTGACTGCCACGAGGGCCAAGACGATGCCGAGTCGGCTGTCCAGGACCTGCAGCTCGTCAATGAACGGGAAGTCGATCAGCGGGAAGTCCCAATCGGAGATTCCCCGATCGCGCAGCCACTGATCGACGCGGTTCGCTCCGAAGAAGTAGGGCAGCACGAAGGCGGTGCGGGGCAGTGCCCGGAATCCGAGTGCGACGATCAAGATGACGGCGCCCGAGATGCCGGTGTAGCGGGCGAGGCCGTACCCGGCGAGGAGGCCGATCGTGAGCGAGATCAGCATCGTGAGCACGGTCACGACGATGCTGTTGATCAAGAAGTCGTAGGTGTCCTCGGTGATCCAGATCCGAGGGAAGCGCCACAGGCCGTACCAGAGGACGAGCATCACGGCCCCGAGGAACCAGTTCTTCGGGTCCCACTCCTCACGGGTGCGCATGAGATAGGCGATGACGCCGACGAGCACGACGTACCACAACGTCGGCCACACCCGGATCGATTCGGCGATCCAGAGCAGATGAACACCCATGACCGCAAGCACCCCGAGGAACCACGGCCGACCGTCCCCGCCCCGTCGAGCCATCAGGCCGAAGAATCCGGCGACGAGCGCAACCCCGACGATGTACCAGAGGACGTTCCAGAGGCTGGCACCATCGTCGAACTGGCGATCGTCGAGCCAGAAGTTGCGATAGGCGTTGCCGGTGGTTTCGTAGCCCCAGAGGACGGGTTCCTTGGCGGCGACATCGCGGGTGAACTTGATGGAGGTCTGAACGGTCCAGACGAAGGGCAGGACCGACCAGATGACCATGACGATCATGGCGGCGTGGAGGCCGACGCGGTTGAGCGGAAGTCGCTTCATGTCAGTCACGCTCCGCGATCTGGTCTTTGTAGCTGCGGTACAAGAACGGAATGAGGACGATGAAGATGCCGATCACGGTGAGGATCGACATGGCGTTGCCCTTGCCGACCCGCCCGATGTCGAAGGCGGTGGCGGTTCGCACGTTGTAGACGGCGAGCGTGTGGGCATCGGTGAACCGGTTGCCGGTCCAGACGAAGACCTGGTCATAGACGCGGTACATGTCCATGATCGAGATCAAGGCAACGAAGAGCAGCAGGGTGCGCAGGTGCGGCAACGTGACGTGCCACAGCTGGCGCCAGAAGCCGGCGCCATCGATCGAAGCGGCTTCGACTCGCTCCTCGGGAAGGGTCTGCAGACCGGCGAAGAAGGTGATCATGGCGAACGGCGTCACCGCCCAGACGAGCTGGATGATGATGAGCCAGCGCACATTGCTCGAGGTGACCTGAAACGGGTCATCGGTGATGACCTCGTAGAGCCACGACAGCAACCCGCCTCGGTCGAAGAGGTCTTTGTAGACGAGCGACCCGACGACGGGGGTCACGATGAACGGGGTGAGCAATGCCGCCATGTAGACCGAGCGGCCGCGCTTCACCCGGTCGAGCAGCAGGGCGAAGGTGAGGCCCAACCCCATCTGAATCGGCACGACGATGATGACGAGCAGGACCGTCCAGCGTGCGGCCGTCCAGAACTCGGGATCGGACAAGATGTCGCGGTAGTTCTGGAACCCGATGAACTCTGGGTTCTGGAGATCACGCAGGGTCAGGCGTTGAAAGCCCAGCCAGATGGTGGCGATCAACGGCACCACCATCAACGTGATCATCACCGCAACGCTTGGGACCGTGAAGCCCCAGAACGTTCGCTTGTTCATCCGTCCTCCCCTCGAGCGGATGGTTGCCCTCCCCCGGGGCGACACCGCAATGCGATGCCGCCCCGGGTCTGGAGGGACCGTTCAGTGGATCAGCCGAGCAGACCCTGCTCGCCGGCTTCGGCGAGGTAGGCCTCTTCGGCAGCGGCGAGCGCGTCCTCGACGGAGGTGCCGTCGAGGATGGTGATCAGCGCTTCACCAAGCTTGGCACGGGCGATACCCGCAGCCGGGTGGGTGAGGTCGGCGCCACGACCACCGACGAGGCTGGCCTCGGCAGCGGCAGCGTCACGCGGACCGTTCGGGTGGCTGGTGCCGGCTCGGGTCACGAGACCGAACTCGGCGGCGACGTCCATCGACTCCTGGTCGGTGGCGGCGAGCATGGCGAGGAAGATCGCCTCGACGTCGCCTTCGACGCCGACCGGGATACCCCAGCCGTCGATGTAGGCCGGGGCGGCGAGCACGCCACCGGAGCCCTCGAGGGCGGGGGCGTACTGGATGTCGCCCACGACGCTCGACGCTTCGGGGTCGTCCATGGCGCCGGCACGCGAGGCCCACGTGTGACCCAGGATCGCTTCACCGGTCTGGAACGCAGCCTGCACGTCGTCGGTGCTGTAGCTACCAGCGGCGGTCGGGGCGCACTGCTCAGCCATGTCCTTGAGGATGTTGGCCGCTTCGATGCCCTCAGCGCTGTTGAAGTTCGGCTGACCGGTCACCGGATCGATCGGCGACACGCCGAGCGAGCCGAGGACCGAGTCGAACTCGATCTGCCAGGCCCAGCCGGCCGACAGCATGTACAGGAAGCCGATGTCGTAGCCGGCATCTTGCACCGCAGCGCACGCCTCGAAGGCCTCGGCGAACGTGGTGGGCACGTCGACGCCAACTTCGGCGAGGGCGGGCTCGTTGTAGAACACGTGCATCGTGTTCGACACCATCGGCACGGCGTAGATGTTGCCGTCGATCGACGCCATGTCCCAGAAGGCCTGGTCGATCGAGTCGAGGTTGAACTCGTCGCGGTACTTCTCGACGAGATCATTCAACGGCATCAAGAAGCCCTGGTTGGCGAGCTCACCGATGAACGCGTTCGAGCCCTGGTAGAGCTCGAAGGTCGGAGCGCCGGTGGCGGCGTCCTGGGTCATCGCGTTACGAGCCTCGGTCGAGTCGAGGAACTGGTAGTTCAGCGAGTAGTTGCCGTCCTCGCACTCCGCCAGTTCGTCGGCGAACGCGGTGATGATCGGGAACTCCCAACCCATCACGTCGAGTTCGACGGTCTCAGCCGGGTTCGGGATCGGGCAGTCGGCCGAGATCATCTCGGCAGCCATCTCCGACGAGGAGCCCGAAGCCTCTTCGTCATCATGGTCATGATCCTCGTCGTCATGATCGTGCTCTTCCTCTTCGGCCATGGCCGAAGCGGAGTCGCTCGCCGACGCGGAGTCGCTGGTCGATGCCGAATCGCTGGACGATCCGGCATCGCTGGATTCATCATCGTCGCCACATGCGGACGCGATGAGCGTGAACGCCATCAGGACGGCAAGGAGCCGCCACAGGCGCTTGGTTGCATTCATCGGAGTTTCCCCTCCATGGTTGGTTGTGGTTGGACGGTCGCGACCCAGGCGCGAAGCGCTGCGGACAGCGCCTCGGGCCGATCGAGCGCGACGAGGTGTCCGGCCCCGTCGAACGCGATCAGCTCCGCGTCGGATCGGTAGACCGCCAGCTCTGCGTGCAGGGCAGGCGGACAAACAGCATCGGCGGACCCGTAGCCGACGAACACCGGGCCCGGGTACCGGGCGAGTTCGGGTCGGCGATCGCGGGTGCGATGCAAGAGTGCGTGGTTTTGACGAAGGAACGCAGCCGGGCCGAGGTCGTGCGCCATGTCGACGATCAGGGGGCCATGGGCCTCGACGTCGGTGGTCAGCGACGGCACCATCTCATCGATGATCGACGTGAACAAGCCGGCGCGAACATCCGAGTTCCATCGTTGCCGACGCTCGACCTGCGCCGGGTCGATGGGCGCAAGGTTCGTGTCGAGTAGGCCGAGCGCAAGGACTCGTTCCGGGGCCAGCGCAGCCATCTCGGTCGCGACGATCGCACCCATCGACAGGCCGACCGCGATGAATCGGTCGGGCACGTCACCCAAGACATCGTTCGCCATGGCCGTGATGGAGTCGCTGCGGGTCAGATCGGCGTGGGTGACGGCCACCTCATCACCGAAGTCGAGCGCACCAAAGAGGCGCCCGTCGCACAGCGAACCTGCCAACAACACGACCGGCATGCTCATGATCGAGGCCTCCGCAAGAGACTGGTCGGGGCGGTCGTGCCGGCTGCGTCGAGTCCCCAACCGGCCGCCTCGGCCGCAGCCAGGACCTCGGCGTGCCATTCGATCACCGTCGGCGCATCGGAGCCGTTGACCACGACGGCGAGGGCCGGTTCCTCCCCGACGTTCACGAAGTCGCGCCACGCTCCCCGGGGCACCGACACCATGCTGTTCTCGACGGCGGTCTCACACTCACGATCGTTGCGGTCGCCGTCACCGAGAACGACCTCCCAGGCACCTTCGATGAAGAACACGACCTGCGTGTCACCATGGCGGTGCAGGCCGGTGCGCTCACCGGGGGCCACGCGCAACCACTCCAACGAGAAGCCGTGTGGTGTCGTGATCGGTGCCCGGTGATGGCGATCTTGCGTCATGCCGTGTCCGACGACCGGGGCGATCTCACCGCCGAGCCCATCGACGAACGACGACAACAGACCTCGGGCGGACCAGTCGAGGTCCTGTCGCCCGACCACACACGCGGCGAGTTCGTCGTCGCTGTAGGAGTCGACGTCGACGAGATGCTCTGGGGTCAACGGTTCGATCACGCCGACGGGGGCGGCGCCGTCCTCGGCTTCGATGACGGAGTTGTCGAAGCCGAGATACAAGCCGGTCTGCGCCGCCTCTTCCAGGATCGACGGAGCCCAAATGATGCCGCCAGTGTCATCGTGACCGAGCACGACGAACAACCAGCCATCGTCGGGGCCGGTATTGGTGAAACCACGGAAAATCCACGGTGGCGCGCTGAACACATCGCCGGCGCGGACGGTGAGCGTCTGCTCGGCGTGCTCGCCGATCTCGAAGCGCCACTCACCGCTCGTGCAGAGGAACAACTCGACGGTGTAGTGCAGGTGAGGGTTGTTGGTGACCCCATGGGGCATGGACGCCGCACCCACGTTGAACCCATGCGGTTCGACCAAATTGATCGACTGGGCGGCGTTCTGGGAGACACCAGGCCCAATGAACGAATAGGACGCCTTGCCGACCGAGCGTTCGATCTTCACATCGACGAATGCGCTCTTGTCGGCGACGAACTGCGACGGCTCGATGATGCGACTGCGCAGCCGTGGGGCGGTGGGCGGAGTGATGGTCATGACACCCCCAGCGGCCGACCACCGTCGACACTGATGATGGAACCGGTCGTGAAGGGCAGATCGTGCACGACTGCGGACACCGCTGCGGCAACATCATCACCGGTCGCCAATCGATGCAGCGGGGTGGCATCACGCTGCACGGCGATGACCTCCTCGGGCATACGGCTCGCATACTCACCCAGGACCCAGCCAGGCGACACCGACATGACCCGCATCTTTGGTGCGAGCGAACGGCCGAGCGATCGGGTCATCGAGTCGAGTGCCGCCTTCGATGCGCAGTAGGCGACGTTTGACCCCTGCCCGGTCACTCCTGCCACCGAACTGATGTTGACGATCACCGGGTCCGACGACAGCTCCAGCAGCGACCGCATGGCGCGAATGGTGGCGAACGGGCCGCGCCAGTTCGTGGCGAAGATCTGATCGATCAACGCGTCGTCGAGGCCGTCGAGGTCGTCATGGGCGACGGGGCGAGTCACGCCGGCGCAGTTGACGAGCACGTCGAGACGGCTCTCGGTGCCAGCGATCGAGGCCGCCAACCCGTCGAGCGCACCGGAGTCGTCGACCGAGACCTGAACGGCACGATGCCCGTCGCCTGGGAGGTCGGCGGCGAGCTGCTCGGCTCGATCGGCCGACGAGTGATAGCCGACCAGCACCGCCAGGCCATCGGACGCGAGCCGGCGACAGATGGCGGAGCCGATGCCGCCACCGCCCCCGGTCACGAGCGCAACACGGTCGGTCACGCGTTCTTCCCCGAGTAGTACTCGACCCGGATGTCGGCCTGTGCCGCGTGGCCGGCAAAGTTCTCGATCTCACAGAGTCGGCTGCAGTACTCGCCGATGACCACCGATGACGCAGGGTCGTTGATGCGCTGGTACGTGAGGGTCTTGATGTACTTCCCGACCCAGAGGCCACCGGTGTAGTTCGCGGCCTTTTGCGTCGGCAGCGTGTGGTTCGTTCCGATGACCTTGTCGCCATAGGACACGTTGGTCATCGGGCCGAGGAACAAGCCGCCGTAGTTGACCATGTTCTCGAAGAAGTAGTCGTCGTCGTTGGTCATGACCTGGACGTGTTCGAACGCCATCTCGTCGGCGACCCGCAACATCTCCTCGTTGTCCTCACACACGATGACCTGGCCGTAGTCTCGCCATGCGACACCCGCGATGTCGGCGGTTGCAAGGGTTTCGAGCTGTCGATCGACTTCGGCGATGGTCTCGAGTCCCAGCTCGCGGTCGGTCGTGATCATGACGGCCGGTGAGGTCGGGCCGTGTTCGGCTTGCCCCAGCAGGTCGGTCGCACAAATTCGTGCGTCGACGGTGCGGTCCGCGATGATCATCGTCTCGGTCGGACCAGCTGGAAGGTCGATGCCGACCCGGCCGAACAGCTGTCGCTTGGCCTCGGCAACGAAGGCGTTCCCGGGCCCGACGAGCATGTTGACCGGATCGACGAACTCGGTCCCGAGCGCCATCGACGCAACCGCCTGGATGCCGCCCAACAGGTAGATCTCGTCTGCGCCGGCCATGTGCATGGCCGCGACGCTCTCGTTGGGGACCGTGCCGTTGATCGGCGGCGTGCACGCAGCAACACGCGGCACACCGGCCACCTTTGCGGTGAGGACGCTCATGTGAGCCGACGCCACCATCGGGTACCGGCCGCCAGGGATGTACGCACCGACGTTTTGGATCGGGATCAGCTTGTGACCGAGCACGACACCGGGAAGCGTCTCGACCTCGACCGGTCGGATGGAGTCGAGCTGGTGTTGCGCAAAGTTCCGGATCTGGGTCTGCGCAAACTCGATGTCGGTGATCGTCTGTGGATCGACGGCAGCGATCGCCTGTTCGATCTGGGAGTCGGTGAGCTGGAACTGCTCGGGGTCCCACGAATCGAACTGGGATGACAGGTCGCGCACGGCGGCCTCGCCGCGTGACTCGATGTCAGCGATGATCGAACGCACCCTTTCGGCGAGTTCGAGGTCGGCGCCGTGGGCGCCCTTGCTCGGGGCGGCTTTCAAGATCTCAGGCATGGGTCTCGATACGGTTCTGGGAAGGGGTTGGTGGGCTGGGTTCCGCTGCGACTGCAGCGGGTTTGGTGGTACGGCCGAGGCGGATCTCGCCGGCGACGACGACATCGGCCGCCGCGTCGGTTTCGTCGGACAGCAGGAGTTCGATCGCTCGTTCGACGAGCAGTTCGACCGGCTGGGTGAGCGTCGTGAGGTCGTATCCGGCCCACGACGCCTGCGGCAGGCCATCGAAGCCGGTGACCATCACGTCGCCGGGGACCGAGACGCCGCGATCCACGAGTGCATCGATGACACCGAACGCGAGTTCATCGCCGGCGACCATGATCGCGGCCGGGAGCGGACCTGCGTCGACCAGATGTCGAGCGGCGGCGTAACCGTCCTCGTACGCCCATCCCGACGCTTCGGTGTACGGACACGCGACTCCGGCGGCGGCGAGCGCCTGGGATGCACCGCGGTACCGCATCTGATCGGTCGAGGTCTCAGCGATCCCACCGACGTATGCGACGTCGACCGCGCCCGCCTCGATGACATGCTCAGCGAGGCGCTGCATCCCCGCCGCGTTGTCGACCGAGACCGACGGCACCACACCCGACGCAGCGGGTTGGTTGAACGCGACCATCGGCAGGTGGAGATCGCGCATGCGTGCAAGGCGGCTCGTGCCGATGTTGGCCGATGCCAGGATCACGCCGTCGACGCGGTACTGCGCAAGCGACGCGAGCACGTCCTCGAGTTGCGTCGGATCAGAGAAGCTGAACAGCAAGAGCTGCCGATCACGAGCGGCGAGCCCACGAGAGAACGCCGTGAGGACGCTTTGCCAGTACTCACCGATCGACGGGACAACCGCCGCGACGATGTGGGTCCGCTGCGACTTGAGGCTGCGCGCAATCGCATTCGGGACATACCCCAGCTCGTCAGCGGCGGCTTCGACTCGAGCCCGCGTGGCCGGTGCAACCTTCTCCGGGTTCGAAAAGGCGCGCGCGACCGTCGCCTGCGACAACCCGACGTGTGCTGCGACATCGACCGACGTCACAGAACCGCCGGCACGCTGCTGCGAGCTGCGTCCAGCCACTCGAATCCCCTCCCCCGAGTTCGCAACAGCCTGGATGACTACGTAGTCATTGTCAAGGCTCTGTTGTTGCTGCATGCGCAGAACCGCCCCAGCCCGACCGTTGCTCAGCCAGTGTGGAGCAGGATCTGCTTCCAGATCGACGTCTCGTCGAACACGACGAACTCGCGTCGCAGGCCCCACGGGCCGTACTCTGCGTGGCTCAACCCCATGACATGGACCGGCGCGCCGGTGGGAGCGCCGAACGCGCCCCAACCGCTGTGGATGCCGTCGAGGGACCACCGAAGCGCAGCACGAGGTGCGCTGTGGGTGTCGGTGCGCCCGATCTGATGGTGCACCGTGAACGTGGCGTCAGGGAATGCAGCTCGGACCCCCAACCAGAACTCATCCGCCGCAGCCCAACCATGGCCGGTGACGCCACCCGGCAGTTCGAGCTGGCACGCGCGGTCGTAGTCACGGCCGATCGCGGCCAGATCGGCGTCCATGATCGCCCGCAGGGTTGCGGCGTACCGCTCGCCATGTTCGCCGTCGTTCCCCGTGCCGGTGTACCGACCCGGCTTGTCGATCGACGGACTGAACGGGACGACGCACGAGTCGGGACCACCCTCAGCCTCGATCAGATCGGCGGCGTACTGCCTCGGGTCGAGACCGAGTTGGCGAACGATCGCACCCTGATCACGAATCAGCCACTCGTCGTAGATCTGATTGTCCTTCGCGGCACAATCCGCAATGATGCGGTACCGCAGCTGGGTGCCGCTCGCTTCGCCGTACACCCCGTCGCCGACATGGGTTGCGGTCGAGTAGATGCGATGGCTCGACAAGAACCCGGCGTCGTCATCGCCAGACCAGATGACGTCTTCCCCCAGGAGCTGTCGATCCGGAAACTCCGCGAGGGTTGCCATCGTCGCCGCGATGACACCCTGGTTCCCGACGACCACGCTGGCAGGGCTCCGTACGACGATGTCGGGCGCGTAGTACTCGTGCAGCGTCGAGATGCCCCGGTCCTCCCAGATCTCCTTGGTGATCTTGATGATGTAGTCGGGCAGGTCAGCGAACGTCGGATCGAACCCCTTCATGGGCGCGCACGGTATGACTACGTTCGCACGCATGTCAATGACCGGATGTCGCGGTTCGCGCCCGATGTGTCACACTCCTGGCGTGACGATCTCGATCCATGCCGCGGTGCCGACTCCGGCAGTTCTCGGTGAATGCCCGCTCTGGGCACCCGCCGAGGCCGCCCTGTACTGGATCGACATCGAGGCCCACGTCGTGCACCGCTACGACCCGGCGACCGGGATCGATGCGACCCGTGGCCTTCCGGCGCGACCCGGATCGATCGTGCTCGGCCGCACGCCGGGCGAGCTCGTCGTGGCCATGGAGCACGAATTGGTCGCGATCCGATGGGACGAGCCGGGCATGCTCGAGCCGCTCGTCGCGTTGGAACCGGCCGCCACCGGCAACCGGCTCAACGACGGCCGAACCGATCCGGCCGGGCGTTACGTCGTCGGGTCGATGTGGGCGGATGCGTCGGCCGGCCGGGTCAGCGGATCGCTGTACCGATGGGACGGTACGTCGACCACCACGCTGCGGACCGGGGTTGGCTGCCCAAATGGGCTTGCGTTCGACGCGGCACGGGGCCGGGTCTACTGGGCCGACACACCAACCGAACGGGTCGTCGTCGCAGACTACGACCCCGAAACGGGGGCGTGGGAGAACGAACGACTCTTCGTCGACTTCGGCGAAGTCGACGGCAAACCCGATGGGGCGTGCGTCGACGCAGAGGGCGGGTATTGGTGTGCGGCGGTCTACGGCTGGGCGGTGCTGCGGTTCTCACCGGACGGGGTCATCGAGGAACGGATCGAGCTCCCGCTCGAGAAACCCTCGATGCCGGCATTCGGCGGGGCGGATCTCGACACGCTGTACGTCACGACGATCGGGGTCGGCGGAGGCCGACCGTCGGCGCCAGGACGCAATGGCCACGTCCCCGGCTCGCTCCTCGCAGTCGATGGGGTGGGAGTTCGCGGTGTCGTCGATCAGCCGCTCACCGGCTTCTGACGCCTCGCGCTAGGTGGTCAGCGCCGCGTCGAAGCGTTCGAGCAGCAGCCCCGGCAAGTCGCCGAGCGGTGATTGGAGACGGGCCACGAGTGCCTCGACGGCAACCTCGGCGTCGAGTAGTGCCCGCTCGTAGCCGGCGAGCGCCAGGTACTGATGGCGCCAGGGTGGCTCAGCCGCAAGCTGCGCCTCACGGTGGGCGACTCGTTCGCCGTACGTTTGTGACCACTGCTGCTCCGCGAACCGCTGGTGATCATCGTCCCCACCTGCGTCAGCGAGATACGCCAGCTTGAGCCCATCGACATCGATCTGGGCTTGATGGCGGACAGCCTCTGTGTAGGCCGAGGTCGCAGCCTCCAACGAGCCACGTTCGGGGACGACCAACAACAGCTCCCCCATCTGGTGGTGAAGTTCATTGCATCGACCCTGGAGCGCCTCGCCGAGCGACGCACGGTCGGCGACCGGGTTCGCACCTCGATCGGCGATCGCGACGTCGACCACCCGCTTCAGGTCCTCTTCCGCCACCCCCATCGTCTGAATGACCTGCGACTCGAGCCATGTGAGCACCGCAGCAATGTGGTCTCGACAGGCTTTGACCTGCGGCTGGACCGACGCCGCCCAATAGCGATCCGGGTCGGCAAGTTCGGGATACGGCACGGTGTCTGGAGCAGCGACCGCTCGTTCGAGTTCGGCCGCAAGCGCAGTCATGAACGCCGGGGTCGGGCGCACCGGATCGATGATCGCCTCGATCCGCCGACGAGCCTCCTGCGCACCAGAGCGGAACTCGTCGGCCAGCGCACGTCGGATCTCATCGATGTCGACGCTCGAAGTGCTCACGACCACCATCCTCCCAGTCGCTGTGATCTTCTCACTATCGGCACACATCGGTCACAGATCAAGCGCCCCTGGGGCTTCTCCACCATGGTTCACGCCAACCAACGTTGCCCGATGGGCCAGACTGTGGGATGGACATCGATCAGTTCCGCGTGAAACCCGGCCAGGCCGTCGACCTCGATGCGTGGGCGACCAACGAGAACCTCGGCCTCGACAAAGACGGCGTCAAAGACGATTTCGAGGACCTCAACGACGAACTCGAAGCACTCCAAGAACTGCTGTTTGCGGAACGCAAGCACAAGGTGCTCGTCGTCATTCAAGCCACCGACACCGGCGGCAAGGACGGCACGATCCGGCATGTGTTCGACAAGGTCAATCCAGCCGGGGTGAAGGTCGCTGCGTTCAAGAAGCCCACCGAACACGAGCTCGCTCACGACTACCTGTGGCGGGTGCATGCCCAAACACCTGGCGCGGGTGAGATCACGATCTTCAACCGCTCCCACTACGAAGATGTCCTGATCGTGCGGGTGCACGGCTTCGTACCCGAAGACCAGTGGCGACGGCGCTACGGCCACATCCGCAACTTCGAGCAGATGCTCGCCGATGAAGGCACCACGATCGTCAAGCTCTTCTTGCACATCAGCAAGGACGAACAGAAGGAACGGCTCCAGGCCCGCATCGACGAACCGCACAAGAACTGGAAGTTCAGCTTCGGCGACCTCGAGGAGCGCCAACACTGGAAGGACTACCAAGAAGCGTTTCGGGTCATGCTGGAGGAAACGTCGACCGACGATGCGCCGTGGTACGTGATCCCCGCGGATCGCAAGTGGTTCCGCAACCTGCTCGTCAGCGAGATCCTCGTCCAGACTCTCCGAGGACTCGACATGGACTGGCCCGCAGCCGAGGACGGCGTTCCGGGCACGGTCGTCGAGTGATGCGGATCGTTGCGTGAGCACGGTTGACGTCGCCCTCTCGACACCGTCGTACCTGGGTGAGTGTCTCGACGGCGGGTTGTCGCATCGGATCGATGTCCCCCTCGAGAAGCCGTCGATGCCCGCCCTTTTTTTGGGGCGGACCTGACCTCGCCACCCTGTTCGTCACCACCATCGGGGCCGAGCTCGGCCGTACACCGACACCAGGCCAGGCGGGAGAGCTCCCCGGATCACTGCTTGCGATCACAGACCTCGGCATCACGGGCGTCCCGGAGTTCGAGTGCCGCCTGTAGCCGGTTACGAACGTCCTGGCGACGCCCGGTAGCCAGGCCACCACTCTCCAATGCGGCGCAGGGCCGGGCGCCACGCAGACCGTCGCTCGGTGCCGCTGCCGGAGGCCTGTGGTGGGAGCGCAGCGCGCACAGCGATCCCGACGACGTAGAGGACACGAAGCACGAACCCGTTGATCGGATTGAAGCGAAGCCGGTAGACGGTCATGCGCCCCGTCAGCACAAAGACGGTCCGCTGGACCGACGACGCGCTCGCGGCGCCGACGGAGTGCGTGATCGCCGCCTCCGGCGTGATGAACGTCGAGAAGCCCGCCTCTCGCACGCGCATCGAGAGGTCGATGTCCTCGCCATACAGGAAGTAGCGCTCGTCGAAACCACCGACGTGTTCGAAGACGGCGCGGGGCATCAGGCACAGACAGCCGGTGACAACACCGACATCACGCTCACTGTCTCGTTCCCACCCACCGAGGCTCTCCGGATCGAAACGCGGATGGTGGCGAAAGACGACGGACAGACCGGTCGCGAAGCACAGCGTGCTCCAGAGGCTGGGCGCGCCCCAGCAACTACTCGGGTCGAGCGTGCCGCTGTCATCGAATGTGCGACCACCGATCTGGCCAGCATCGGGCCGACGCTGATAGGCGTCGACGAGCGCCTCGATCGCTCCCGACGGCACGAGCGTGTCGGGATTCAAGAAGACGAGTAGGTCGGCGTCGGTGTGGCGAGCGCCGAGGTTGCAACCACGAGCGAAGCCCACGTTGGCCCCGGCGTCGACGAACGTGACGGCGGGGAACGCCACCGGAAGTTCCGTCATCGTGTCGTCGGTCGATGCGTTGTCGACGACCACGACATCTTGCAGGCCAGCCACCTCGGCGGCCGCAAGCGACGTGAGGCAGGCACGGAGCGGTTCGCACGTGTTGTAGCTGACGATGATGATGCCGATGCTCGGCGAGTCAGACATGACGAGTCACTCGCGCATCCCGATGACCTTCGCGGGAACACCGGCACAAATCGTGTTGGGTGGGAGATCCTTGGTGACGACCGATCCAGCCGCAACGATGCACCCGTCACCGATCTCGACCCCGGCGACGACGACCACGCGAGCGCCGAGCCATGTCATCGAGCCGATCTTGACCGATGCCTCGTCCTTGGGTTGATCCATGACGGGAATTCCCGGCTTGGTCTGGTAATTCGTCGTGGTGATGAACACCTCGGGTGCGAACAGTGCGTGTTCGCCGATCTCGATACGGGCCTGCTGATCGCCGGCCCACAGGTGGCACCGAGCGCCGATGTGGGACCCCGCACCGATGGTGATGAGATCACCCCGCACGATCGATACGTTGGGCGGGAACTTCACACCCGGACCCATGTCGATCTTCGATCGTTCCCAGTAGTGGGTGTAGCCGAAGTAGTGCAGCAACTTGAGCGCGTGCAGCAGCCCGCGCGGATCGAGCAGGCTGCGGGCGGCGCGGACCGCACGGACCGGTGCTGGAGCTTTCGCCATGGCGTCAGTTTGCCCCGTGAGGCAGAACGAGCGAAGGAACCGGGTGAGAAAGACTCAGCTGTCGCCGGCTGCGACCCGCAGCCGGACCTGCGCCCGCGCCTTGTCGCCAGCCGCCGCGAGGTCCTCGGCATCAGCCGACAGGGCAGACTCTGCCTCGGCGAGCGCTCGCTCGGCTCGGGCCACGTCGATCGCGTCCTTCGACTCGGAGACATCGCTGAGAATCGTGACGTCGGCGTCGCTCACCTGCACGAAACCGCGGTGCACGGCAAACGTGTCGCGCGACCCGTCTTCTTTGACCACATCGACCGACCAGACCTGCAAGATCCCGATGAAGGGGATGTGGCCGGGCTGGAACGCAATGTCACCGCCCTCGACCGTACGAGCGATGACCATCGCGGCCTCGCCGGTGTAGGAGACCGATTCAGGAGAGACGACTTGGACGTTGAGCATGGTTCCTCTGTTCCCCGGGACGCCGGATCAGATGATCAGGAATCGGCCTGGAGTTCGGCAGCCTTGCGCTCGGCTTCCTCGGCGCCACCGACCATGTAGAACGCCTGCTCAGGCAAGTGGTCGAGATCGCCGTTGAGCAGCGACTCGAACGAATCGATGGTCTCTTCGACGGGCGTGAACACGCCGTCTTGACCGGTGAATGCCTTGGCGACGAACATGGGCTGCGACAAGAAACGCTGGACCTTGCGGGCCCGGTCGACGGTGATGCGGTCCTCTTCGGACAGCTCGTCGAGGCCGAGGATGGCGATGATGTCCTGGAGTTCCTTGTAACGCTGGAGCACTTCCTGTACACCACGGGCCGTGTTGTAGTGACGCTCACCCACGACCATCGGGTCGAGGATCGTCGACGACGACGCCAGGGGATCCACCGCCGGGTAGATACCGAGCGCTGCGATGTCGCGCGAGAGCTCGGTGGTGCCGTCGAAGTGGGTGAACGAGGTGAACGGCGCCGGGTCGGTGTAGTCATCGGCAGGGACGTACACGGCCTGCAGCGACGTGATCGACTTGCCGCGAGTCGAGGTGATGCGCTCCTGGAGTTCGCCCATCTCGTCGGCGAGGGTCGGCTGGTACCCCACGGCGGAGGGCATACGGCCAAGGAGGGTCGACACCTCGGAGCCGGCCTGCACGAAACGGAAGATGTTGTCGATGAACAACAGCACATCCTGGTTCTGGACGTCGCGGAAGTACTCGGCCATGGTCACGCCGGACAGCGCCACGCGGAGGCGGACCCCCGGGGGCTCATCCATCTGGCCAAAGACGAGAGCGGCTTTGTCGAGCACCGAGGTCTCACCGTCGCCCATGACGGTCTCGCCCATCTCGATGAAGAGGTCAGTGCCCTCGCGGGTGCGCTCGCCCACACCGGCGAACACAGACACACCACCGTGGTTGGAGGCCACACGGGTGATCATCTCGGTGATCAGAACGGTCTTGCCCACACCGGCACCACCGAACAGACCGATCTTGCCACCCTCCTTGTAGGGGGTGAGCAAGTCGATGACCTTCACGCCGGTCTCGAACATCTTCGCCGACGGCTCCAGCGCGTCGAACGACGGCGCCGAGCGGTGGATGTCCCAACGATCGTCGGTGCGGTGCTCGGGAACGTCGAGGCAGTCGCCCATGACGTTCCAGATGTGACCGAGAGTGCCGTCGCCGACGGGCGCCTGCACGCCGTGGCCGGTGTTGACGACGGTCGCGCCGCGCACGAGGCCATCGGTCGGCTTCATGGCGATCGCTCGCACGCGGTTGTCGCCGATCTGCTGGGCGACCTCAGCGGGCACGTTGACGGACTCGCCGTCGACGGTGATGTCGAACTCGAGTTGGGTATTGATCTCCGGCAGGGCCCCCGCCGGGAACTCGACGTCGACCACCGGGCCGGCGATGCCGACGATGCGGCCGTTCTTCAGGTCGTTCTCAGTGACAGTCATGTGGTGTGCTCCTCGTACTGAGGTGGTGTGGGAAATGAGGTGTGGTGTGGATCTTGTGGGATGCCGACCGGCGGTCAGCTAGTTCTTGGGGTGGGAGCCGGCGAGTTTGAATCCCGCGGCTTCGGCATTTTCGGCGGTGTCGAACCAGACTTCGGCGATCGTGCGGGCGTACGCGTAGGAGTCCGGTCGGTGATAGAGCATGGAGTCGGCATTGCCCTTGATGACGAACTCCGGGGACGGAGCCGAACCGTCGGCGAGGGGCATCGCCGAACCGGTGCCGAACGGCTGCTCGGCTGCCTCGGGTGGCGGCGCCGGTGCATCGACGACCGCAGTCGCAGCCGGGGCTGCCGGCGCAGCGGAGGAGGTGAAGGCCTGCACCGAGGACTCGCCTCCGGTCGGACCGGTCGAGATCTGGGCGAACATGCCCTCGAGATTGATGGACTCTGCGCCCGCGCCACCCTCGTCGAGGGCCTCCGCACCGCCGACGATCTCCATGATCTCGGTGGTGATGGCCGCCTGACGAGCGGCGTTCATCTCACGGCTCAGCTTGGTGATGAGTTCCTCGGCATTGTCGGTGGCCGACTTCATCGCCCGCTGGCGGTTGGCGTGTTCGGAGGCCGCGCAGTCGAGCAGGGCCCCGAAGAGTCGGGCTTCGACGTAGCGGGGCAGGAGGGCTTCGAGCACATGATCGGGCGAGGGTTCGAACTCGAACTGGGCGGTCGCCTCGGCGTCGCCGCTCCCGGATTCGGCCATCACCGCAGTGTCCTCGAGCGGAAGGAAACGTCGCACCGAGACACGCTGGGTACCCATCGAGATGAACTCGGTGTAAATCAGCTCGACCTCGTCGACTTCGCCGCTGATGAACGCGTCGGCGACGTCTTCGGCGATCCGGCGAGCGTCTTCGTAGGTCGGGCTGTCAGTGAAGCCCTGGTAGTCGTAGTCGACCCGGTAGTTGCGGAAGTTGAAGTAGGCCGCGGACTTCTTCCCGACGCAGAACAAGACATAATCCTTGCCCTCGGAACGGTGACCCTGCAGCTGGCGTTCCGCTGCCCGGATCGGGTTGGTGTTGTACGCACCAGCCAAGCCGCGGTCGCCGGCCATGACGATGAACCCAACCTTCTTGACGTCGTCGGACTGACGAAGCAGCGGATGGCTGGTTTCGGCGCCGCCGGCAGCCAGGTTCTCGATGACCGACGTGATCTGTCGAGAGTAGGGACGCGCCGCGTCGGCACGCTGCATCGCCTTCACCACGCGGGTGGCGGCGATGAGCTCCATGGCTCGAGTGATCTTCTTGGTGGACTGAACGCTCGAGATCCGTCGACGGAGCTCCCGTTCCTTACCTCCAGGCACGCGCGTTCTCCTTCAACGTCGGCCGTCCGAATCGGCAACTGGTGGCGGGACGTCCCGGCATGGGTTCCCTCAGCCCTCGTCTCGGGTGATGTCTTCTTCGGGAAGGGTGGTGTCGGAATCGACCAGCTCGGACGACGCATCGCCCTGTGCTTCGGCGTCGGGTTCCGAACCAGAGCCGTCCGAGGTCTGGAACTGGTCGGCAAATGCCTTGATGCCAGCCTCGAATGCCTCTTCATCGGGGATCACGCCGTCGTTCTTGATCGAATCCATGATGTCGCCGTGGCGAGTGTTGAACCACTCGAGCAGCTCGGACTCGAAGCGCAACACGTCTTCGACGGGAAGCGAATCGAGATAGCCGCGGGTGCCGGCGAAGATCGACACGGTCATCTGCTCGACCGGATACGGGCTGTTGACACCCTGCTTGAGCAGTTCGGTCAGGCGGTAGCCACGCTCGAGCTGGGCCTTCGACACGGCGTCGAGGTCCGAACCGAAGGCCGCGAACGCCTCGAGCTCACGGAACTGCTGCAGGTCGCCCTTGAGCGTGCCGGTCGCGGCCTTCATGGCCTTGACCTGCGCGGCCGAACCGACGCGAGACACCGAGATGCCGACGTCGACGGCCGGGCGAATACCCGACTTGAACAGATCGTCCTGGAGGAAGATCTGGCCGTCGGTGATCGAGATCACGTTGGTCGGGATGAAGGCGGACACGTCGCCGGCCTTGGTCTCGATGACGGGGAGGGCGGTGAGCGAACCGGCGCCGAGCTCGTCGGAGAGCTTGGCGGCCCGTTCGAGCAGACGCGAGTGCAAGTAGAAGACGTCGCCGGGGAAGGCCTCGCGCCCCGGAGGACGACGCAGCAGCAACGACACCTGACGGTAGGCCTCGGCCTGCTTGGAGAGGTCGTCGTAGATGATGAGCGCGTGCTCGCCGTTCTCCATCCAGTGCTGGCCCATGGCGCAGCCGCCGTAGGGGGCGAGGTACTTGAACGGTGCCGGGTCAGACGCGGGCGCAACCACGACGGTCGTGTACTCCATGGCGCCGAGCTCTTCGAGCGTGGCAACCGACTGGGCGACGGTGGAGGCCTTCTGTCCGATGGCGACGTAGATGCATTTCACCCCGAGACCCTTTTGGTTCAGGATCGTGTCGAGGGCGATGGTGGTCTTGCCGGTCTTGCGGTCGCCGATGATCAGCTCGCGCTGGCCACGACCCACCGGAATGAGCGAGTCGATCGACTTGATGCCGGTCTGCATCGGCTCGTGCACCGGCTTGCGGCCGGTGATGCCAGGTGCCTGGATCTCCATGCGGCGAGGCTCGACGTTGGTGAGCGGGCCCTTGCCGTCGACTGGCTCGCCGAGCGGGTTGACGACTCGGCCGAGCAAGCCGTCGCCCACGGGAACCGAGAGGATGTCGCCGGTGGCGACCACGGTCTGGCCTTCCTCGATGCCTTCGACATCGCCGAGGACCACGGCGCCGATCGAGTCCTCGTCCAGGTTGAGGGCCAGGCCGATGAGGCCGTTTTCGAAGCGGAGCATCTCGTTGACCGCTGCGTTGGGCAGGCCCGAGACGCGGGCGATGCCGTCGCCGACCTCGAGCACCCGACCCACCGTGGTCTGTTCGACCGACGGGGTGAAGCCCTCGAGGTTTGCCTTCAGCGCTGCGGTGATCTCATCGGTGTTGATCTGCAGATCAGCCATGTTCGTCTATCTCTCTGGTGTGGAAGTGTGTTGCTATCGCCGGCTGGAGCCGGATGGGCGAATCCGGCGGAGCCGGGGTGAAACAGTTGCTCAGCCGAGACGGCTCTTGACTTGGGCGAGACGGTTGCGCACAGAACCGTCGATGACGGTGTCGCCAATGGTGGTGACGATGCCGCCGAGCACGGACGGATCGACGGTGACCCGTACGTCGACGTCCTTGCCGGTTGCGGCCTTGAGCGACTCGGTGAGGCGAGTGACCTGTTCGTCGTTCAATGCGACGGCGGAACGGACCTCGGCGACCTCGCGACCCTGTGAGGCAGCAAGCTTGCCGGCCAGCGCCCGAGCGATGGCGGGAAGTTCCGCACCGCGGCCGGCGCCCACGACCATCGACACCGCAGCGGTGGCGACGTTGGAGGCCTTGCCGCCGAGGATGTCCTCGACGACTTGCTGCCGAGTGGCAGCGGGGACATTGGCGTCGGCGAGCGTGGTGCGCAGCTCGTCGTTGGTCTCGACGGCCTGGGCAAACCGCAGGATCTCGTCGTCAGCTCCGGTGTCGCCTTCAGCTCGCACGACGGCGAGGAGGGCGGCGGCGTAAGCGTCGATGGTGTCGGTCATGACATGTCTCTTCGGGTCCGGTGTCTTTCGTGGTCCGTCGCTCAGCTGGAGGCGACGGCGGAGATGTAGTCGTCGATGAGGGCGCTCTGGGTGGCGTCGTCGAGGTTGCTCATCACCACGGCGTCGGCTGCGGTTCGAGCCTGTTCGGCGACGGCGATTCGAAGGTCGGCCAACGCCTGCTCGCGCTGGGCCGCAATTTCGAGCTGCGACCGTTCCTTTGCCTCGGCGATGTCGGACGTGGCCTTGGCGACGAGATCGGCCTCGAGCTTGGTGGCCTGGGCGCGGGCATCGTCGAGGATGGCTGCGGCTTCCGCGTCGGCGTCGCCGAGGCTGGCCTGCAAGGAGGCGAGTTCGGCTTCCGCGTCAGCCTTGGCCTTGGCGGCGTCGGCGAACTCAGCCTCGACGGCTGCGGTCTGGTCGGCGAACAGCTTCTTGACGGCGGGAAGACCCTTCATCACGAAGAGCACGACGATGACGGTGAACGCGGCCGCACCCCAGTAGAACTCGTTGACGTCGCTCGGGAGCCAGCGGCCGTTCGGGCCTTCGGCGGCGAGAAGATTCAGCATGATTGCCTCCGTCAGTCGGCCGCGAGGGCCTGGTCGATGGCGGACTGTTGGCCAGCGGCGTCGAGGTCACGCCCGAGCACGACCTGGGCTGCGCCGACCGCAAGGGCTGACACGTCGCTGCGCATGCCCGAAAGGGCCTGGCTGCGAGCCTCGTCGATCTCGGTCTGCGCCGCACGGCGCAGTTCGGCGATCTCGGCATCGGCTTCGGCCTGCATCGCCGCCCGTTGTTCGTCAGCTGATGCCCGAGCGCCGGCGAGGATCTCGCTCGCCTCGGCGCGAGCCGCAGCCAGCGACGCTTCATAGTCTCGACGAGTCGAGCCGAGCGCCTCGGTGGCGGCATCGGCGGCGTCTTTGTCGCCCTCGATGGCGGCGCTGCGCGCTTCCATCGCCCGCACGATCGGCGGGAGCAGGACGTACTTCATCAACACCCACAAGGTGATGAAGAAGATCGCCGCCCAGAAGACGTCGTAGGGATTCGGGATGACGGGGTTGACCGTCTCCTCGGCCTTCTCGCCTTCTTCGACGGCGAGAACCAGCAAGTTCAACACGTTCACTCCTCGGTAGGGGTTTCCCGGAACCGGGGAGGGATCAGACGAACTTCAGAAGGATGAAGACCACGAAGCCGATGAGAGCGAGGGCTTCGGTGAAGGCAATGCCGAGGAACATGGTGGTCTGCACCTGGCCGGCGGCCTCGGGCTGACGGGCGATGGCCTGGACGGACTGGCCGACGAGGTAGCCGATGCCGATGGCGGTGCCGAAGGCGGCGAGGCCGTAGGCGTAGCCGGCGCTGGCGGCCGCTTCGATGTTCTGCTGATCGCCAGCGGTGATGTCCTGCGCGATCTGGGCGAGGGTGCTCATGGGTTTGGTTTCTCCTGTTGAGGAACCGCCGGAAACACAACCGACGGGTTTGTTTGTGGGTGAACTAGATGGGCGAACCGTCGAGACGGTTCGGATGTGTCCGCCGGGCTCAGTGAGCCGGGTGGAGGGCGCCGCCGATGTACACGGCGGCAAGAATGGTGAACACGAACGCCTGGATCAGCGACACGCCGATTTCGAAGGCGGTCAGGCCGACGAGCCCGAGGAAGGTGAACGGCTCGACGATGATGAGGGCGGAGATGCCCCACACCGAAATGCACAACCAGCCGAAGGTCACGAGGAGGATGTGGCCGGCGAGCATGTTGGCGAAGAGACGAACCGCGTGGCTGAAGGGCCGAATGATGAACGTCGACAGGACCTCGATCGGGGTGACGAGGATGTACAGCGCCTTCGGCACGCCGGGCGGGAACAGCACCTCTTTGAAGTAGCCGGCGCCATGGTGGCGAACACCAACGGCGATGAACATGCCCATGGCGACGAGGGCGACGACCAGCGGACCACCCATGCGGGCGTTGGCCGGCATCTGGAAGAACGGGATGACCTCGGTGATGTTGCCGATGAAGATGAAGACGAAGAACGAGACCAGCAGGGGCAAGTAGCGCCTGCCGTCGGCGCCGATGCCGGGCTGCACGATGTTGGTGTCGACAAAGTTGACGATGCCTTCGACAAAGGTGCGGGCCCCGCGGGGAACCATGCCGTCACCGCGAGCGGCGAGCAAGAACAGCACCGTTGGGATCAACAGGCCGAAGAACTGTGTGAGGTTGACCTTGTCGAACTGCAGCAGGTCGTTGCCATCGAAGAAGAACGGCTTCCAATTGATCAGGTTGTCGATCGGTGGAAACTCGGCGGCGAAAATCACTGGTGCTCCTGGCGAGTGTCGGTGTCCGGTGCGGACGTGAGCGTGGTCGAACGATCGTCCGGCTTGAGCCCGGGGAAGGCTAGCGAGGCCGAGATGAATCGCGTCTCCCAAATCAGCAAGCCGAGGTGGGAAATGATCAAGGTGAGCCC
>JBCCYT010000035.1:0-31558 GCA_039188975.1 Actinomycetota bacterium
CAAGACCGACGGCGAGCGCATCTACCTCGTTGCCGCCCGCCAGCTCGTCGTCGTCGACGTCGACGACCGCGAGGTGATCGGTGCCGTCGATCTGCCCCAGAGCTGGAACACCGAGCTGTTCTTGGCCGGCGACGAACTCCTTGTCGTCGGCACCGGCCAGCTCGACGACCGACGTGAGCTCGGCCTCGCCCGTCCCGCAACCGACGCCGAGATCGACTTCGCGACCGACGATCTTGCCGCGACGGATCTCGCGATCTCGGAGCCGTGGTTCGGGACCAACGTCGTGCGCATCACCCGCATCTCGATCGATGCTGCAGGCACGCCGAGCATCGGAGAGTCGATGGTCGTCGAAGGCGACTACGTGTCCGCTCGATCGGTCGATGGTGTTGCCCGAGTCGTGGTTCGCAGCCACCCTCAGAATCGGTTCCCGTTCGTCTACCCGCAGAGCGAAGCGGGCGAGGAGATCGCCGAGGAGGCGAACCGTCAGGCCGTGCTTCAGTCGGAACTGACCGACTGGTTGCCGAGCTACGGAATCGAAGGGGCAGGCGGGGCCATCACGGAGTCGGGCCAGCTACACGACTGCGGCGCCGTGCACGCACCGACCGAGTTCGCCGGCTTCGGGGTGTTGTCGGTGCTGTCGGTCCCGGTCGACGGGTCGATCGAGGCCCGTGATACGACCGCCGTGCTCGCCCCGGGCACGACCGTCTACGGCTCGACCGAGTCGATCTTCGTCGCCACGCAGACCTGGCCCGACTGGCGCATCTTGGAAGCCGACGAGAATGCGTGGCAGCAGGCATGGAATGCCCGCCACACCTCGATTCACCGGTTCGCCCTGAGTGACACCGGCGCGGCCTACACCGCGTCGGGTTCGGTCCCGGGCGACATCCGCAACCAGTTCTCGTTGAGCGAACACGCCGGGCACCTGCGGGTCGTCACCACCACAGGCGACACCTGGGATCAGACGTCCGAGAGCTTCATCCGGGTGCTGCGGGAGACCGATGGCGAGCTCATCGAGGTCGGCAGCGCCGGCGACATGGGCAATGGCGAAGCCGTTCAGTCGGTTCGCTTCGTCGGCGATGTCGGCTATGTCGTCACCTTCCGCCAGATCGACCCCTTCTACACCCTCGACCTCTCCGACCCCGAGAACCCACGCGTCGTCGGCGAACTCAAGATTCCCGGCTTCTCGTCTTACCTCCATCCGATCGGCAACGGCCGAGTCCTCGGGGTCGGGTCCGACGCCGATCTCGACGGCCGGGTGACCGGCTCGAAGGTCTCGATCTTCGATGTGAGCGACCCGGCCAACCCCCTCGAGGTAGCGGTCTGGCAAGCCCCGGGCGCCTGGAACGACATTGGCTGGGAGCACCGCAGCTTCCTGTGGTGGGAACCCGAACAGCTCGCCGTCGTGCCGGTCAACGTCTGGGACAACGGTCAGCAGTGGGCCGGGGCCGTCGTGCTCAAGATCGATGGGTCGACCATCACCGAAGTCGGACGCATCGACCACCTCGACGCCCAAGCAGCCCGCGGGGTGACCGACTGTGCCGTCATCACCCCGGACGACCTTCCCCAAGACGCCGGTGACGAGGTTCGCAGCGAATTCGAATGGATCGTCGCTGAGGACTACAGCCGCATCATCCTCTGCGACCAGGGCCAGGCACTCGCCGTGACCGGCTTCCAGTGTGTTGAAGAGCCGTGGCTCGCCGAAGAAGCCGAGCGCATCGGCTTCGTGATCCCCGACGGTGCCACGATCGGATACTGCTGGGACAACGGGAATCAGGCGCCGGTCGTGAGTCGCACCATGGTCATCAACGCCGACGAGCTGTGGACCTTGAGCTCGGACTGGGGCTACGCCTCTCCCGAGAGCCCGGTTCGCCTGCAGGTCAACGACATCGCGTCCTTCGAACGGCTCGATCACCTGAACATCGGCTGACGTTTCCACGAACTGGTAGCCGGGGTTGCGACGCTGAGCGGCGCCGCCCCGGCTACCGTCAGTGGCATGTCTTCCCCCGTGTACCGCTTCGTGCGCATCACCGGCCTCGGTACGGTCGCTGCGTTCATCTACGGCCTGGTTCGCTCTGCGAGCCGCAAGCCCACTCCCCCGGCCTCCGGTGTCGCCAACTGGGAGCCGTTGGTCGACGAGGAGCCGCTCGCCCCCCGCACGGGCCCGGTCGCGTTTGTCGAGACCGAGCCCGAGACTGCGACCGTGCCAGCGGTTGCGCCGGAGACTACGACCGAGCCGGCGGCGACCGACGCAGCCGACGCGGAAACCGGTTGGATCGAACCCGATGCCGACGGTGGCTGCCCGGTATCGCATCCGATCAAGGGCAACGACCAAAGCAAGATCTTCCACGTGCCTGGCGGCATGTCCTACGACCGCACAAAGGCGGAGCGCTGCTACAGCGACGAAGCGTCGGCAGAAGCTGACGGCTACCGCAAAGCGAAACGCTAACGAGGCACTCGCTCGAGGTCCGCTCAGGCGGAGACCGGCGCAGCACTGAGCCGGGTCGCACAGCTCTCGATCTCATCGAACGCTTGGGCAATCGCTGCGATGCCCTCGGCTCCTGCAGTCGCGGCATCCGAGATGCCTCGTACCACGTCGGCCTGCTCGGCGACCGAGCGGCCCAACGAATGCTGGGTCGATTCGACTTCGGCCATCATCTCGCCCATCGCCGCCATGGCGGCGGTCGAGGCGTCGACCCGCTGCTGCACCTCCTCGATGATCTCGGCGATTCCGGCAACCGACGCTGACGTCTGCTGGGCGAGCCCCTTGACCTCGCTGGCGACCACCGCGAATCCTCTGCCGGCCTCTCCGGCCCGGGCTGCTTCGATCGTGGCGTTGAGGGCCAACAGGTTCGTTTGCTCAGAGAGACCCGAAATCGCGTCGACGATGCCTGAGATCTTCTCTCCCGACTGCCCCAGCTGAGACATCAGCTCCTCGCTGCGACGCGCCGCCTCGGCCATCTGTTCGATCAGATGGCTGGTGTCGTTGGCGGTCGTGGTCGTGTCATCAAGACTGGCGACGAGCTGGTCGACCGCGGACGCGATCGTCCCGCTCTCCGTCTCGACCACATCGGTGACCGTGCCAACCTCGACGACGAGGTTCCGTAGCGTCGCGGCGACGTCTTCTCGTTCGTGGAGTTCGGTTGCCACCCGTTCCGCTTCGTCTTCACGTCGAGACACCTCCGCCTGTGCCGACGCGGTGAGCGCCGCCTGGGAATCGAGCAGGGCGCCATTGCTGATCGCCACCTCATGGCGCTTCCACACCGCGACCGCAGCGATCGTGACCCAACCGCCAAGCAGCAGCACCCCTTCGCCGAAGGCCATCCGGGCACCGACCTCATCGGCGCGGGCCACGCCGATCGCGATCGCACAGGGAACGAGGACCAACAACCAACGGCGATCAAGGACCGCCCCGCAGTAGACCGCGACCAGGGCGGGCCCGAGGACCAGCCCCCACTCCCGGGCCACCAACGGGGCAAACACCACGATGAGCACAGCCGCCGCAATCACCATCGTGTAGGCAAGTGCCCTACCGTTCGCTCGCCACATCGGCAGCCGCGACACACCAGCCGCCGCCGCCAGCATCGCCAGCCAGGTGCCGAGCCATGCGTCGACGTCAACCCCGCCGAGCACCACCCACCCCACCGAGATCGCGCCGTAACCGGCAAAGAGCCAGCCAGCGAGAACACCCGCCCGGTACTCGGCATCGTCGATGTCTCGATCGTTCGTTTCTGCAGTTCCCGCCATGCACGTCTCGTCGGCGCCAACGATTCGAAGTCAAGCCCGACCGCTGCTCGCGGTCGAACGTCAGCGCAGCCGGATGGCGCGCACCTCTTGGACACCGTCGACCGATCGCAGGGTGGCCTGCACATTGTTCGGCACGAGCCCATCGGTCGAGATCACCATCATCGCCGCGACCCCGTCATCGTCTTCACCGATGTACATGTTCGAGATGTTGACGCCGGCATCACCGACCTCGGTTCCCACGATGCCGACCATGCCGGGCACGTCGGCGTTGCGAACGATCAACATGTGATCCGACGGCCGAATCTCGAGGCGGTGACCGTCGACTTCGAGCAAACGCGGCCCCCCGTCGAGTGCCGAGAGCGCACCTGCGAGACTGTGGTCGCCGCCCGAAACGCGTATGACATTGGCCCGCTCACGAGACGACGGCACCGCAATCACTCGGACTTCGAGCCCGCGCTCGGCAGCCATCGAGGATGCGTTCACATAGCTGACCGGACTGCCGCTGATCTTGCCGAGTAGCCCCTTGAGGAAGCTGAGCGTGCCGAGCGAGGGATCGGACTCGCCGATGTCACCTCGAAACTCGAGGTCGATCGACTCGGGGAGTTGGTCAACGAGATCAGCAAACATGGCGCCCAACTGCTCGCATACCGGAAGGTGGTCGCGCAGCGGGCCGGTCGCCGCGCCGGCATCGACGTTGACGGCAAACGGTACGAAGTCGCCGGCGAGTGCCTTGATGACCTGGTCGGCGATCGTCTCCCCAGCTCGGTCCTGGGCTTCGGCCGTGGAGGCCCCGAGATGCGGCGTGACGACGATGCCCGGCACACCGATCAACGGCGAGTCGGTGGTTGGTTCCTGCTCGAACACGTCGATCGCGGCGCCCGCGACCTGACCGGACCGCACCGCGTCGGCGAGGGCCGGTTCGTCGATGATCCCGCCCCGAGCGACATTGATGATCCGCAACGTCGGCTTCGCCAGGGCGAGGCGCTCTTTGTTGATGAGACCGACCGTGTCGGGCGTCTTGGCCACGTGCAAGGTCACGAAGTCGGCCCGGCGCATCAATTCGTCGAGATCGACGAGTTCGGCATCGAGTCGTTTGCCGGCCTCGGGACCCACGAAGGGGTCGTACGCCACGATCTTCATGCCGAACGCAGCGGCCCGCTGGGCGACGAGAGTACCGATGCGACCAAAGCCCACGACGCCGAGGGTCTTGTCTTGCAGCTCGACCCCTTCCCACTGAGATCGTTCCCAGCGGCCGTCGACCAGCGCAGCGTGGGCCTGCGGGACGTTGCGCGCCTGCGACAACAGCAGCGCCATGGTGTGTTCGGCCGCTGAGGTGATGTTGGACTCCGGCGCATTGACGACCATGACGCCGTGTTCGGTCGCGGAGACGGTGTCGACGTTGTCGAGCCCGACACCGGCTCGACCAACGACCACCAGCGACCCACCGGCGGCGGCGAGCAGCTCGGCATCGACCTGGGTGGCCGAACGCACGATCAAACCGGCGGCTCCGACGACGGCGACCCGGAGCGCTTCGGGCGACAGCCCGGTTTGAACGTCGACGTCGTGTCCCGCATCTCGCAGGGCGTCCAGGCCCGCATCAGCGATCTTCTCAGCAACAAGTACCCGACTCACGGACGCAAGTCTTGCGGTTGGCCGCGGGCCTGCCGCCCGATTTCCACGAATTGTCACGGATCGTCAACTGTGCCGGCCCTGTGCGGTCGGTCAGGGGCGCCGGCTCAGGGTCGGCGGATGTCCGGCAACGGCAGGTCGTCCGCCGGCTCGAACCCGAGCATTTCGCCGAAGAAGGCAAGCTCGGCTTCGAGTGCCGTCACCACATTTTCGGCCTTGCGGAATCCGTGCTGTTCGCCCTCGAACAACAGGTAGGAGACCGGCACCCCTTTGCGTTCGAGGGCGTCGACGATCATCTCGCTCTGGTTCGGCGGGACGATCGCATCTTCGTCGCCTTGCAGCACGATCATCGGGGCTGAGAGTTTGTCGACATGATTGATCGGCGAGCGGGCGTCGTACGTCGGCTTCGCTTCCGGCCACGGCCCGATGAGTGTGTCGAGGTAGCGAGACTCGAACTTGTGGGTATCGGTCGCGAGCGCCTCGAGGTCGGCAACGCCGTAGCGACTGGCACCTGCAGAGAACACGTCGTGATGGGCCAGAGCCGACAGCACCGTGAAGCCGCCGGCTGAGCCACCTCGGATCATGAGCCGATTCGGGTCGACGTCGCCACGGTCGGCGAGGTACCGGGCCGCGGCAACACAGTCGTCGACGTCGGCGATCCCCCACTGGCCGTCGAGTGCGCGCCGGTAGGTTCGGCCGTACCCGGTCGACCCGCGGTAGTCGACATCGACGACCGCGATTCCTCGGCTCGTCCAGTACAGAATCCCGAGCTGGAGCTGACGGCGGGCCTGGCCGGTCGGACCGCCATGGGCGAGGACGAGCAGCGGCGGGGCGGCGGTGTCGGGCCCGATGTGTTCCGGATTGGTCGGCGGATAGTAGAGCCCATGGGCGACCGCTTCGTCGCCGGTCGGGCCGGGCGTGGTTGCGAACGTGATCGATTCGGGCTCGATCAGGTAGCCGATGTCGACGGGCAGGTCTCGGCCGGCATGGACGACCTCTCTGGTGACCCGTTGCGCATCGAGTCGTAGGCGGACGACCTGGCTCTCGTGGCCGTAGCCGGCGCCGGCGTACACCACCCCGTCTTCGGCTGGCTGGAGGGAGGTGACCGTCGCGTCGGGCATGGAGACGGTGCGACCGTCGAGGATGAACTCGTCGCCGGTCGCCAGCCCGGCGACCGCCACGGTGTGGTCATCGGTGACCGCCCAGCGCTGCATGCCGAACACCCAGCTCGGGGTCGGCACCTCGAACGGCCCCGTGACGACGGGGGTCAATTCTCCGCCTCCGACATCGATGGCGTAGAGGTTCCACCACTCGTCTCGGTCGGTGCAGGCGTACAGGGTGCCGTCCGGACCGAAGCCGGGTTCGACCCACGCTTCGTTCCCCTCGAACGAGCCCAGCTCCACATCGATCAGACCGAGGTCACCGTTCTCGAAGGGCGCCGACAACAGCACTGTCGAATCCCAGGGCATGTTGGGATGCTGCCAGGCGATCCAGGCGAGGCGATCGCCGGTGGGGTCGAGCCGCGGCGACGAAACGAAGTCCGAGCCCGCCCAGAGCGTGCGCACGCCCGAGCCGTCCGTGGCGATCGCAACGATGGCGTTGGCCGGCTCGGCGTCGGCTCCGTGATCTTCCTGCACGGCCACGAGCCACGCCCCGTCGGGGGTGGCTCGAACGTCGGCGAATCGCAGACTCCGCGGGGTGTCGGGCTCCGGCGTGAGCAGTGTGGGTTCTTCTCCGGGCACGAGCCGGCGGACTCGCTGGTCGGCGACGTCGACGTAGTAGGCAACGCCGTCCTGTACCCACCACGATCCGCCGCCGTACTCGTGCACGAGCGTGCGGACGTACGCGTCGGGCGGCGAGATCTCCGCGGTGACGCCGTCGCGATGACGCATCAACGCGGTGCGGCCACCTTCGTCGGGGCGGGCCTCAGCCCACCAGATGTCGGTGCCATCAACACAGATTTCGGAGATACCGACCGCCCCGCTGACGAGGGATTCGGCCGTGATCGGTGACGGCCATTCGCCGTACGGCGTGACCGCCGGTGCGCTCACGACAAGAAGTCGGCGATGCGGCCGACACCTTCGCCGAGGTCGTCGTCGCCCAGCGCAAACGACAGGCGAGCGCCGCCACCGACGCCGAACGCTTCGCCGGGCACGATGGCGACCTTGGCCTGCTCGAGGAGCACGTCGGCGAGGTCAAGCGTCGTGTCGATCCGTTGGCCACCGAACTCACGGCCGAGCAGGGCTGAGAAATCGGGGTAGGCGTAGAACGCGCCTTCGGGCTCGGGACACAACACGCCGTCGATCCCACTCAGCATCGAGTGCATGTTCTTGCGGCGCCGATCAAACGCATCTTTCATCTCGTACACCGCGTCGAGCGGCCCGGTGACGGCCGCGAGGGCAGCCATCTGGGCGACGTTGGCGACATTGCTGGTCGAGTGCGACTGGAGGTTCTGGGCGGCCTTGACGAGGTCGGCCGGGCCGATGATCCAGCCAACCCGCCATCCGGTCATGGCGTAGGTCTTGGCGACACCGTTGAGAATGACGACCTTGTCGCCGAGTTCGGGGACCAGCGTGGCCATCGAGTGGTGTTCGTTGTCGCCGTAGACGAGGTGCTCGTAGATCTCGTCACAGATGACCCAAATGCCGTGCTCGACCGCCCAGCGACCGATCGCTTCGATCTCGGCTTTGGGATAGATCGCACCGGTCGGGTTGGAGGGCGACACGAAGACCAGCGCCTTGGTGTTTTCCGTCCGTGCTGCTTCGAGCTGCTCGAGGGTGGCCCGGAACCCGCCCTCGGCGGTGGTGATGACCGGCACGGTGACCCCGCCGGCAAGGGCAATCGGCTCCGGATAGGTCGTCCAGTACGGGGTGGGCAGGAGGACTTCGTCGCCCGGGTTCAGGAGCGCTTCGAAGCAGTTGTAGACCGCATGCTTGCCGCCGTTGGTGATCAGTACCTGCGAGGCCTCGCAGGCATAGCCGCTGTCTCGCATGGTCTTGGCCGCGACGGCTTCTTTGAGCTCCGGGAGACCGCCGACGGCGGAGTACTTGTGCATCGCCGGGTTGCTGCATGCGGCGATGGCCGCCTCGACGATGTGTTGGGGGGTCGCGAAGTCAGGCTCCCCGGCTCCGAATCCGATCACGTTCTCGCCGGCTGCCCGCATCGCTTTGGCCTTGTTGGAGACCGCCAACGTGGCCGAGGGGGCGATGGCGCCGACGCGCCGGGAGATTCGATCGAGTGTCATGTCCGCAGGGTAGCGAAATCGGTCCGGAGATTTCCGCCGATTGGCGTCCGTTTTCGGCCTGGAGCTGCCACGCTTTTGACCGTGACCCAGCCTGACATCACCATCCCGACCGATCTGCTTCCTGCCGACGGCCGGTTCGGCTCCGGACCCACCAAGGTGCGCCCAGAAGCACTCGAAGCTCTCGCGACCCGCGCGACCGATTTCATGGGGACCTCGCATCGCCAGATGCCGGTGAAGCTCGTGGTCGCCGAGATGCGCAACGGCATCGCCGAGCTGCTCCGTGCCCCCGACGGGTACGAGATCATCTGCGGCAACGGCGGCTCCACCGGCTTCTGGGACGCTGCGGTTTTCGGCCTCATCGAGGAGCGCTCGCATCACCTGAGCTTCGGTGAATTTGGCGGCAAGTTCGGCAAGGCCGTGAAGATGGCGCCGCACGTGCAGGACCCCTCGGTCGTGGAGTCCGAGATGGGCACCCACCCCGAACTCGAGGCCGTCGATGGTGTCGACGCCTACTGCTTCACCCACAACGAGACCTCGACCGGCGTGATGATGGATCCCGTCCGGGTCGGCGGCGACGACGACCTGATGCTTGTCGACGCCACGTCGGCTGCGGGTGGCCTGATGTTCGATGCCGACGCCACCGACGTCTACTACTTCGCCCCGCAGAAGGCGCTTGCCTCCGATGGCGGCCTGTGGATCGCGATGATGTCGCCCGCCGCGATTGAACGGGTCGAGCGCATCGCCAGCAGTGGCCGTTACATCCCGCCGTCGCTCAACCTGTGGACTGCGATCGAGAACTCCCGCAAGGACCAGACCTACAACACGCCCGCCCTCGCGACGGTGTTCCTCACCGCCCAGACGGTGAATTGGTTCAACGACAATGGCGGCCTGTCGTGGTCGGCCGGCCGTTCGGCCACCTCCGCAGAGATCCTCTACGGCTGGGCCGACGCCTCCCCGGTCGCTTCGCCGTTCGTACAGATCGAGTCGCAGCGTTCGAAGGTCGTGGCCACGATCGACTTCGATGAGTCGATCGACGCCGACACGCTCGACAACGTGCTTCGTGCCAACGGCATCGTCGACGTCAATGGCTACCGCAAGCTCGGCCGCAACCAGCTGCGCATCGGCATGTTCCCGGCCATCGACCCGGCCGACACCGAGGCGCTCACGAAGTGCCTCGACTACTGCACCGAGCGGCTGGCGTAAGCCAGCCCGATCCAACAACACCGAGCGGCTGGCGTCGGTCGTCAGGGGGTGATGCCGGTGCGAGCGATCGGTTCGGTTGGCAGTGCCCGACGCCGGGCGGAGATTTCGAGCGCGGCGAGGACGGTGTTGCGGAGTTCGCGCGGGTCGATGAGGTCATCAAAGCTGAGGCTGTTGGCTGACCGGTAGCTCGATTCGTTCTCGGCCTGCTCCAGCGCAGCGCGGGTGTCGGCGTCGGCGCCAACGGCGTTGCCGGCGCCTGCTGCGCCCATGGCACCGAGGGTTGCGCCGGGAAAGCCGAGCGTGATCGTCTGGTTGTCGTAGGGGTTCATCGCCATGACGCTGGACCCGAATCCGTAGGCCTTGCGGAAGGTCACGTGGATCTTCGCGGTGGTCGCTCTGGTCTGTGCGGCGAACATGCGAGCCCCGGCCCGCAGGATTCCGGTTTCTTCCGATGCCCGCCCGGCCAGCACACCGGGATTGTCAGCGAGGAACACGATGGGGAGGTGGAAACTGTCGCAGACCTGGATGAAGTGGGCGGCCTTGTCGGCTGCATCGGTGTCGATCGACCCGGCCATGACCGCCGGCTGGTTGGCGACGAGGCCGACGGCTTCGCCTCCGAGTCCGGCGAGCGCACAGACGACCGATGGTCCGAAGTCGGGTTGAATTTGAAAGAAGCGGCCGGCGTCAACGAGTTGCGACATGGCGTGGCGCATGTCGTAGGCGGTGTTGCTGTCTCGCGGTATGACGTCGAGCAGTTCGTCGAGCCGCCGCGGCCCGGTGTCAGCCGAGCGGATGGTCGGTGGTCGTTCCCACGCTGACGAACCAAAGAACGACAGGTATGTCCGGATGTCGGCGAGAAGCGATCGGTCGTCGGCGGCAACGTTGTGGACGACGCCGGATGCGACAGCCACGCCGGGTCCTCCCAAGTCGGCCTTGGTGACGTCCTCGCCGAGGGCGGCTTTCACGACAGGTGGACCGGCGGTGAAGATCGCGGCGTCAGGGGTCATGACCGAGAAGTCGCAGAGCGGTGCGGTGATTGCGCCGTGTCCGGCCGAGGCGCCCATGACACCGCACACCATCGGGACGAGACCAGACAAGGTGCCCTGTGCGCCGAGATCGCCGGGTCCACCACCGCCGGGGTCGCCGGGCATCGGGGGTCGGTGGCCGGCGCCTTCGAGCAACATCACGAGTGGAATTCGCTCGCGGCGGGCGATGTCGGCGAGTCGCCAGCGTTTGCGGCTGGCGGCCGGGCCGATCGATCCACCGAGCGTCGTGAAGTCTTCTGCGCCGACGGCGACGGGACGACCGTCGATGTGGCCGACACCGGCGATCAAGGCGTCGGCTGGCGCAGCACCGGCCATCGCGCCGATCTCGGTGAACGATGCCTGGTCGAGTAGTTCGGCGATGCGTTGTCGAGCGTCGAGTCGCCCCCGTGCGTGGTGTTTCGCAACCCGTTCGTGACCGCCCATGGCGTGCGCCGTGGCTCGTCGCGCTGCAAGCTCGGCCAGTGTGTCGTCCCAATCCTGCCCCGGCATGGGGTCGACTGTAGATCGTGGTGCGTTGGCGGTGCGCCGGGTCAGACCGCGAAGTAGACGAGCACGTTCCACACGATCACGGCGGTGTACCAGCCGGTCACGAGGGTGAGGGCGACGTCGACCGGTAGCGATGGTCGAGCCCGGGCGAGGAGCATGCCCGCCGCTCCGAGGGCGACGACCTTGATCAAGATGACCATGGGCACGCTGTGAACCACCGGCTGCATGATCGGGTTGGTCTCCACGCCCCCGGCCTGCAGGACCAGTTCGGTGGTGACGACATCGAGTAGGTTGAGGGTCACCAGAAGGCCAAAAAGCCAGCGGCGCTGGGCGTGCATCGCCAGCGTCGCAGTCTGAACTTGTGCCTCCAGTTGCATCTCCACGGAACGTAACGTAGTCCATCAGAACCAGGCAACGTCAACACTCTTCGTGAATATTTTGACCAAATTGCTCACGTTTCGTGGTTAACCGGCCGATAGGAGTGGTTTCGCCCCTGGTAACGGGCGGGTTCAGCCTCGAAGCGTCCGGTCGACAACGTCGGCCATGGTTGCCGCCAACTCCTCGGCCGCAACCCCCCACGCCTCGAAACCCTGCTGGTGTGAGCTGACCTGGGTCAGCATCGTGGTCACGACACTGGCGATCGCTCCCGGTGAGGCTTCGGCAGCGATCGCACCGCTCGCACGCGCCTCATGGGCGTATTGCTGGACCGCCAAGAAAACACCGTTGAATAGCCGAGTGCGCAGCTGACGAAAGCGAGCATCCCCTTCGAGCGCGGCCAAGTCGACAACCCGAAGCAGATCACCGTGCTGTTGGAAGAACTCGAGAAACCCGTCCGCCAAGTTCTTGGCCGCCACCTCGGACTCCCATGCAGCCTCGGTGACCAGCTGACGAAGCTGCGGGCCGCCGTTCTCGACCAGATCGTCGAGCAGGGCAAGGACCGCCGACTCGACGTCGGGAAAGTACTGATAGAACGTCGCCGGGCTGGTGTCGGCCCGCCGAGAGATGTCGACCACCTTCAGGTCGCGATAGGGACCATCGGTGAGGGCCGCCCGAGTCGCATCCAGCAACCGATTGCGGGTCGCCTGCCCTCGGCGCCCGGCCACTCGGCCGTCTGCGGCCCGCGGCGAATCGCCGCCGTCCAAATCCACTCTGGGGTCGCTCACGGCCGCACCCTACCGTTCTGCAAACTCCGCCCGTAACGCCGGCCCATGGCCGTCGAGCTCGGCGGCTCGCTGCGTCGGGGTTCGGCCCCGAGGCGGGGACACCGGAACCCGTTCCCCTTCGACCATGACCCACCATCCTGACGCGTCGTCGCCGCCGACCTCGGCGGGCAACGCCGCCCGATTGGCCCACGCAGCCGCCCGAACGAGCGCCACATCGATGACGGCCGGTCGGTCCGACGCAAGGATCTCAGCCCCGAATGCGGCGGCGGCGAGGCCGGCGAGCGGGTCAGCAACCGCATCGGCGACGAAGTGAGGGGCGGCGCCGCTGTCGACCCACAGCCCGCCGCCCACCGCGGCGTCGTCACCGAACCCGACGCGCAGCGGTTGATCAGATCGGCCATGACCGGTGATGGAAACCCAAGAGGTCGCCGAGCGTTCGAGTGCCGCGACCGGGTCGATTCCCAACTGATCCATCGCCCGCGGCCGCGATCCCTCGATCACAAGGTCGGCGGCGGTGATCAGGCGCCGCAACAGCCTGATGTCATCGCGGTCGTCGAAGTCCAACGCAAGGCACTCCTTGCCGGCATTGAGAACGTCGAAGAACTGGACCGCACCGGCGCGAGCGCCGTCGGGGCGGTGGCGCCCTTCGACCTTGATCACGCGTGCGCCGGCAGCGGCGAGCAGCGAACCCGCCAACGGGCCCGCCCACAACGACGACAGATCGACGATCAATGGGCGGTCGACAGGGGCTCGCCATGTCCCTCTGGCCAACGCACGGCCCGGCGACACCAACGGTGCGCACTCGTCGGGCTGCGCGATCGCAAGCCCCAGTTCGGCTCCCCGCGCCACGAGCGTTGCCGCAGCGTGGCGGGCGAACTCGCGTCGTACGGCTCCCCAGTCGTGCGGATCGATCGCCTCGTTGACCAAGGCGGGCAGGAGCTCGCTATCGCTCGGGCGCGGCAGGTTCACCACGACCCAACCGTCGGCCGCCCGCTCGAACCGGGCCGCCCCGCCGACCGACACCGTTCCGTTTCGACCCATCCCGGCGATGGCGGCTCGCTCCCCCAACAAGGCGGGGCCGTCGACGTCGACGCGGATGCCGAATCGAGCCGTCATGGACGCAACGTCATTGGCCGCGGCGTTCGCCGCCGACGCGACCCGAGCCGGCTCCGGACGCGGCCATCCGTCGGCGGCACCGGTGAGTGCCATCGCCCCCGACGAGGCCCACGCCACGAGATCGCCAGTCGCCATCCACCTCGACGCTAACCCAGAGGACGGCGTGCCGACTTTTCGCCGCCGACTCGGCGCGCCAGACTGGCGTCCGCCGAACGGTCGACAGGGGGACACGTCATGGCCGAACTCAAGCCAGGTGCACGTTTTCAAAGCACGGTGTGCACGACGGAGGTGATCGTCGTCAAAGGGGCCGGAGACGTCGACCTGAGCTGTGGGGGCGCAGCGATGGTCTCAGCCGGAACCGCTGACATCAGCGGTGCCCCCGCCGAAGGCGCTGACGACGGCACGCAGCTGGGAAAGCGGTACGGCAACGACGATGCCACGATCGAGCTGTTGGCGACCAAGGCGGGCGACGGCTCGCTCGCCGTGGCCGGTGAACGCCTCGAGATCGCCCAGGCCAAGACGCTCCCGGCATCTGACTGAGCGGAGCGCCATTCGATGAACCTGATGATGTTGCTCGAGATGGCCGCCGACGGCCTGGGCGACCGCATCGCCATCGGTCCCACCGACGACGGCCTCACGTACCGTCAGCTCTTCGAACGGGCGGGTCAGGCAGCAGATCGATACCGAGCGGCCGGCGTCGACACTGCTGTGCTGTGCGACGAGTCGAGTCCGGCTGTGCCGATTGCCCTGTTCGGGTCGGCCTGGGCCGGCGTCCCTTATGTACCGCTCAACTATCGGCTTCCCGGCGATGATTTGCGTGCCCTCGCCGCCCGGGCCGGTTCGGCGATCGCCATCACCGATGCGGCAGCCGCCGAGCAGCTCGATGCGCTGACCGCCGTGTCGATGGTCGACGCGCAGACGTTCATCACCGATCCCTCCGGGGACGCTCCATCGACCTCGCGGGCCGCCGACTGGGCGACTGACCCAGAGGCCGTCGCCGTATTGTTGTTCACCAGCGGCACGACCGGCTCCCCGAAGTCTGCGGTGCTCCGACACAAGCACCTGGTCTCCTACATCCTCGGCTCCGTCGAATTCATGGGGGCCGGCGATGACGAAGCCACGCTCGTCAGCGTTCCGCCGTACCACATCGCAGGGGTCGCCGCGATGCTGTCGTCGATCTATGCCGGGCGTCGCATCGTGCAACTCCCGCGCTTTGATGCCGACGAGTGGATCGACACCGTCGAACGGGAAGGCGTGACCCACGCAATGGTCGTTCCGACCATGTTGACCCGCATCGTCGATGCCCTCGATGCTCGGGGCGGTGAGCCCATGCTCGGTTTGCGAGCGCTGTCGTACGGCGGCGGGAAGATGCCCCGGCCCATCATTGAGCGAGCGCTCGAACTCTTCCCGATCACGAATTTCGTCAATGCGTACGGTCTCACCGAGACCTCGTCGACCATCGCCTTGCTGGGCCCCGACGATCATCGGGTCGCCCAATACAGCGAGGATCCGGCGGCACGCCAGCGGCTGTCGAGTGTCGGTCGTGCACTCCCCGGCATCGAGGTCGAGATTCGAGACGATGACGGCACGGCACTTCCTGCGGGCGAGGTCGGCGAGATCTTCGTTCGCGGTGAGCAGGTGGCCGGCGAATACCGCGAAAAGGGCTCGTTGCTCGACGCTGACGGTTGGTTCCCCACTCGCGATGGCGGCTATCTCGACGCCGACGGCTACCTGTTCATTCAGGGCCGCAACGACGATGTGATCATCCGTGGTGGCGAGAACATGTCGCCCGGCGAGATCGAGGATGTCGTCATCGGCCACCCACAGGTCCGCAACGCCGCCGCGATCGGGGTCCCGTGTCGCGAATGGGGCGAGAAAGTCGTGCTCGTCATCGTGCCCGACGGCGCCCCTCCCGCCGCCGGCGAACTCGACGAGTTGGTGCGCACTCGCCTGCGGTCGAGCCGGGTGCCGGCCCATGTCGTGGTCACCGACGAACTCCCCTACAACGAGACCGGGAAGCTGTTGCGACGGGTGTTGCGCACCGAACACGCACACCTGGGCGACGACCCGACCGAGTAGCAAATGACCGGCGACAACGGGCCACCCGCACCGCAGTGGTCACTCGCACAGGCCGAGGCGGTGGCCGCGTCGCTCGATCTCGCCCACGAAATCGGCGTTCCCGCCGGTGTCTCTGCGGTCGTCTTCGACGTCGGCGAAGAGGATGATCCAAACCGCTGGGCGCACGTTGCCGCCCGGCTCGCCCCGCTCGCTGTCGTCACCCTCGCTCGCCACCCGGGTTGGGCCGACGCCTCTGGGGAGGTCGATCACCTGGCTGCGGCCGTCAAGCGACATCCGCTGGCCGCCACGATCACCGCCCAACTCCTTCGTCGACTGCCCGAGCGAGCCGACGCTGCGTTTCAGGCCGAGTCGCTCGCCTATGCAACCTTGCAGGCCGGGCCCGAGCATCGTGCCTGGCTCGACGCACGGGGGCGGCGGGTTCGCGGTGACGAAGCGGCGCGGGTTCGGATCGACGACGGCGATCCGGTCACGATCACGATGACTCGGCCTCGGCTCCACAATCTGCTCGACGCACGCGGTCGAGACGAGTTGGCGGCTGCGTTCCGCACGGTCGCTCTCATGGAACCGGAGACACGCGTGCGTTGGATTGCGGACGGCCCGTCGTTTTGCGCTGGTGGTGACCCCGCCGAATTCGGCGTCGTCGCTGACCCGGCGACCGCTCACACGATTCGGTCATCGGCGAGTCCGGCTCCGGCCCTCGCCGCGATCCGGGGGCGCGTCACGGCACACGTGCATGGGGCCTGCGTCGGGGCGGGGATCGAGCTGGCCGCGCAGGCGTCGGTGCTGATCGCTGACCCGGCGACCCGGTTCCGCCTCCCGGAGTTGACGATGGGGTTGACCCCCGGCGTCGGTGGCTGTTGGAGTATCAGCCGACGGATCGGTCGGGAGCGGTTGCTGACCTGGCTGCTGACCGACGCCGAACTCGATGCGGAGACGGCATTGGCCTGGGGGCTGATCGACGCCATCCAGACCCGCTGAGCTGTCCACCGAACGGCCGTCTTCGTGCCCTGATATGGCGTGTTCACCCGCCGAGGCTGACAACGATGCCCGGCATGTTCACCCTCTGCTTGGCCGACTTCGTCACCGAGACGTTTGGCGCGGCTACCTGGGACGAGATTGTCACGCATGCCCACGTGCCGAATGGGGTGAGCCCACACCTGCACATCGCGATGGCCGACGCCGACGACCTCGACGTCTTGGCCCTCATCGATGCCACCCGATCGGTGCTGGGCTTGACCCTTCAGGAGGCGGCGGATTCGTTCGGGGAGTACTGGAGCTGCATCTATGCGCCCGAGGTCGCCGCAACGGTGTGGCGGACGTTCGGTTCGGCTCGTGAGTGCATCGAACGGCTCGACGATCTCCGGCCGGGCCTCGACGCAACGGTCCCGTCGCCGTTTCGATACGACTGGCAAGACGAGCGGACGCTCATGGTCGCGTACACCTCGGATCGGGGTCTACTCGACTTCTATGTCGGCATCGTCAAAGGGGTCGGCACGGCATTCGACGAGCCGTTGCGGGTTCGCAAGCTGAGCTCGTCCGGCGTCGAAGTCGTCTTCGCCTGATCTGTAGATCAGAAGGCGCGGTTCTTCGTCGCCCCGGTCAGGGGCGCGGTTCACGAGGCAGGCCGAGTACCCGTTCGCCGATGACGTTGCGCTGTACCTGGTTCGAACCGCCATAGATGGTGTGGGCGCGGGTGTAGAGGAACGTGCGTTGGAGCTTGTCGATTCGGTAGTCGGGCCCGTCGCCGTGGCCGTTGTGCCCGTCGGCGCCGGCGATCATGCCGTCTGCACCTGCAACGAGCATCGCGAGTTCACCCATCCGGCGATGCCACCCGGCCCAGTAGAGCTTCCCGATCGAGGCTTCGGCGCCGGGCACGCCGTCGTGGGTGAGCGCGGTGAGCATGCGGAGCTGGTTGTACTTGAGGATCTCCAGCCGAATGTGGGCTTCGGTGAGTTCTTGCCGGACGATCGGGTCGTCCCATCGTCCGTTGGCCTTCGCGAGCGCCAGCAGGTCTTCGAACTCCTGACGAAACGACACCTGCTGGCCGAGGGTCGAGGCCCCGCGTTCGAAAGCAAGCGTGCCCATGGCGACCTTCCAGCCGTTGCCGATGCCGCCGACGACCATGTCTTCTGCGCAGACCGCGTCGGAGAAGAACGTCTCGTTGAACTCGGTACCGCCGGTGATTTGCACGATCGGCCGGATCTCGATGCCGGGTTGCGCCATCGGCATGAGGAGGTAGCTGAGCCCAGCGTGGCGCGCACTGCCGGGTTCGGTGCGAGCAACGACGAAGATCCAGTCGGCGAACTGAGCGAGCGACGTCCACACCTTTTGACCGTTGACGACCCACTGGCCGTCGACGAGTTCGGCCCGGGTCTTGACGTTGGAGAGGTCAGAGCCGGCGTCGGGTTCGGAGTAGCCCTGGCACCACAGCTCTTCGCCAGAGAGGATCTTCGGCACGAACCGCTCCTGCTGCGCGTCGGAACCGAACGCCATCAGCGTCGGCCCGAGCAGGGTCACACCCATGTTCGGGATGCGACCGGGCGCCTTGGCTTCGACGTAGGTGAGGTGGAACACGACCTGTTCGGCGAGGGTGCATTCGCGTCCACCGATCGACGTCGGGAAGTCGATGCCGAGCCAGCCGCCGGTGGCGAGCTCACGCTCCCATTCGATCTGGACCTCGGCCGGGATGTCTTCGTGGCCGGTTAGGCCCTTGCCGCGGTAGGCATCGAACTCCCCGACGAGGTGCTCTTCGAGCCAGGTCCGCACCTCGTCTTTGAAATCGTCGAGATCACCGTCGAGCCGGACGTCCATGGCGGGCGAGGCTAGGGCACTCCTGACGGTCCGTCAGAATCGGGTCCGAGACCCCGCCTGTGCGATGATCCCGCCCATGGCTGCACCCGCATCACCTCAACCGACGATGTCGATCGCGGAGGTCGACGCGATGCTCACCGGCGAGGGTGGATTCTTCGAAACCACAACCGCAACGGTGAACGGCGTCGAGGTCACGACGGCGAAGAATCGCCCGCCCCACCTTCGCGCCCTCTTGCAGAACTCGGCCAATCACGGCGGCGACGGAAGCGCTCGCTACTACGTTTTCGACGACGACACCGAGGCGACCTTCGCCGAGAACATCGCAACGGCCGCATCGCTCGCAGCCGGCCTGGCCGAGCGGTACGACATCGGGCACGGTGACCGGGTCGCCATCCTGGCCGCCAACTGCCCGGAGTGGATCCAATCGTTCTGGGCCATTACGTCGCTCGGCGCGGTCGTGGTGGCGATGAACGGCTGGTGGACCGAGGACGAGATTGCGTACGGCCTCGATCTCACGGCCCCGAAGCTGCTGCTCGCCGACGCGAAACGGGCCGATCGGCTGACCGGCGATCCGGGCGTGCCGATGGTCATCTTCGAGGATGACTTCGCGGCGTTGCGGGACCATCGACCGGGCGCCGTGTTGCCGGACACCCCGATCGATGAGGACGATCCCGCCACCATCTTGTTCACCTCGGGAACGACGGGTCGTCCAAAGGGGGCGATCATCACCCACCGGAACTTCAACGCCTACATCACGTGCGCGTTCATCCTCGGCGCTCGTGATGCGTTTCGATTCCCAGCTGACCCCGATGCACCGCCAAAGCCGCCGATGCTGTCGCTTGCCGCAAGCCCCCTGTTTCACATCTCGGGACTTCACTCATGTTGCGTGACCGCCGTTGCATCGGGGATGGGCCACGTCTGGACCACCGGCCGATTCGACCCCGAAAAGGTCTTACGGCTGACCGAGAAGCACAAGATCACCCGCCTCAGCGGGGTGACCACCCAGGTGTGGCGCATCATCGAGCACCCGCGATTCCACGAGTACGACACGTCGAGTGTCACCGGCATCGGTGGCGGAGGTTCGGTTTGGTCGCCCGAGCTGCTCCGAGCGTGCCGTGACGCGCTCCCTCACGCCCAGCGGGCGGTCGGTGTCGGGTACGGCCTCACCGAGTGCTCAGGTCTCGCTACCCACGCGGGCGACGAGGTGCTCATCCCCCATCCCGATTCTGTCGGGGCGGCCATTCCGACGTGCGAGCTCGCGATTCACGACGATGACGACAACCCAGTCCCGGACGGCACGATCGGCAACGTCATGCTGCGGGGCCCGATGGTCACGCCCGGCTACTGGGCGGACGAGGCCGCAACCGCGGAGACGATCCGTCCGGGCGGATGGTTGCGGACCGGCGATTTCGGTCGGGTCGAGGGCGGCCTGCTGTTCCTGGCCAGCCGCCGCACCGACTTGATCATCCGAGGAGGCGAGAACATCTATCCGGTCGAGATCGAAAATCGACTCGACGAGCACCCCGCTGTTCGTGAGGTCGTCGTCCTCGGAGTCGACCACCGTGAGCTTGGCCAGGAGGTGAAGGCCTACGTCGTGCCCTTCGACGGGGCCGACGTCGCCATCGACGACTTGGCGGCGTTCGTTGGCGAGACCCTCGCTGCGCACAAGGTGCCTGCGCATTGGGAGATCCGCACCGAACCGCTCCCTCGCAACGCCACCGGCAAGATCTTGAAGCGGGTCGTCGCCGGCGCCGCTGAGAACACGTTCATCGAAGAGTAGGTACGCGTCGATGCTCACCGAGATCGCCCGCCGAGCCGCGGTCGAGTTCGCCGACACTGACGCATTCGTCACCGAACACGGCTGGTCGATCACCTATGCCGAGCTCGATCGTGCGGCGGACGAAGCCGCGGCAGGCCTCGCCGATCGTGGCATCGGGGACGGTTCAGTCGTCGCGATCGCAGGGCCGTCCAACGTCGACTATGTCGTCGTCTACCTCGCCGCCGCCCGACTCGGCGCGGTGACGGCGGGTTTGAACCCGCGGTTCACCGGCGCAGAGCTGCGATCGTGCTTGGCCGTCCTCGACCCCGACCTCGTCGTGGCCTCGCCCGAGCTGGCCAAGACGATGGGCCCGATCGACGCATCGATCGCGGTCGTGCGACCCGGCGATGGACCGAGCACCGTCGCCGCCCGCTTTCGAGTCGCTGACGCCACGCCCGCGGGGCCGTTGCGCGACGATCCGGAGCGGCCGGTCTGCATCTGTTTCACCAGCGGTTCGACCGGCCAGCCTCGAGGTGGCTGGTACGCCAACCGCCAACTGCGGGCCATCGCCGACCTCGACACCGGTGGTGCGTGGGGCGGTGGCGGCCATGGGCTGTCGTCGGTCGCGATGGCGCATGTCGGCTTCATGACCAAGCTGCCGTGGATGTTGGCGACCGGCCGCACGACCCATCTGCTCGAACGCTGGCGAGCCCAGCCGATCCTCGACCTCATCACCCGCTACGAGATGCCTGCCGTCACCGGCGTCGCGCCCCAGATCGCGCTGTTGTTGAACCTCCCGGCCATCGATGATCACGATTTCTCGCACGTGAAGGCGATCGTGGTCGGCGGCGCAGCGTCTCCCCCTCTCCTCGTCGACCGCGCTCGGCGAGTGTTCGACGCGCCCTACTCGATTCGGTACAGCTCGACGGAGAGCGGCGGGATCGGTCTGGGCACGGCGCTGGATGCCGGAGATGACGAAGCGCTGCACTCCATTGGCCGCCCCCGTCCCGGTGTCGACGCAGAGATCCGAGACCAAGACGGCGTTTCCGTAGCCGATGATCGGGTCGGCGAGCTCTGGTTGCGATCGCCGGCGGTCATGTCGGGCTACTGGAACGACCCGACGGGTACGGCGGAGACGTTGGTCGATGGCTGGTTGCGTACGGGCGATCTCGCGATCCGCGAGCCGAGCGGGGTTTTCCGGTTGCGCGGCCGGGTGAAGGAGATGTTCATCCGGGGTGGCTACAACGTGTACCCGATGGAGGTCGAAGCAGCCCTGCTCCTGCACCCCGCCGTCGCGGAACTCGCGGTCGTGCCTCGACCAGACGACGTGATGGGCGAGATCGGGGTCGCGGTCGTCGTGCCCACCGATCCGTCGGCCCCACCCACACTCGATGATCTCCGCAGGCTTGGTTCGACGAGCCTCGCAGCACACAAGTTGCCAGAGGCGATCCGGCTCGTCGACGCGTTGCCCCGCAATGCAAGCGACAAGATCGATCGGCGCGCCCTCGCCGTCATCGAGGCAACGGCCTGACTCGACGCGGCCGGGCCCGCCCTACGATGAGGGTGCATGGATCATGAGGCCGTCAGCGATGCGATCCGAGAGGTGGCTCAGGCCACGATCCGCCCTCGATTCCGGGCCCTCGGCGCTGACGACATCGAGACCAAGTCCGACGGTGAGCCGGTCACGGTTGCCGACCGTGACTGTGAAGCGGCGCTTCGGGTTCGGCTTCAACAGATCCATGGCGTGCCCGTGCTCGGCGAGGAGGCAACCTCGGAGTCGAGTGCCGAACTCGACCTGCTCCACACGAGCGAACAGCTCTGGGTCGTCGACCCGCTCGATGGCACGGCGAACTTCGCACGCGGTTCGGTCGACTACGCCGTGATGGTGGCGTTCGTGGAGCAGGGCGTGACCACCGCAGGGTGGATCTGGGCGCCCGAGCACAACCTGCTCGCGGTTGCTGCCCGCGGGCATGGCGCCACGCTCAATGGCGAACTCGTGCGGGCCAGCGCACCGCCTGCGCCGACCCAGGAGCTCTCGGGCATCGTGAAAGGGCGAGGTGCTCCGGCAGCGGTCGTCGACACGGTCCTTCGAAACCTCTCCCGCCTCGGAAAACCCCGTCAGGGCTGGAGTTGTGCAGGGATCGAATATCCCAAAATCATTGCGGGAGCCGCTGATTTCATCACGTACTGGCGCACCCTGCCGTGGGATCATGCAGCCGGCGTCCTGATCGCGGAGGAAGCTGGCCTGTGCGCGGTTCGTCCGGACGGCACGCCCTATCGGGTCGACGACGGCGCCGACGGGCTCATCGTCGGCCACCCCCGCCGGGTCGACGAGATCCGCACCGTTCTCTTCGGCGAGTAGCCGAGGCTCAGCGTCGACGGCCGACCCGGCTCCGGCCGCCCCGACTCCCTCGCCGCTGCCGCTCCTCTTCCCGCCGCCGCAGCTCGTCGAGTTCGGTGCGCAGGTCGAGAAAGAGACCCACCCGCCGGGCCGACACATCACCAGCGCGGACGGCGTCCTGCACGGTGCAGCCGGGCTCGTCTCGACAGGCGCAGTCCCGAAATCGGCATCCCGCGGAGAGCTCGACGAGGTCACCGAACACGAGATCGACCGCGTGCTCCGCTTCCCACAAGCCAAGCGTTCGAATCCCGGGGGTGTCGAGGACCATGCCGGCATCGCCGGGGAGCATGACGAGTTCACGTGCGGTCGTCGTGTGGCGCCCTTCCGCATCGGCGGCCCGAACCTCCCCCACCTCAAGCACGTCGTCGCCGACGAGCGCATTCACGAGCGACGACTTCCCGGCGCCGCTCTCGCCGACCAGCGCAAGTGTGCGACCGGGGCCGAGGAAGCCCCGAAGGTCGTCGAGTCCGTGACCGTCCATCACGCTCGTTGCGATCACCGGAATCGGACCGGCGATCGCATCGACGATGTCCATGGTGGTCGAGCTCGGGTCAACGACATCGACCTTGGTGAGCACGATCACGGGAACCGCACCACTGTCGATCGCCATCACGAGCAATCGTTCGAGCCAGCCGGGCTGGAGGGGACGGTCGAGACCGAGCACGGCCGCGACAACATCGACATTGCTCGCCAGCACCTGTTCGAGATCCTTCTCGGCCGGGTCGCGCCGGCTCACCGCCGTTCGGCGAGGAAGGACCCGCTCGATCACCGACCCGAGACCCTCGACCTCGCCGATCTCGACCCAGTCGCCGGTGACCGGCGCAACATCGCCCTGCGCGCGCTGAGAATCCGACAGCACTCGAATCCGACCCGAATCGGTGACGACATCAGATTCGCCGCGGTCGACCCGGACGACCCGAGCCGCGTTCGCACCCGGTCGCCACGCATCCGCCGAAACCGACTCAAATCCCCACGCATCGAGCGCTTTGCTCATCAAGACAGCACCATTGCGCCAGTTTGCCTCACCCGCCGGAACGAATTGGTGCTCACGGGAACCATCTGCGGTGTCGATGCGTTCCGTAGGCATGCTGGAAGACGTGGAAACCACGATGCACGACACCGACGCTCCCCCTCCCGCGGCACCGTGGTGGATGGGTGGCCTTGCGGGCATGGCCGCCGCCGCGGTTGCGCTCGGCTTCGGCGAGCTGATCGGCGGGATCTCCGAGACGATCCCCGGCCTGGTTCTCGCCGTCGGCGAACTCGTCGTCGACTACACCCCGGGGTGGGCCGCCGAATCGTCGATCGAGAATCTCGGTACCGCCGGCAAAGGCAACCTCTTGCTCGGCATCACGATCGTGTCGTTTCTGATCGCCAACCTGCTCGGCCAGCGGGCGCTTCGTCTGGGCGACCGTCACGGTGTCATCGGCTTGGCCGTGTTCGGGATCTTCGGCGGCTGGGCCGTCGCTCGAAACCCGCAGTCACCATTCTTCGCCAGCTGGTTCTGGGCACTCGTCGCGGCCGGCCTCGGCATTGTGACGCTGCGCTTCCTCCTTCGGCAGGCTCGTCGAACCATGATCGAGCACGTGCCTGCGGTGGGGCTCGACGCGCCGATCGCAAGTCCGCTCGACCCGCCCCAATCCCGTCGAGCGTTCCTCGGCTTCTCCGCTGGCGCAGGCGCCGTTGCGCTCACCGGCGTCGGCGCCGGCCGGGCCCTCGAGGGCACCGGGGCTGGCGACCTGGCCCGGGCCGAAGTGGTCCTGCCGGAGGCGGTCGCCGAAGCGGCGCCCTCCACGACGACGTCGCTCGCCGAGCGGGCCACCGGTGCGGTCAGTGCCGAACCGTTCGACATCCCCGGCCTGTCGAGTTGGGTCACCCCGTCGACCAATGATCAGTTCTACCGAATCGACACCGCCCTTTCCTTCCCCCAGGTCGACCCGGCCGACTGGTCGTTGAAGTTCACCGGCATGGTCGACAATCCCTATGAGCTCACCTACGACGAGATCCTCGGCATGGACCTGGTCGAGCGAACGATCACGTTGTCGTGTGTCTCGAACCCGATCGGTGGTGAGTTGGTCGGCAACGCCGTCTGGACTGGCGTGCCGCTCGCGGACCTGCTTGACCGAGCCGGCGTCCAAGACGGGGCGACCCAAATCGTGGGCCGTTCCGTCGACGACTTCACCGCTGGTTTCCCGACCGAGACCGTGTACGACGGCCGCAACGCGATGCTCGTCGTTGGCCAAAACGGCGAGCCCCTGCAGGTCCGCCACGGCTTCCCCGCCCGCCTCGTCATCGCCGGTCTCTACGGATACGTCTCCGCAACGAAGTGGATCGAGGAGATCAACCTCACGACCTGGGAAGCGTTCAACGGCTACTGGATCAACCTTGGCTGGGCCAAGGACGGTCCGATGAAGACGACCTCCCGCATCGACGTGCCGGCCCATCGCGCACAGGTCGAGGCGGGCGCCACCCCAGTCGCCGGTGTTGCCTGGTCACCCGTTCGGGGGATCGAAGCGGTCGAGATCTCCATCGATGAAGGGGCATGGCAGGTCTGCGATCTCGCCGTCCCCGGCACCGATGAGACCTGGGTGCAGTGGAAGACGGAGTGGGATGCCGAGCCCGGCATTCACCGCATCGACGTCCGTGCGATCGACAAGACCGGTGCAGTACAACCGGTCGGACCAAAGGACGTCGCGCCCGACGGCGCCGAGGGGTACCACGCGATCCTCGTCGAAGTCGTCTGAACGTGACCCTGGCCGGGGCGACTTCCGACTGCGTTACCCAGCGTTCACACAACCATCCACCGGTCCGCCCCCTCGCCGTGCGACGTTGGCTCACACATGACGAGCACGCGCCGTACCTACGTCCTCGACACGTCGGTCCTGCTGAGTGAGCCGCAGGCCCTGCGTCGTTTCGAGGAACACGCCGTCGTTCTTCCACTGGTCGTTCTGACCGAACTGGAAGCCAAACGCAACCATCCAGAACTCGGATGGGCTGCGCGAACTGCGCTGCGAAGTTTGGAGGAGCTACGCGAGCGACACGGATCGCTGCTCGAAGAGCTCCCGGTGAATGAACATGGTGGCACCATCCGGGTCGAGCTGAACCACACCGACGTCGAGCCGCTCCCCGAAGCACTGCGGTTCGACGCCAACGACCATCGGATTCTCACCGTTGCTCACAACCTTGCCTTGGAGGGGCTGGCCGTCACGCTCGTGACCAAAGATCTGCCGTTGCGGCTCAAGGCCGGTGTGGTCGGCCTCGATGCGTCGGAATACCGAGACACCGACGTCGCCGATGGCAGCTGGACCGGCTTCACCGACCTCGTGGTCGAGAGCAGCGTGATCGATGAGCTCTACGACGAGAACATCGTCGACCTGTACGAGGCCCGCGACCTGCCCGTCAACACGGGCGTAACGCTCGTCGCCGGGTCACAGTCAGGGCTCGGTCGTATCCACGACGACAAGCAGATCCATCGCATCTGTGATCGCAGCGTCTTCGACGTGCGCCCTCGCTCTCGGGAACAGCACATTGCGCTCGACCTGCTGACCGACGACTCGATCGGCATCGTGTCGCTCGGCGGCCGAGCCGGCACCGGCAAGAGTGTGCTGGCTCTCGCGGCGGCGCTCGAAGCGGTGCTCGAGCAACGCACCCACAGCAAGGTCATCGTTTTTCGGCCGCTGTACGCCGTTGGCGGCCAAGACATCGGGTACCTGCCTGGTTCCGAAGCCGAGAAGATGTCGCCGTGGGCCGCCGCCGTCACCGATGCCCTCGAAGCAATTGCCGGGCCAGAAGTCGTCGATGAGATCCTGCATCGAGAACTGCTCGAGATCTTGCCGCTGACCCACATCCGAGGTCGTTCGATCACCGATGCGTTCATCATCGTCGACGAGGCCCAGAACCTCGAACGCAACGTGCTGCTCACGGCGCTGACTCGCATCGGTGAGAACTCCAAGGTCGTGCTGACCCACGACGTCGCACAGCGCGACAACCTGCGCGTCGGCCGCTACGACGGCATCGGTGCGGTTGTCGACCACCTTCGCGGCCACCCGCTGTTCGGCCACATCACCTTGACCCGCAGCGAGCGCAGCCCCGTTGCGGCACTCGTCGCCGGTCTTCTCGACGGCCACGACTGACGCGGCGTAGCTCATCCTCAACGGTTGCGGATACTCACCTGCACGCTGTAAGCCGCCTCGATGGCGAGGATCAGTGACAAGCCGACGAAGCCGACCGACGACGACTCGATGGCGCAGTCTCCGCCGAGGATCGCACGCAGCTCGTCCCGGCTGGGGCGAACGCTCCCCGGCTCATGATGCAGCGTTCGGCGGGGTGATGACACACCCGGTCACGGCGGAATCGGAGCTCCGTCACACTCCTGACGGGCTGATCGAAAGCTGGTTGACGCTGTCGGAGAAATCCCCGACGTTCGTGCGGTCGACGGGCGCGACGAAGATGCAACGGCCGTCTACACCGACGGGGGCGGGGGTGGCGGCGGAGGCGGGTCCATCTCGGGCGAAGGCGAGGCCATAGGAGGCGGAGGGGGTGGTGTTGAACCCATCGGGGGCAGGGGTGGCACAGGCGGCGACGACGACGAACGTCGGACCAGGAGCGCAACGGCGACGACGCCGGCGATTGGCACGCCGCCGATGACGACGATGATGAGCAGTTCGAAGACACCGAGCGTCATCGTTCAGCCCGCCGAGAGCTTGGCCATCATGGCGGCCATCTGGTCTCGGACGGCATCCAGTGCCTTGTAGGGCCGCATCATCACTTTGAACTCGATGATCCAGCCCTCGTCGTCGCAGGTGATGATGTCGACACCGTTGACCGAAATGTCGCCGACCATCGTCTCGAACTCCAGCATCGCATGGTGACCCGCCGCGATCTCCTTCGTGTAGCGGAACGTTCCGTGGTGATCGCCGTCTGGGACGGGCGTGTCGGCGGCATCGTCGCCGGGCAGCACGTTGGCGGCCGCGGAGAGGTAGAGCTTCGAGATCTCCCGCCCTCGCTGGGGTGAGAACACCACCGGTGAGTAGAAGACACACTCCTCGTGGAGCAACGCATCGAGCCCTCCCGGCAACTGCCGGCGAAGGTGGAGGTGCCAACGGTCGAGAACGTCGTGAATCGGGTCAGCGGCCATGAACGCCACCGTAGATCGCTGTGACTCGCCACGGCACGACGTCACGCCAGCAACGTCGCAGTTGTCGCAATCGTCAACTGGACAGCAATGCTCAGCGGCAGACCAGACCGGAGGTAGTCGACGAACTGGTACCCACCGGGTCCGTACACCATCGTGTTCGTCTGGTAGCCGATCGGCGAGAGGAACGATGTCGATGCCGCGAGTCCAACGACGATCGCGATCAGGGTCAGATCGATGCCCGCATCGGTGGCGACTGCGAGGGCGATTGGGAACACCACCACCACGGCGGCATTGTTGGTGACCAATTCGGTCAGGACTGACGTCGCGACCACGATCCCCAGAATCAAGCCGAACGTTCCGAACGGCTCGAGGCCAGTGACGAAGCCGCCGGCGATGTCGGACGCAAGTCCGCTCATCCGCACCGCCTCCCCCACACCAAACGCTGCGGCGATCAGCACCACGACGTCGAGGTCGATCGCGTTCTTCGCTTCCGAGAACGTCATGACCCGACCGGCGACCATCAGGGCCGCCGCGACCAGCGCACCCTCGACGGTCGAGAGCACACCCGTGGCAACAACGGCGACGAAGCCAAGGGTGACGATGCCGACAAAGGGGGCGTGGCGGGAAACGGTCGGAGCCGGGGCCTCGATCTCGGCCACGACGAGAAAGTCCTGGCTCTTTGCGTACCGACGCCTGAACGCGTCGTTGGCGACCACGAGGAGGGTGTCGCCGTTGCGGAGCCGAATATCTCCCAACTTGCCGTCGAGGACATGACCAGCGCGGTGGATGGCGAGGACGGCCGCGCCGTACCGGGCCCGGAAGTCGGCCTCCTTCAGCGTTCGGCCCGAGACCGGCGACGTTCGGCCGATCACGACTTCGTAGACCCCTCGCCCGACGGCGGGCACGTCATCGAGTTCGCGCCGAGCGACCGGTTCGAGTCCTGCCATTCGGTCGAGGTCGAGTACGTTGTCGACCTCGCCGACGAACGTCAGCACGTCACCGGGGACCAACAACTGGTCCGGTCCAACCGGCGCGACGATGCCATCGCCTCGTTCGAGCTGGACGAGGAACACGCCGGTGAGTTGTCGAAGTCCAGCGGTTTCGACGGATCGACCGCTGAGGGGCCCTTCGGTGACCCGCATCTCGATTCGAAAGTTGCGGGTGGCGGTCAGGAGATCGTCGGGCCCGGTCGCCCGCATCGGCAACAACGGGATCGACACGCCGAAGAGCACAACGAGTCCAACGATGACGACGGGTCCACCGATGATTGCGACTTCGAACAGGCCGAGTGGCGCTTCCCCACTGTCTTCGAGCAAACCCGACACGATCAGGTTGGTCGATGTACCGATGACGGTCAGGGTGCCACCGAGGATTGCGGCATACGAGAGTGGGAGGAGGTAGCGGGACGCGTTGCGTTGATTGCGCCGACACCAGGCCACGACGTCGGGAATCATCATGGCGACGAGCGGGGTGTTGTTGAGAAACGCGGAGGCGCCAACCGACGGTAGGAGCAGTCGGGCGTGCGCAACGCCCGGGCGACCGGCACGGCCGAGTAGTCGGTCGACCAGTACAGAGAGCAGACCGGTGCGTTGCGCACCGGCAGCCAAGACGAAGAGGGCCGCAACAGTGATGGGGGCTGGATTGGAGAAGCCAGAGAACGCGGCGTCGGTGTCGGTCACGCCACCGATCAGCAGCGCAACATTGGCTCCGAGCACGACACCCGCCGGCGGAAACCGGTCGACGACGAGCACGACGAGCATGACGAGCAGCACGGCGACTGTCAGCCACACATCGATTCCCATGTCCCTCCATCGGCGGCGTTCGAGCAATGTCGAGGATCGTCTGGTTCGGCAACTCGGTCATCAACCGACGGCGCTATCGTCGCACCGATGAGCCCCGACATGTCTCCTGAGCGCGAAATCCTCGACTACGCCACGTACGGCACGGCCGTGCGGGAGCTGGCGCAACAGGTCGCGGACGATGGTTTCCGGCCTGAGATGATTCTGGCGATCGCGCGGGGCGGGTTGTTCGTCGCCGGTTCGCTCGGCTACTCGTTGTCGGTCAAGAACATCTATGTCATGAACTGCGAGTACTACACGGGAGTGGATGAGCGACTCCCGGTGCCGGTGATGCTGCCACCGTATGTCGATTTCGTGGCGATGGAGGGGGCGAAGGTGTTGATCGCCGACGATGTCGCTGACACCGGCCACACGTTGAAGATGGTGTACGACCATTGCGCGGAGCGGGTTGGTGAGGTGCGGTCGGCGGTGCTGTACGAGAAGTCGCATTCGCTGGTGAAGTGCGAGTATGTCTGGAAGCGCACGGATCAGTGGATCAACTTTCCGTGGTCTACCGAGCCGCCCGTTGTCACCGCCGAAGAGGCCCGCCACAAAGCGCTCGACGCCTAGGAACACCGCGCTCGACGCCTAGGAACACCGCGCTCGACGCCTAGGAACACCGCGCTCGACGCCTAGGAACACCGCGCTCGACGCCGACGCGTGATTGGATTCAGCGCCCGGTGGGGCGCAGCAAGAGCGCGCATGAGCGTGCAACGATGCGGGCGTCGACGAGGAGCGACACGTTGTCGACATAGTCACGATCGATCTCGATGTGTTCGTGGAGCGGCTCGCTCCGGTGCGCTGAGACCTGCCATCGACCGGTGATTCCTGGTAGGACGGCGTGACGGGGATGGTGGCGAAAGCCGTACCGGTCGGCGACCTCGGTGATCTCTGGTCTCGGCCCAACGAGGGTCATGTCTCCTCGTACGACGTTCCAGAGCTGTGGGAGTTCGTCGATGCTGGTGGCCCGGAGGACCCGTCCGAGCGGGTGGTGGCGGGGGTCGTGGTCGGATTTGTGGGTCATGCGCCGGTCGTCGGCGACCGGTGATCGGCCGACGCGTCGGTCGGGAGCCATCGTGCGGAACTTGAGGATGACGAACTCGTTCCCGTTCCTGCCGATCCGGGATTGGCGGTAGAGGACGCCAGGGCCGAGCTGCCAGCGGATCAGCCCTGCGATCAGCGCGAGGACGGGTGCCAGCACCACCAGGGCAAACACGGCAACCAGCCGTGAGAGCGGGTACTTCACCGACAGGTAGGCGGCGGGAAGATCGGGTTGGGTGGATCCTGAGCCGCCCGTCGTCGTGTCATCGGTTGCGAGCGATGTGTCCATGTGTCCCCTCGTTGCCTCCGCCGGGGAGTGGACGCCGCGGGGTCGGTAAAGGTCGCGTTCGGTTGGGCGGATACGGGGAGTCAGCCGCCGAGCACCTCGCGTTGGAAGCGTTCGAGGGTGGCGAGCTTGTCGGGGCCGACGATCGCGAAGTCAGGCACGATCACTTCGTCGACCCCGACGGCTTCATACGCCTCCACGACTGCTTTCAGCTCGTCGACGGTGCCGACGAGTCCGGAACGATGCGCCATCGACTCGCGGAGCTTGGCGCCCGCCTCGGCGTCATCGACGATGATCAAGAGCCCCACGGCAGTGACGTGAATCTCGCCCATGTCACGGCCCTCGGTCTCACAGTGCCCGCGAAGCACATCGAGATGTGCGGCGATCGTCTCGGGCCGTCCCCACGCATTCCATTCGTCCGCATGGCGAGCGACGGTTCGAAGGGTCCGCTTGGCGCCCGCGCCGCCGACCAGGATCGGAACATGACCGTTGACGGGGCCAGGCGCCACTGGCGCCTGAGTCAGCTGGTAGTGCTCTCCGGCGAAGTCGACGCGCTCACCGTTGGCGCCGAACATGAC
>JBCCYT010000036.1:0-31469 GCA_039188975.1 Actinomycetota bacterium
CATGGCCGTCAAGCTCCGCCTCATGCGGATGGGCAAGAAGAAGCAGCCCACCTACCGTGTCGTCGCCGCCGACTCGCGCTCGCCGCGCAATGGGCGCTTCATCGAGATCATCGGGACCTACGAGCCCCGTCAGGACCCGTCGGTCATCAACATCGACAACGAGCGGGCCGTTCACTGGCTCTCGAACGGCGCGCAGCCGACCGACCGAGTCGAGAAGCTGCTGAAGATCTCCGGTGCGTGGACCGAGCACACCGGAGAAGCGTTCGACGCAGCGGTTCCCGAGCGTGCGGCTCGCAAGAGCAAGAAGCAGCTCGAAAAGGAAGCAGAAGCCGCCGAAGCGGCTGCATCGGATGACGACGCGGAAGGCGGCGACGAGTGAGCGCCGACGTCGCGAAGAGTGTCTGCGAGTATGTCGTCAAGCAGATCGTCGACAAGCCCGACGATGTGTCGGTTGCTCAGAGCGACACCGACAAGGGCATTCGGCTCGATGTAACCGTCGGCGACGGTGACATGGGTCGTGTGATCGGCAAGCGGGGCCGGGTTGCTTCGGCGATCCGCACGGTTGTGCGCTCCGCAGCGATCGACGATGATCTCGGCGCCATCGAGGTCGAGTTCGTCGACTGACGTGCTCGAGATCGGCCGTATTACCCGCCCGCACGGCGTGCGCGGCGAGGTCAGCGTGCTGCTCACCTCCAATCGAACCGAGCGCCTCGACTCCGGGTCAGTGCTCGACTCCACGAACGGGCCGCTCGAGGTTCGTTCGTCGCGTCCGCACAAGGGCGGCTGGCTCGTGGTGTTCGTCGGTGTCGATGACCGCGACCAGGCCGACGCGCTTCGCAACACGATTCTGCGGGCTGAGCCGCTCGACGACCCTGACGAAATGTGGGTTCATGAGCTGATCGGCGCCACGGTGATCGATCAAGACGGTGTGGCGCACGGCGTCGTCACCCGCGTGCTCGAGAACCCGGCGTCGGATCTGCTGGAGATCGAGGGCGGGACCCTGGTGCCGGTGCAGTTCATCGAGTCGTACACGCCGAACGACGAGATCCATGTCGACGTGCCGGTCGGTCTGTTCGACCTTGACGAAGCCGCCTCGGAACGAGATGAGGACGACTGATCGTGCGCATCGATGTGTTTTCGATCTTCCCGGAGATGGTCGACCACATCGCTGACCAGTCGGTGATCGGCCGAGGCCGTCGCGATGGCCATCTCGACATCCGGGTGCATGATCTGCGCCAAACCACGACCGATGTGCATCAAACGGTCGACGATGCGCCGTTCGGTGGTGGCGCCGGGATGGTGATGAAGCCCGAGCCGTTGTTCGGCGCCGTCGAGCTCGTCGATCCGCCTCGGCCCCTTTTCTACCTGTCGCCGTCGGGGCGCCGCTTCGATCAGGACATGGCGCACGAATTGGCTGGCCTCGACGGCTTCTCCCTGCTGTGTGGCCGGTACGAGGGGATCGACGAGCGGGTCCGCACCCACCTGTGTGACGGCGAGATCTCGGTCGGCGATGTCGTCCTGGCCGGTGGCGAGGTCGCCGCGGCGCTGATCATCGAAGCGGTTGGCCGGCTGGTGCCCGGCGTCCTCGGCAACTCGACCTCGATCGAGGACGAATCGTTTGCCAACGGGCTTCTCGAGTATCCCCACTTCACCCGTCCCGCGGATTTCCGCGGATGGGAGATTCCGGCGGTGCTGCGCTCGGGCGACCACGGCAAGGTGGAGCGCTGGCGGCTCGCCAAGGCGATCGAACGGACCGCTCGGGAGCGGCCCGACCTGCTCGAGGCCCGTGGTGGCCTCTCAGACGAGGAACGTGAAGCCCTCGCTGAGTTCGGGATTCCGGTGCCGCAGGGTGGGACCGGGCGGTCTGACCCCTAGTCTGGGGAGTCGGCCCGGGCAGCAGCGCCCCGCCGGTTTCCATTTCTCGATCCGTCTGGAGCGCAGCGATGCAGCCCACCGATCTCGTCGACAACCTCAGCCTCCGGGACGACATCCCGGAGTTCGATCCGGGCGACACCGTCAAGGTGCATGTTCGCGTGATCGAGGGCAACCGCCAGCGCACCCAGGTGTTCGAGGGCGTTGTCATCCGCCGTCAGGGTGCTGGCCTGCGCGAGACCTACACGGTCCGCAAGCTCAGCTTCGGCGTCGGCGTCGAACGCACCTTCCCGCTGCACACCCCGATCGTCGAGAAGATCGAGGTCGGGGCTCGGGGTGATGTGCGTCGGGCGAAGCTCTACTACCTGCGCGACCGCATCGGCAAGGCCGCAAAGGTCAAGGAAAAGCGGGACCGCTAAGCCTGCTCGGGTCTCCCGACAGCGGTAGCCGGTCAGCCGGCACGTCCCAGTCACCCGGCACGTCGCATTCACCGTGTCACACGCCGTCCTTACTGTCGCGCCCATGGCACGACGAACGATTGATCAGTCCCGAGTGGCGCTCGGGCGGTGGGGTGAACGACGGGCTGCCCGTCACTACGAGGCAGCTGGCTACGTTGTGCTCGACCAAAACTGGCAGGTGCGAGGCGGCGAGCTCGATCTGGTCATGATGCGGGGCGACGAGATCGTCTTTTGCGAGGTCAAGACCCGATCGAGCGACCGATTCGGCTCCGGTCTCGAAGCGGTCGACGAACGCAAGCAGCGATTCGTTCGGCGGGCTGCGATGTCGTGGCTCGATGCGAACGACCGCCGAGGCCGACTTCGATTCGATGTCGCCATCGTGACCGGGCCTACCGTCGAGGTGCTCGAAGCGGCCTTCTGAGTGCGGCATCGCTAGGGTCGCCCGATGCGCGGACCAACTCGCGAACTGCTTGCCGATCGCGATTTCCGAGGGTTCTGGTTGGCGCAGACCGCATTGGCCTCGATCAACGGCACCTTGCGCTTCGCGTTCGTCTGGCTCGTGGTGACGCTGACCGACTGGTCGACGGCAGAGGGCATCGTGGCGGGCCTGCTCGGGCTGCCCGCCATGATGTTCTCGCTCGTGGCGGGAGCATGGTCGGATCGAGTCGACCGCAAACGCATGTTCATGGGCTGGACGATCGCTGCCCTCGTGACCTTGGGCGCGTTCACGGTCGTGATCGCCGCCGGTTGGGCGACGCCGCTGTGGGCAGGCGTGGCCGCTTTCGCCATCGGCATCACGGTGTCGGTGAGCCCGCCGAACCTCAATGCGATGGTGCCACTGCTCGTTGGGCCGGACCGGCTCATGAACGCGGTCGCCCTGCAGAACGGTGCGATGCAAGCGGCCGGGTTCTTTGCGGTGGTCATCGCTGGCTTCGCCATCGACGGTTTCGGTGATGCCGCTGGCTTTGCGGTGCTCACTGTGCTTGCCGGGTTGTCGCTGCTGGCGATGCGACCGGTCACGATCCCGCCTGATCCGGTGTCGACTGCGTCGGAGGAGACCTTCGGCGCCTCGATCATCTCCGGGCTTCGCTACACGTGGGCGAACGAGCCGGTTCGCAGCCTGGTTCTCCTGTCGATGGTGCTGGGCAGCTCCTTTTCGGTCATGCAGATCGCGATGCCGAGGGTGGTTGAAGAAGACTTCGGGCTCGACGCGTCGAGTGCCGGTACCGTCATGGCGACCTTCGGGCTCGGGATGTTCGTCAGCTCCGCCGTCATGGCCACCCGCCAGATCGGCCGGCACGGCTGGAACATTGCCTTGTGTGTCGGTCTTGGGCTTGGGGCCGGTCAGCTTGCGTTGAGCTTTGCGCCGAACTTCGGGGTCGCCGTGGTCATCATGTTGCTGTGGGGCCTCAATGCCGGCATCGCAATGACCAGCCATCGCACCGTGCTGCAGCGTTCCACCGCTCCGGAAATGATGGGGCGAGTGATGGGGTTGATGATGACTGGCTTCATGGGCGGGCTGCCGTTGGGTGCGCTCACCGCCAGCGTCTTGTCCGTGTGGGTCGGCCCAGCGAGGATCATGACGATCGTCGGCGCCTCGACGATCGTCATCGCTGGTGCGCTGTCGTGGCGGCCGGTCATCCGACGTCTCACCTAAACCCACGTCGTCGAGTCTGGTCGGCGGATTAGCGTCGCCGCATGGACCTCACCTTCTCGACCTTGGCCGATCGGCCTGAGCTGATCGGCCAGGTCTGGGCGATGCCGGATCAATGGGATGAATTCATGGATCACGATCCGATCGGGGAGTCACTCTTTGGTCCCGTCGTCCGATCGTTTCGTCAGCTCGGTGTCGTCGCCACCACCGGTGACGACACGATCGTCGGCCACGGCACCGCGATGGCGTTTCGCATGGATGCGGACGGCCGACGTTCGCTGCCGGATCGGGGCTGGGATCAGGCCTTGATCTGGGCCCATGCCGACATCGTCAACGGGGTAGAACCTGACACGGCATGCGCCCTCGAGGTGTCGGTGCACACCGACTGGCTTGGCCAGGGCCTGTCGGAGCAGCTCTTCGGTGCGCTCCGTCGCGCCAGCGCAGCGGCTGGCTTCTCGACGCTGCTGGCGCCGGTTCGGCCCAGCGCCAAGCACCTCGAACCGGACACCCCGATGTCGGAGTACGCCTACCGCACCCGCGACGACGGCTTGCCGGTGGATCCATGGCTGCGAGTCCACGCTCGATTGGGCGGGGTGATCGAGGGCATTGCCACTGCGTCGCAGACCATCGCTGGCTCGCTCGATGACTGGCGCAGCTGGAGCAGCGTGACGCTGGAGGGCAGTGGTACGACGGTTCTCCCCGGTGGGCTCGTGCCGCTTCACGTGCTGGCTGACCAGGGAGTAGCCGTCTACGTCGAACCAAATGTGTGGGTCCGGCACGATCTGGTCGCTGACCTCGACGGCTAGCGGCGCTTCGTGCGGGCCTTGCGAGTCTTGCGTCCATCCCAGCAGCCCCGATGCCAGTGTCGGCGCAGGTCTGGCGCGTCGACGGGCACGACGGCGTAGTGCCCGGTGCCCGGTGGGATGTCTCGGTTGCAGTTCGGGCACAGGTACCACTTGTTTGCTTGGTACGGCTGCAGAAAGCGAACGTCGACGTCGCCGTAGGCCTCGGGGTCATCCATCACGCACTCCCGAAGAACACCCACAACAGCAACACGATGCCGGCGACGATGGTGGCCCCGACGAAGACATAGTCGGCAGGGCGACGCTGATGCGGCCGAGTCGGGTCCATTCCCATTCGCTCAGTATCGTGCCCGTCGTCGGTTCCCCCACCACTGGAGCGTTGTGCGCCGAATCTTCGTGTTGCTGGCGGTGATGAGCGTGCTGCTGGGTGCATGCGCGGGTGAGTCGCCCGACGTGCCACTGGGGCCCGATGGACAGCCCGACCCTGAGTTGGCTCAGGGGCGAGATGTCTACTCGCGGCGCTGTGCGAACTGTCACGGTGCGGGGGGCGGTGGTGGTACGGGTCCGAGATTGGCCGATGGGGCGGTGATCGAGGCGTACCCGGATCCGGCCGAGCAGCGGGTGATCATCGCCGAGGGGCGAAACGGGATGCCATCGTTCGCCGGTTCCCTGTCGAGCGGTGAGATCGACGCGGTCGTTCGCTACACCCGAGAGGTGCTGTCACAGCCCTGACGTAGGGTGTAGACATCGCTCGGTCGTCGGCGCACGGCGACCTCCACTCGTTCACATGTGGAGGTTGCTCATGCTCGCCACCATCGCGTCGGCCACCTTGAGTGGGGTCGACGGCCATCCGGTCTCTGTTGAAGTTCATGTTGCCGACGGGCTGCCCGGGTTCAGTATCGTCGGCTTACCCGATGCCTCGTGCCGAGAAGCCCGAGACCGGGTTCGAGCCGCCATCGTGTCGTCGGGCGCGACCTGGCCCCTCAAACGCATCACCGTCAACCTGGCTCCTGGCGGTGTCCCGAAAGTCGGTGCTGGTCTGGATCTCCCGATCGCGCTCGGGGTGCTCACGGCATCGGGGCAGTTGCCGGTGATCGAAGACGGCTTCTCGGCGTTCGGAGAGTTGGGGCTCGACGGCTCGGTCCGTTCGATTCCGGGGGCGGTGTCGTTGGCCGACGTGGCGACGGGGCGATGGGTGCTCGTTCCGGCGCCGGATGCCGCAGTTGCGGGGTTTGTCGCCGGTGACCGGGTCCGGGCGGTGCGTGGGCTCGGCGATGTCACTGCGGCCCTCGTCGATGGTTCGCCCTGGCCTGATCCCGATCCACCAGGGGCGGACCTCGCGTCGGTCGTCGTCCCCGATCTCGGCGATGTGCGGGGCCAACCGGTAGCCCGGACCGCGCTGGAGTACGCCGCCGCTGGTGGGCACCACCTCTTGTTGGTTGGCCCACCAGGGGCGGGGAAGACGATGCTCGCCCGACGGCTTCCTGGTTTGTTGCCGGCACTGGCGCCGGACGAAGCGCTCGAGGTCACTCGCGTGCACAGCGCGTCGGGTTTGGCGTTGCCGCCGGGCGGTTTGGTCGAACGGCCGCCGTTTCGGGCCCCGCACCATTCGGCCTCGATGGCGGCCCTGGTCGGTGGCGGGAGCGGGCATGCCCGGCCCGGTGAGGTCAGCCGGGCGTCCTGTGGGGTGCTGTTTCTCGATGAGCTCGGTGAGTTCGCCCCGTCCGTGCTCGATGCGCTGCGACAGCCGCTGGAGGAGGGTGTCGTGCGGGTCGCTCGGGCCCACGCCACCTCTGAGCAGCCAGCCCGAGTGCTCCTCGTCGCGGCGATGAATCCCTGCCCCTGTGGCATGGGCGGTGACACCGCATGTCGATGTCCGGCTGCAGCCCGGGCTCGCTACGCCCGGCGGGTGTCGGGGCCATTGCTCGACCGGCTCGATCTGATGGTGCAGGTCGGCCGGCCGGCGGCTGCCGATGTGCTGGGGCCGCCTGCGGAGTCGACGGCGGCAGTCGCAGCTCGGGTCGCCGAGGTGCGGTCGATGGCGGCCGAGCGAGGTGTGCGGTGCAATGCGGCGCTCGATGGTCCAGCGCTCGACCGTCACGCCCCGCTCGAACCGGCGGCGCGGGCGATTCTCGAGCATGCGCTCCAGGTCGGTCAGGTGAGCGGGCGGGGTCTTCGCCGGATTCGCTGCGTTGCTCGCACCATTCGCGACCTCGATGACGCGGGTCCATCGTTGCGAGCGACCGATGTGCATGCGGCGATCAGCCTGCGGGCGCGCCCCGTGCTTGGGGGTCGTCATGCGGTCTGATCTGATGGCGCTCACGGCACTGGCCTCGCTCGGCGGGATGGGGCCGAAGCGACTGGCAGCCGCCGTCGCCCGACACGGGCCGGCGGGGGCGTTGGAGCGGCTTCGGTCGGGTCGGAGGCTTGACGTCGAGGCGCCGGCGACAGTGGCTACCGGATGGGTGGCCGAAGCATCCGCGCTCGACCTCGAGGTACTCGCGGCGGATCTCGCGGCGTCGGGCATCGTGGTGTCGAGTCCGGGCGATCCTGACCATCCGCGTCGTCTGGCCGACGACATCGACCCTGTTCCGGTGCTGTTTCGCCGAGGTCGTCCGGTCGAGAACGATCTCTTGACCGTTGGGATTGTCGGAACCCGACGGTGCACGAGTCTCGGGCGCGAGGTCGCGCGAGAGTTGGGTTTCGGTCTGGCCGCTGCCGGCGTTGTCGTCGTCTCCGGGCTGGCGCTGGGGATCGATGGCGCAGCGCATGTCGGCGCGGTTGCCGCTGCGGGAGCCCCACCGCTTGCGTTTGTCGGTGGCGGCGTGGATGTCGTCTATCCCGCGCGCCACGGCGACCTGTGGGAGTCGGTTGCTCGCGCCGGCACGATCATGGCTGAGGCGCCCCCCGGCGCAGCACCGGCACGATGGCGTTTCCCCGCTCGGAATCGGCTGATTGCGGCGGTTGCCGACATCATCGTGGTCGTTGAGTCCCGCCGAGCGGGTGGCTCGATGCTCACGGTCGATGAAGCCATCCGGCGGGACCGGCAGGTCATGGCAGTGCCGGGGTCAGTGCGCAACCCGGCAGCTGTCGGCACCAACGCGCTCCTCGCCGACGGCTGTGCGCCGGTGACCTCGGTCGACGATGTGCTCCTTGCCCTCGGCTTGCGGGCCCTGTCGGGCCCGGCCCAGGTGGTGGAACCGACGGTTGAGGCAGATCTCCCCGAGCCGCTGGCATCGGTGTACGCCGCGGTCGATGACGGGGCGACGTCGCTCGACGCTGTCGTGGTTGCGACCGGGCATCCACCGTTGGAGGTGCTCGCCGCAGTCGGCGACCTTGCGGGTCGGGGACTGGTCGTCGACGACGGAACGGGAGTTCGTCGTACGTGAGCATCGAGTGCCCACGGCTGTTCGCGCGAGCAGTGGTCGCCGCGCTACCAGTCGTGGGGTGGACTAGGGTCGGGCCGTGTCTTGTTGGGAGCTGCCGCGTTGGCTCGACTCACTCACCCGTGTCGCTGACTCGACCCGATCGGTGTATCGGCGCGACATGCAGACTGCGGTCGAGTGGCTTGTCGAGCGAGGCATCGACGCTCCCGCTCAGGTCGGGCGGCGTGATCTACGCGCCTACCTCGCCGATCTCGACCGAGACAACTACGCCCGACGCACCATTGCCCGCAAGGCGTCGGTGATTCGTCGCTATTTCGACTGGGCGCGGCGGGTTGACCTCATTGCCTCTGACCCGAGCGCAGCGCTCACCGCTCCCAAAGGTGCTGCGACCCTTCCACGAGTGCTCACCGCGCACGAGGTCGACGGCTTGATCGACGGGTCGACCAAGGCCTCGGGCGACCCCGCTATCGATGCCCGCGACCGGGCGGTTGTCGAGCTGTTGTACGGAAGCGGGTTGCGAGTGAGTGAGCTGTGTGGTCTCACGACTGCGGATCTGGGCGATGACGGGGTCGTCCGGGTGTGGGGGAAGGGCTCGAAGCAACGGCGGGTGCCGGTATCAGAACCGGCTGCGGAGGCGATTCGTGCATGGCTCGCCGACGGCCGCCCGACGCTGGCGAACGAAGAAACGCCGGACCAGGTTCTCTTTCTCAACCGCGCTGGGAGACCGCTTTCACCACGCGACGTGAGGCGGCTGCTCGATCGCCGCTCGGTCGCACCGACCCATCCCCACGCACTTCGCCATACCTTTGCTACTCATCTTTTGGACGGAGGTGCCGATTTGCGTGCTGTGCAGGAAATGTTGGGTCATGAAGACCTCGCTACGACGCAGATCTACACCCGGGTCAGCCGAGAGCGTCTTCGTGACGTGCACCGAACCACCCACCCTCGCGCCTAGGACCCCATCCCCGTGACCGAACGCCACGCAGACATCGAGCAACTCTGGGCCGATTACAAGGCCAATCGCACGCAAGAGACCCGCGACAAGCTGATCGTCCAGTATTCGCCGCTGGTGAAGTACGTGGCCGGCCGGGTTGGCGTTGGTCTGCCTCGAAACGTGGAACAAGCCGATCTCACGAGCTTTGGCGTCTTCGGGCTCATCGATGCCATCGAGAAGTTCGATCCCGAGCGGGGCTACAAATTCGAGACCTACGCGATCGCTCGGATCAAGGGTGCGATTCTCGACGAGCTGCGTTCGATCGACTGGGTGCCGCGGTCGGTTCGGTCAAAGGCCCGCAACCTCGAGCGTGCCATGTCGAAACTCGAGTCGGAAAACCACCGAGCTCCAACCGACAAAGAGGTCGCCGAGGAGATGGGCGTCACCGAAGCCCAATTGCAGACGACCCTCAGCCAGATCAGCTTCGTCGGTGTGGCTGCCCTCGACGAGATGCTCTCGGGGGGTGAGCGAGGTGAATCGGTCACGCTCGGCGACACCGTGGCCGATTCCGGCGCCGGGCCCATGGGCGTGTACGAGGTCGAAGAGATGCGGCAGATCCTGGCCGAGTCGATCAATCGCATGCCGGAGCGAGAGAAGATCGTCCTGACGCTCTACTACTACGAAGGGCTCACCCTGGCCGAGATCGGACGGGTTCTGAGCGTCACCGAGAGTCGGGTCTGTCAGATCCACACCAAAGCGGTCCTGCAACTGCGCTCGCGGATCTCCGCCAGCGAACGCGAACTGGCCTGACGAACTGAAGAGTTGCGTCGTCGTCGACGCTGGCTACAGTCACTCGCACGCCGTCGGCGCTCACTTCCCCGTGAACTCTTCGAGTCCAGGGGTGCGGTGTGCGCCGATTTGTCGTTTTGTCCGTGGTCGTCGTCGTTGCGGTGTTGGCATCCAGCGTCAGACCGGTCGATGCCGCATCGATCGTGTTGCGTGCCCCGGTCGACGCTGCGGTGGCCGACCCGTTCCGAGCACCCGACACGGCGTACGGCGCCGGCAATCGGGGTATCGAGTACGCCACCTCGGCGGGTGACCGTGTCGTTGCGGCGGCGCCCGGTGTCGTGGTGTTCGCGGGCCCGGTAGCCGGTGACATCTGGGTGACGATCGACCACGGCGGCGGGTTGAAGACGTCGTATGGCCCGCTCCAGGTTCGCAGTGTCGCCGTCGGTGATGCCGTCCAACGAGCTGATCGAGTTGGTGCGGCGAATGGACCGCTTCACTTCTCCGTTCGCATCCATGGTGTCTATGTCGACCCGGCGCCGCTCTTCGGCGAGCTCGTCATCAACGTCCGCTTGGTGCCCCACGACACCGACGATGATGCAGCACTGCGCGCCGCGGCCGAGCGGGCCGAACGACTTGCCCTGTACGACCTCGCCCAGGAGCACCGAGGCGGGGGAGGCGTGATCGGCGCGATCGGTCGGTGGGCGGCAGGGCTGGTGGCAGATGTCAGAGCCGACTCGCTTGTCGCCGGATTGGTTGCGAGTCTCGACATTGTCCAGGCCCTGACCCGCGAGCTCGACCCGGACCAGTTGGTCGCCGCGCTGTTATCGGGCCTCGTCGCCGTCCTCGATCCGGCACCATGCTCAGCAGCCGCAGCGATTGCCACGGCCGGACCGGTCTCTGGCCGACGACGCATCGCGGTTGTGGTCGACGGGCTCGGGTCGGCGTCGGCGGCGCCCGGTCTGGGTGACGATGTCGGCTTCTCCGAGCTCGGGTATGCCGACGATGATGTAGTCCGCTTCAGCTACGACGGTGGCTTGGTTCCCGGAGGAGGTGCCAACTGGCCCGGTGACGTTGCCCGCTCCAGCTACGAGAGCACCGCGACGGGACAGCCCGTCCAGGAAAGCGTCGACGCGTTCATCGACACGGTCCGCCAGATCCGAGCCGCCAATCCCGACGCCGCGATCGACGTCTACGGCCACAGTCTGGGTGGCGTCGTCGCCCGGCTGGCCAGCAGCCAGTTGGAAGCCGAGGTGGACCTGTCGGTGGTGATGACCTTTGCCTCCCCGCACAGCGGGGCACCGCTCGCCACGATCAACGACGCGCTTGCGAACGCGGGACCCGGGGTCGTGCTCGGCGCTGGCCTGGAGATGCTCGACCCTGACACGGTGCTCGCGGCGCCGTCTGTCCGCGACCTCTCCGAAGCGGGATATGTCGGCGATCGGCGAGATGTCTCGTTTCCTGATGGCGTGCATGCGGTGACGGTGGGTCATCGCGCCGACCTCGTCGTTCCTGGCACCGAAGCGGACGCGCCAGGAGCACGACACGTCATCGTCGGCGGTTTCAACCCCGTCGGCGCGCACGGTGAGATCGGCGCCCTGCCTGAGGTGAGAGACGAGATTCGCCTTGCCCTCGCGGGTCTGCCTCCGTCGTGTCAGAGTCCAGCCGACGCGATCTTTGATCTGGTCACCGGTGTCTCCATTGCGTCGACGGAGCGTGCCGTTGCCGGCGCGGTGGTCGCCGCCGACCTTGCGGCGGCAGGCGGCGTCGGCGGCGAACCCCGATAGGGTTCTCGGCGGTCTGTTCGCAGATCCGACGCGCACCCACTCGGGGTGAGCTGGCACATTCCAGGGTGTGAGCCACACCCGGTCGCTGCGGCGTCCGGCTCGCACCCGTAGACAACCGGGAGTACATCACCATGGCAGTCATCTCCATGAAACAGCTGTTGGAGGCCGGCGTTCACTTCGGTCATCAGACCCGCCGCTGGAACCCCAAGATGAAGCGGTTCATCCACGGCGAACGCAGCGGTATCCACATCGTTGACCTGCACCAGACGCTCACCCACCTCGAGTCGTCGTACGTGTTCGTCCGAGATCTCGTCGCCAATGGCGGCACCGTGCTGTTCATCGGCACCAAGAAGCAGGCCCAGGACTCCATCCAGTCCTACTCCGAGCGCTGCAACATGCCCTACATCAACGAACGTTGGCTCGGCGGCATGCTCACCAACTTCCAGACGATCTCCAAGCGGGTCGGCAAGATGCAGGAGTACCGCCGTATGCGCGACTCCGGCGAGTTCGAAGCCATGCCCAAGAAGGAAGCGCTCCTGATCAGCCGTGAGCTGGCCAAGCTCGAGCGCAACCTCGGGGGCATCCGCGACATGCAGAAGCTGCCCGACGCGGTGTTCATCCTCGACACCAAGAAGGAACACATCGCCGTCACCGAAGCCCGCAAGTGTGGCATCCCGATCGTCGCCGTCGTCGACACCAACTGCGACCCCGACCTGATCGACTACGCCATCCCTGGCAACGATGACGCGATCCGCTCGGGTGAGCTCATGAGCCGCGTCATTTCCGACGCAGTGCTCGAGGGCCGCTTCATTCGCTCGAAGAAGGCCGAAGCCTCCGGCGAGTCGCCCGCCCAGCGCAACGTGCTGCAGGAAGCCGAAGTCGCCGAGCAGCAGGCCAAGGCCCGAGCCGAAGCCGCAGCCCAGGCGGCGGAACGAGAAGCTCGTATCGCAGCGGAGAAAGAAGCAGCTGCGGCAGCTCCGGCCGAGAGCGCCGATGAGGCCCCCGCAGAGGCGGCCATGCCCGCCGCTGGCGACGAAGGCACGCCCGAGGCCTGAGCCTCGATCGATCACCCACATTCCAGAGAACTCCCAAGGACTACCGACATGAGCTTCACCGCGAAGGACGTGAAGGCGCTGCGCGACGCAACCGGCGCCGGCATGATGGACGCCAAGAAGGCGCTCACCGAAACCGATGGCGACATGGAAGCCGCCACCCAGATGCTTCGTGAGAAGGGTCTGGCCAAGGCCGCCGCTCGCTCTGACCGCGACAACGATGAGGGCACGGTCGCGATTGCCGTCGATGGCAACACCGCAGCCGTCGTGCAGATCAAGACCGAGACCGACTTCTCGGCCAAGAACGACGCGGTCACCAGCTTGGCCCAGAGCCTCGCTGACGCCGTGCTCGCCGGTGGTGCCGGCGCAACCGAGGCCCACATGGCCGCGATCGACGACCTCAAGGTCACGATCAAGGAGAACATCGAGCTCGGCTCCGTCGAACAGATCGTGGCCGCCGAGGGCAACATCCTCGACACCTACCTCCACAGCCAGGATGGTCGAGGTGTCAACGCCGTGATCGTCGAAGGAAGTGGCGTGAGCCAAGACGACCTGCACCAGGTCGCCCTTCACATCGCGTTCGCGAAGCCGGCCTACCTGTCGGCGGACGAGATCCCCGCTGAGGACATCGACAAAGAGCGCGAGTCGCTGCTCGAGATCACCAAGGCAGAGGGCAAGCCCGAGCAGGCCTGGGACAAGATCGTGACCGGTCGCCTCAACGCCTGGATGGGCGAACGGGCGCTTCTCGAGCAGGGTCTTCACGGCGACAAGACCGCCGTGAAGGACAGCCTGGGCGGCGGCTCTCTTGCGCGCTTCGTTCAGGTTGTGATCGGATCCTGACTCGATGAGCGACGACGAACCCACCACCCGAGGAACCCAACCGGCCCGCTGGCAGCGGGTGTTGTTGAAACTCTCGGGGGAGGCGTTCGCCGGTCCGCTCGAGTTCGGTATTCACGGGCCAACGGTTCGCAAGATCGCCGAAGACGTCGTCGCGGCGGTGCGCGCCTTCAACGTCGACATCGCCGTTGTGGTTGGTGCGGGCAACATCTGGCGAGGCATCCACGGTGCCGGCGAAGGCATGGACCGCGCCCAGGCCGACTACATGGGCATGCTCGCCACGGTCATGAATGCCTTGGCCCTGCAGGACACGCTCGAGCAGCTCGGCCAGAAGACGCGAGTGCAATCGGCCATCGAGATGAACCAGGTCGCCGAGCCCTACATTCGGCGGCGCGCGACCCGTCATCTGCAGAAGGGTCGGGTTGTCATCTTCGCCGCAGGCACTGGCAACCCGTTCTTCACGACCGACACCACCGCGGCTCTGCGAGCGGTCGAGATCGAGGCCGGCGTGGTCCTGAAAGGTACGCACGGCGGCGTCGACGGCATCTACTCCGACGACCCACGCACCAACCCCGATGCGGTCAAGCTCGATCATGTGTCGTACATGCGAGTGCTCAACGAGGGGTTGAAGGTGATGGACTCCACCGCGATCACCCTCTGCATGGACAATGAACTCCCCATCGTCGTGTTCGACCTGATGGGGGAAGGAAACCTTCAATCCCTGCTCCGCGGCGAACCGGTCGGTACCCTCGTCGACGACGAGGAGTGACGTGAGCGCCGAAGAAGAGATCGAACTGGTCCTGCTCGATGCGGGCGAGAAGATGGAAGGGGCGGTTGCCCACGCCCGTCGAGAGTTCTCCACCGTTCGTACCGGCCGGGCCTCCTCAGCCCTCTTCGAGCGGCTCACCGTCGAGGCCTATGGGGTCGAAATGAAGCTGCAGGAAGTGGCCAGCTTCTCGGTGCCCGAAGCTCGGCAGCTGATCGTGACCCCGCATGACATCGGCAACCTCGATGCGATCGAGAAAGCGATCATCAACTCGAACATGGGCCTGAGCCCGAGTAACGACGGCCGGATCATTCGGCTGAGTTTTCCCCCACTCACCGAGGAGCGGCGCCGGGATCTGGTCAAGGTCGTCGGCGGCATGGCGGAAGAGGCAAAGCAGCGCGTCAACGGCGTTCGTCGTTCGGCCCGCAAAGACCTCGACGAGCTCGACGGCACGTCGGAAGACGATGTTCGCGGGGCCGAAACGTCCCTTGACGCTCTGAAAGACGAATTCATTGCCATGATTGACGCTGCGCAGGCCCAGAAAGAAGACGAGCTGCTCGAGGTGTGAACCTCGGACCGCTCGGGGAGGGGCGAGACTATGAGTGACGATTCCAACGATTTCGAAGGCTTCCACATCGTGGAAGGTGATGCCGCCGACGACGAGTTCGCCGCGCCGGGCCGCTCGGTCTTCGGTGACGACGACTTCTCATTCGAGGAGGACGACGACGCCATCCCGCACTGGAGCGAGCCGCCGACCGGCGCCGTTCCACAGGTCGGTGGCGACACGGGAGCCATCACCTTCGATCCGACCCCGGAGCCATCGCTTCGTGAGGCCGAGCCCGACGAGCTCGCCGCCTGGGCCGAAGTCTCGTCGACTCCGATGTGGGCCGACGACGAACCGGCCGCCGAACCCGCCCCTGCCGTCCAGGTCGGCGGCGTGTCCGATGCAGCCGACGACTTCTTCGGCTTCGAAGACGAGCCCCGACCCTCGCGGCTCGGCCCGGCGCCGGTCGGCAGCACGCCCATCGCTGAGCCGGTCGCCGAGGAGCAACAAACGCTCGGTGCGTCGCTCGGCCAGGTTGCCGGTGCGAGCGGTGAGCGCGACATGCCGATGGCGATCATCGTTGGCGTCTTCCTCGCTGGCTTGTTCCTCGCCGCGATGGCGGTGGGTCCGGTTGCGGCCCTCGCTGTGGTCACGATTGCGTTGACGTTGGCTGCGGTGGAGTTCTACAACGCCGTGCGGGTTGCCGGGTACCAGCCTGCGGTGCTGCTCGGCCTCACCGCCGTTCTCACGATGCCGCTTGCGGTCTACTGGCGAGGCGAAGCGGCGATCGGGCTCGTGCTCGTGCTTTCGATCGTGTTCGGTTCGCTCTGGTACGTCATGGGGATCAGCCCTGACGGTGCGATGCGAGGGCTCGGCGCCACCATTCTGGGCGTGGTGCACATCGGGGTGCTCGGAAGCTTCGCGGCGCTCATGCTCACGGTCGAGACTCATGGCACGGGGATGCTCACCGCCGCCGTGATCTTGACGGTTGCCTACGACGTCGGTGGGCTGGCCATCGGTCGGGTGATGGGCCGGACGCCGCTGTCGCCAGCCAGCCCGAACAAGACGGTCGAAGGCCTGATGGGCGGGATGGCCATGGTCATCGTCGCCGCCGCGGTGATGGGTGTCCTCGGCCAGCCCTCGCCCATCGCCGGCGAGACATTCGAGGGCAGCGGCATCGTCGCCATGATCATCGTCGGTATCGCCGCGGCGCTCGCCGCACCGATCGGCGATCTCGCCGAATCGCAGATCAAGCGCGATCTCGGCATCAAGGACATGGGCACGATCCTGCCTGGCCACGGCGGTCTGCTCGACCGCTTCGACGGTCTACTGTTCGTGTTGCCGACCGTCTGGTACGTCACCAACGCCCTCGTCTTCACCTGATCGCTCGGATCGGAGCCTCGACGTGACCACCGCAGTGGCGGTCCTTGGTTCAACCGGTTCGATCGGCACCCAGACCCTCGAGATCGTTCGCGAACAACCCGAGTCGTATCGGGTCACCGCACTCGGTGTCGGTCGAAGCGCCGAGGTCATCGCCCAAGCCGAAGAGTTTCGCCCTGATGTCGTGGCGGTCGCGGATGCGACGGCAGCTGCGGAGATCGGCCCGCAACTGCCGGAAGGTGTCGAGTTGCTCGTCGGCGACGCCTCGATGGCCGATGCGGCGCTCACCGCCGACACCGTCATCAACGGGGTGGTCGGATTCGCGGGCCTGCCGGTCACCCTCGCGACGCTCGAAGCCGGGAAACGGCTCGGGCTCGCCAACAAGGAGTCGCTGATCGCCGCCGGCCCGGTCGTACAGCGCGCCTGGGCGACTCCCGGCGCTGAGCTCGTGCCGGTCGACAGCGAGCACTGCGCCGTGCATCAGTGCCTTCGGGCCAACGAGATCACGGGCAAGGTCACGGTGGCTGATCGGGTGCATCGCGTCGTGCTCACCGCAAGCGGCGGCCCGTTTCGGGGCCGCAGCCGAAGCGATCTCGAAAAGGTCACGATCGAGGACGCGTTGGCGCACCCGACATGGTCGATGGGGCCCAAGATCACGATCGACTCGTCGACGCTCATGAACAAAGGGCTCGAAGTCATCGAAGCCCACGAACTCTTCGGTGTGTCCTTCGACCAGATCGATGTCGTCGTCCATCCGCAGTCCGTGATCCACTCGATGGTCACCTACACCGACGGTGCGACCATCGCCCAGCTCTCGATGCCCGACATGCGCCTGTGCATCGGGTACGCGCTGGCGTATCCCGATCGGCTCGAGGTGCCCTACGGCGGCATCGACTGGGCCGAGCTCCGTCACCTCGACTTCCAGCCGCCCGATCTCGATGCCTTCCCGTGTCTTCGGCTTGCCTACGAGGCGGGCCGGGCTGGGGAGACCGCGCCAGCGTGGCTCAGCGCGGCCAACGAGATCGCTGTTGATGCGTTCCTCAAGGGAACGATCGGTTGGACCGACATTGACCGGGTGGTTGATGCGTCGTTGCAGCGGTGGCCTGGAACAGCCGCGGAAGGTGTCGATGCTGTCCTCCGTGCCGATGCCGCAGCGCGCGATGTCGCAAAGCGACTGATCTCGGAGAGAATGGCCTGATGCAAACCGAGACCCCGGCGTCACCCCCACCGCCGGCTGAGGCTCCCGCTTCTGCCCCCCAAGAGGACACCAACGACTTCACCGGCCTGGTGCTGTTGATCGGCGCCATCGTTGCGCTCGGCTTTCTCGCCGGGTGGGGCTGGGCCTTCTTCGTGGTCGCCGTGATCTTCATGATCTTCATGCACGAGCTTGGTCACTACCTCACGGCCCGCTGGACCGGCATGAAGGTCACGGAGTTCTTCATCGGCTTCGGGCCGCGGCTCTGGTCGTTCCGAAAGGGCGAGACGGAGTACGGCGTCAAGGGCATCCCCGCTGGTGCGTACGTCCGCATCATCGGGATGAACAATCTCGATCCGGTCGAGCCCGGTGATGAACCTCGCTCGTATCGGGTGAAGTCCTGGCCTCGCAAGATGCTCGTCGTCTCGGCCGGCTCGATGATGCACTTCATGATGGCGATCGTGCTGTTCGGCATTCTCGCCGTCGGCTACGGGCTGCCCCGCGAGGACGGATCGTGGGCTGTCAGCCAGGTGTCCGCCGCCAGCGCAGCCGACGATGTGGGCATCGAGCCCGGTGATCGGATCATCAGCATCGATGGCGTCGAGGCTGTCGGCTTCGAAGCGTTCAGTGACATCGTGCAGGCGCGTGGCGGCCAGTCGGTCGAGGTGGTCTGGGAGCGCGACGGCGAGACGCTCACCGGAACCACCGACTTGCGGTTCCGTCTCACCGATGCTGGCGCTGATGCGTTTGTTGGTCTCTATGAAGGTGACCGGATCCTTGCAGTCGAAGGTGCCGAGGTGAAGAGCTGGGACGACCTGCTCGTCGAACTCGACGCCCGCGGTGCAGGCGCTGTCCGAGTGTTGATCGACCCGGTCGAGCCGGGCGAACTTCTCCGCTTCGACGTCGACTACGACCCCCAGCAACTGCCGCCAGTCGAGGAGGCTGCCACCGGGTTCTTCGGGGTCGGCCAAGAGCCAGCGACCTACACGCCAGGCCCGGTCGATGCGTCCTGGCACGCGGTCACGTCCTTTGGCGAATGGGTGGTGCTTTCCGGAGAAGGGCTCGTTCAGTTCTTCACCCCGGGCTCCATCGGGAATTTCCTCACCGACACCTTCCGCAACACCACCGGCATCGACACCGGCGGTGACGTCACCACCACTGATGTTGCTCGCGAGAACCCGGTCATCGAGGCCCGCAGCCCTGATGAAGATCGAATCCTCTCGATCTACGGCGCCGTGAGAATCGGTGCCAACAGCAGCTTCGAGCAATCGCTCGGATTGCTCGCCCTGCTCAATGTCTTCATCGGGATCTTCAACCTGGTCCCGCTGCCTCCGCTCGACGGTGGTCATGTCGCGATCGGGACGTACGAACGCATCCGCTCGATCGGCGGACGTCGCTACGAAGTCGACTACGCCCGGGTTCTCCCACTCACGTACGCCGTCTTCGGCTTCCTCGTGGTGATCGGGATGTTCGCCCTCGTGCGCGACATCATCGATCCGATCAACCTCGGGTAGCGGCCCGTCGCCTGGCGCCATGGTGGCCGATGACCTGCGTCGGGCGTCGGTGGAGGCGTGCACGGTCGACCTCGATGCTGCGCTTCGGGTGTACGACGATGCCGGCGAATGGTTCGCACAGCACGCTGCATCGCTCGCGGCGCCCCTCGCTGCTGAGGTCTGGGTCTACGACCCGGCCTTCTCCCATGTCGTGCTGGTTCACCACCGCTGGCGCCAGTGGGTCCCTCCCGGCGGCAAGATCGAGGACGGTGAAACCCCGAGCGGCGCCGCTGTCCGCGAAACGGCGGAGGAGACCGGCATGGTGGTCGAGCTGATGGCTCGACCGGTTGCCGCGGCGGTACGGAGCTTTCACCCGGATTGGCCCGCGACCCTTTCCCTGTCGTACGCCGCGGTCGCCGATCCGCACGCAACGCTGCGGCCCGAGGACGGCCAGCCGGCCGCCTGGTGGCCGCTGGAGGTGGAGTGGGGGAGTGCGTTCCCTGACGACCGCCGTCGGATGATTGCGTTTGCGGCGTCACAGCGCCGGGACGCCTCGTCGTCCTCGCATCCCGTGGAGCGGCCCCTGTCACAGGCGCCCACCGTCTCGCCGACGGACCACCGCTTGTAACCTGATCTCGTGCAGTTCACGCAGAGCTTCCCCCGACGTGAGACTCGCCAGATCATGGTCGGTGACGTTCCGGTCGGTGGCGGCGCACCGGTGACGGTTCAGTCGATGACCATCACCAAGACAGCCGATCACGAAGCAACGCTGCAGCAGATCTATGGCCTTGCGGCCGCCGGTTGCGACATCGTGCGGTGTACGTGCAACGAGCCCGAAGCCGCCGAAGGGCTGGCCCGGATCGTGCCCCGCTCTCCGGTTCCGATCGTCGCCGACATTCACCACCAGTACCGCCGGGCGCTCGAAGCACTCGAGGCGGGCGTTCACTGCCTGCGACTGAATCCGGGGAACATCCGCAAACCCGACCAGATCAAGGCGGTTGCTCGCGAAGCCAAGGATCGCGGGGTGCCGATCCGCATCGGGGTGAACGGTGGGTCGCTCGATCCGAAGCTCTACGAGAAGTACGGCGGCAAGGTCACGCCCGAGGCGATGGTCGAATCGGCCCTGCAAGAGATCGCCTACTTCGATGAGGTCGACTTCGACCTCATCAAGATTTCGGTGAAGGCGTCGTCGGTGCCGCTCATGATCGAGGCATATCGCCAGTTGAGTGAAGCCACCGATCACCCCTTGCACCTGGGTGTGACCGAGGCGGGCCCCCCGCCCGGTGGCACGCTCAAAGCAACGGCCGGAATCGCGACCCTCCTCGCAGAGGGCATTGGCGACACGATTCGATACTCACTCACTGCCGATCCGATCGAGGAAGCCAAGGCAGGCCGTCAGCTGCTCGAGGCAATGGGTCTTCGTGAGCGAAAGAACATCGATCTGATCTCGTGCCCGTCGTGTGGTCGGGCCGAGGTCGACGTGTACAAGGTCGCCCAGACTGCCATGGAGGAATTCGGCGATCGTGAGATCCCGCTCCAGGTCGCCGTCATGGGGTGTGTCGTGAACGGCCCGGGTGAAGCACGAGATGCCGACCTTGGAATCGCAGCCGGAAACAAGCGTGGCCACCTCTTCGTGAAAGGCCAAAACGTGATGGTCGTTCCTGAGGACGAGATGGTTGACACGCTGGTCGAATGGGCCGAGTTCATCCATGAGAACGGTGCCGATGCCGCGCTCGAAAAGGCCAAGGCCACCAAGGACGCCGCGCGCAAGGCCGCCCAGGAGGACCGCGACCGCAATCTGGGTGAGCGCGGCGATGACGCCAATGATTCCGAGGCGATCATCACCGAGATCCGTCGCAAGGACGCCTGAGACGCAATGGGCAAGGTCGTCGTGTCGGTCGACGACGCACGGGAGCGCGAGTTGCCCAAGGTGTCGGTCAAGAGCGGCGCGCCGGCTGATGGCTACGCGCCACTCACCGTTGCCAACCGTCGGATCTTGTTGCCGCTCACCCAATCTGAATTCGACCGGGTCGCCGACCTTCGGCACCGGCAGCGCTGGGCGGTGATCGGTGGCGTCGGCTGCTTGGTGTTCGGGATGGTGTTGGCCCGTTTTCCCCTGATGATTCCCCTGGCGCTCGCCATTGCCGTGCTGTCGCTGGTGCTGTGGGTGGCGCTGTGGCTCATGCTTCGCGCGTATCTGCCGCGGGTCCGGGTGGAGGGGGCGCGCGTCGAGCTTTCGCGCGTGCACCCGGCGTTCGCTGCCGCCGTGACCGGCGCCGATACCTGATACGATCCTCTCATCGTTCATCAGCCGGAGACGGATGAGGCGTGGCCCTGGGCCACGCCTTTCTCGATTCCGGCCCTGTGCGATCGCACCCGTTTCTGTATCGACGAGAGGAGTCACCCATGGCAGTCATCGATCGTGTCCGTGAGTTGGTGGCCCCCGTGGTCGCCGATGTCGGCGCCGAGTTGTACGACGTCGAGTTCAACGGCGGCGTTCTGCGAATCCTCGTCGATCGTGAGGGTGGGATCGACATCGACTCGATCAAGACCATCTCGAAGTCATCGAGTCGGATTCTCGACGATGCCGATCCGATTCCTGGTCGCTACACCCTCGAGGTGTCGAGCCCCGGTTTGGAACGGCCGCTGCGGCTCCGGGAGCACTATGACCGTGCGGTCGGTGAGCTCGTGAAGATCAAGACGTTCGCCGATGTCGATGGGAGCCGTCGTTTCACCGGAACCCTCGTCGGCGCAGACGACAACGGGTTCGTGCTCGAGGTCGATGGCGAGCCGATGTCGTTCGGGTACGACAACGTGTCGAAGGCCCGCACCGTGTTCGAGTGGGGCGGCCAACCCAAACCCGGTGGTGGGCAAAAAGCTGGGCCTGGCTCAGCAACGAAGTCGAAGAGAGAGGCTCAGCAATGAACCAGGACATGATGGAGGCGCTGCAGGCGCTGGCCACCGAGCGCGGAATCTCCGTCGATGCACTCTTCGGTGCGTTGGCTGATGCGCTCGAGCATGCGTACAAGCGCATGCCCGACGCGTACGAGTACGCCTGGGTGACGATCAACCCCGACACCATGGAGTTCCAGGTGTTCGCCCAGGAGCTCGATGAAGATGGCGAGCCGATGGGCGAGGAGTTCGAGGTCACTCCGGACGACTTCGGCCGGATCGCGGCGCAGACGGCGCGCCAGGTGATGACCCAGCGCATTCGCGAAGCCGAACGCGAGCTGAAGTACGAGGAGTACGCCGGCCGCGAAGGCGACATCGTCACCGGCATGATCCAGCAGACCGACGCCCGGTACACATTGCTGGACCTCGGTCGGGTCGAGGCGTTGCTGCCCCAGGCCGAACAGGTGCCCTACGAGCGCCCGGACGGCAACACCCGCATCAAGGCCTACATCGTCGAGGTCCGCAAGACCGCCAAGGGCCCACAGATCGTCGTGAGCCGCACCCACCCCGGTCTGGTCAAGCGGCTGTTCGAGCTCGAGGTTCCCGAGATTGCCGATGGCATCGTCGAGATCAAGGCATGCGCTCGCGAACCAGGTCATCGCACCAAGATCGCGGTGTGGTCCAACGACGCGAACGTCGACCCGGTCGGTGCGTGTGTCGGCGCCCGCGGCGCCCGCGTGCGCCAGGTCGTCAACGAGCTGCGGGGCGAGAAGATCGACATTGTGCCGTTCCATGAGGATCTGCGCGAGTTCGTGACTCGTGCCCTCAGCCCGGCGAAGGTCACCGAGGTCCGACCTGACGAGACCACCGGCGACTGTGATGTCATCGTGCCTGATTTCCAGCTGTCGTTGGCGATCGGGAAGGAAGGCCAGAACGCTCGTTTGGCGTCGCGGCTCACCGGTTGGGGCATCAACATCAAGTCCGAGACGCAGCTTGCTGAAGAGCAGGCCTACGGCGAGAGCGTCGAGTGGGCCGATGGCAAGTGGGTCCAGGATCCCGAGACGGGCGAGAATTTCTGGCAGCCGGCCGATGGCAGCAATCCGATCTCTGAAGCCGACTACATGGCAATGCAGGAAGCGGAAGCCGCGGAAGCCGCCGAGGCCGCCGAGGCGGCGTCTGATGACGAGTACGCCGAGGACGAAGCCGGCGACGGGCCGGTTACCACCGAAGACGAGTAGCGCAGGGCGTGCCGATTCGGACGTGTGTGGGGTGCCGTGTGCGCCTCGAGCAGGCCGATTTGGTGCGGATTCGGTCGACGCCCTCAGGGTTGGCGTTCGGCCGGGGGCCGGGTCGGGGCGCCTATGTGTGCAGGGACCGTGCCTGTCTCGACGTTGCGGTCAAACGTCACGCCATTCCAAGGGCCTTGCGAATCGCGGCAGATGCCGCTCAGCTCGCTAGGCTTTCAGATTCGTGGCCATCTGAGCCTGACGCGTGTCCGCACGCTGGGCTGGAGGGTCAGAGGTAGCGCACCGTGCGCCGCCGACAAGTGAACGATCCGAACCCCTGGAAGCCTCGGGTCAGAAGGGCAATCGCCTCACGTGCCATCCAATATCCGCGTCTACGAACTCGCACGAGAACTCGGCATGACCAACGCCGAGACGCTCGATCTTGCCGAGTCCTTGGGGATTGGCGTCAAGAGCCACTCCTCGAGCATCGTCGACGCGCAGGCTGACCGAGTCCGTCGCAAGGCCGAACGCGAAGGCCTCATTCGCGACGAACAGCCAGAAGAACCCAAGCCAGTCAAGAAGGCTGCGAAGAAGTCGACCAAGAAGGCCGCAAAGAAGTCGACGAAGAAGGCGGCCAAGAAGTCGACCAAGAAGGCTGCAGCGGCGAAGGTTGAACCCGAGCCGCCGGCCGAACCAGACGTCGTCGAAGCGCCACCGGTCGTGGAGACTCCAGCGGAGCCCGAGGTGGCTGCGGTGGAGGCTGCTCCCGAACCGGCACCGGCGGTCGAAGAGAAACCGGCACCGCCGTCGCGGGTCATCTCCTCGAGCGGCAGTGCTGCGCCTCCGAAACGAACGACCGACGATGTTGCTCCGGCCCCTGCGCCGGCGGTGAAGAAGGTCGTCAAGAAGGTCGTGAAAAAGGTCGTCAAGAAGGTCGCGGTCGATCCGTCGAAGCGTCCGCCGACCTCGGGCTCGGGGAAGCCGATCCCGCCGCCGCCGCCCCCACGGTCGTCGAGCGGCAAGGCGATTCCGCCGCCTCCTGGCGGCCGTCCCCGGCCTGGTGGCCCCGGCGGTCCTGGTGGCCGTCCCGGCGGTGGACCGTCGCGCGGTCCGTTGCCTGGTGGTCGTCGCCCGTCTGGTGGTCCGCGTGACTCCGTGCCGGGTGCTGGCGCACCTCCTGGAGGGGGCCGTGGTGGTCCCGGTGGTCGGGGTGGCCCTGGTGGTCGTCCCGGTGGGCCTGGCGGGCAGCGTCCACCGCGTCGCAAGGGTCGTCGTCGTCGCAACCGCGAAGAGCTCCAGCCGATGGACGCGCCGAGCTACACGCCACAAGACGCGCCGGTTCCGGAGGGAACCGTCGTGGTCGAGCGGGCGTCGACGGCGCTTGATCTCGGTCCCAAACTGAATCGCACTGCGGCCGATGTCGTCCGGTTCCTCATGCAGGCCGGTGAGATGGTCACCGCCACGCAGTCTCTGAGCGACGACATGATCGAGCTGTTTGCTGCGGAGGTCGGTGCGGAGATTCGTCTTGTCGACCCGGGCGAGGAGCAGGAGGTCGAACTCCAGAAGCTTCTCGATCTGGCCGACGAGATCAGTGACGACGCGCCGATTCGGCCGCCGGTCATCACCGTGATGGGGCACGTCGATCACGGCAAGACGTTGCTGCTCGACCGTATTCGCAACGCCAACGTCGCTGACGGTGAGGCCGGAGGCATCACCCAGCACATCGGCGCCTACCAGGTCGAGCGCGATGGTCAGAAGATCACCTTCATCGACACGCCGGGCCACGCCGCGTTCACGCAGATGCGGGCTCGCGGTGCCGAGTCGACCGACATCGTCATCTTGATGGTGGCCGCCGACGACGGTGTGATGCCGCAGACGATCGAGGCGATCAATCATGCGAAGGCGGCCGAAGTGCCGATCATCGTCGCGGTCAACAAGATCGATCGTGAGAACGCCGACATCGACAAGGCGATCGCTGGTGTCGCGGAACACAACCTGGTTCCTGAGGAGTGGGGTGGCGACACGATCTTCTCGCGGATCTCCGCTCTGCAGAACGTCGGTGTTGACGAGCTCCTCGACCAGATCCTGCTGGTCGCAGAGGTCGAAGAGCTGAAGGCGTCGCCTGAGGGCCGCGCTGTCGGCGTGGTGCTCGAAGCCAACCTCGACATCGGCCGCGGTCCGGTCGCCACCGTGCTGGTGCAGAACGGCACGCTCCGGGTCGGCGATCCGATGGTTGCCGGCGCGGCCTGGGGTCGGGTCCGTGCGCTCATCAACGATCGTGGCGAACAGGTCAAGGAGGCGGGCCCGTCCACGCCGGTTCAGGTGCTCGGTCTGTCCGAGGTCGCGACCGCCGGTCGAGAATTCGTCGTCGCGCCCAACGAGAAGATCGCTGGTCGCGTCGCCGACACCCGTGAGCATTGGCAGCGCCAGTCGTCGCTGGGTCGTGAAGCGCACGCCCTGGCCGGTGGCGCCAAGCTCGAGGACATCTTCGAGCAGATCCAGCGGGGTGAGGCGGCAACCCTCAACCTGATCGTGAAGGCCGACGTGAACGGTTCGCTCGAGGCGGTCACCGAGTCGCTGCGCAAGCTCGAACGTGACGAGGTCAAGATCGGTTTCGTGCACCGCGGCGTCGGTGGGATCACCGAGAACGACATCCAGCTTGCGGCCACGGCGAACGCCACGATCATCGGCTTCAACGTGCGTCCGGACCGCAAGGCCCGCGACCTGGCCGATACCGAAAAGGTCGAGATCCGGACCTACGAGATCATCTACCACCTTCTCGAGGACATCGAGTCGGCGATGGTTGGCTTGTTGGCACCGGAGTTCGAGGAAGTCGTGACCGGTGATGCCGAAGTCCGTGAGATCTTCAGCGTTCCCCGCATCGGCAAGATCGCTGGTTGCATGGTGCTCAACGGGGTCATCACTCGGAACTCCAAGGTTCGCTTCATTCGAGAGGGAACCATCATCTGGAAGGGCACGGTGCAGTCGCTCCGGCGCTTCAAGGACGATGTGCGTGAGGTCGCGGCCGGCTTCGAGTGCGGCATCGGCTTGTCTGACTTCCAGGACCTGCGGCCCGGCGACATCATCGAGACCTTCGAAGAGCGCGAAATCGAGCGCACCCTCGAAGATCTCGGGAGCTGATGGCCAAGGGCCGCGGGCGCCACAATCGATCCGGCGCGCCGGGTACTCGCACGGCCAAAGCCGGCGAGTTGATCCGGCGCGTCGTTGCGTCCGAACTCGAGTTGATCGACGACGAGCGGCTCGACCTGGTGTCACTGACGGGTGTCGACGTCGACCGAGACCTCCACAAGGCGGTGGTCTACTTCACGACCTTCGATCGCGACGGTGATCCAGAGATTGACGAGGCGTTCGAGGAGTACACCGGACGACTCCGCCACGCGGTGAGCCAAGGCACCCAGCTGCGACGGGCGCCGGAGCTCGAGTTCCGAGCTGACGGCACGTTGCGGGCCGCGGAACGCATCGAAGAGATCCTTCGCGAGGAGGCGCGTCGACCCCCGGTGCCCGAGGTCGACACTGCGGACGGTGAGGCCGAGGGTGGCCAAGAAGGTCAGTAACGCCGGACCTCACGGCGTTGTCGTGCTCGACAAGCCGGCTGGGTGGACGAGCCATGATGTGGTGGCGAAATCTCGAGGTGTGCTGGGCACGCGAAAGGTCGGCCATTCGGGCACGCTTGACCCGGACGCAACGGGTGTCTTGGTCCTCGGTGTCGGTCATGCGACCCGGCTCTTGCGATTCTTGACCGAGCTTCCGAAGCAGTATGTCGGGGAGATCGTGCTGGGGATCGAAACGTCGACCCTCGATGCGGCCGGCGAGGTCACGGCGACTCACGACATGTCGGCGGTCCGCGAAGCTGATGTTCGCAGGGCCGCTGCTGCGCTCACCGGGGACCTGATGCAGGTGCCGCCGATGGTGTCGGCCATCAAGATCGGCGGCAAGCGGCTTCATGAACTCGCCCGGGAAGGCAAAGAGGTCGACCGACCGCCGCGCTCGGTCCGGGTCGATCGATTCGACGTCGAGCCGGTCGGAGGAGAACCTGGGGTGTGGCAGTGCGTTGTCGATTGCTCCTCGGGCACCTACATCCGTTCGCTGGCGGCTGATCTGGGGTCATCGCTCGGTGGGGGAGCCCATCTCCGCTCGTTGCGGCGAACGGCTGTCGGCGGGTACACGCTCGCCGACGCCAGCACCATCGAGTCGCCGGTCGTGCTCCCGGTCTCCGACGCTGTCCGCCACCTCGAGCCAATCGTCGTCGACTCCGAAACGGCGACGCTGGTCGGGCATGGCCGGATTCTTGGTGCCGACGAGCTGGGTGGGCGTGGGCCTGGTCCCTGGGCGGTCATGAATGACGAAGGTGAACTCCTCGCGGTGTACGAGCCCCATCCGAAGGGTGCAAAACCGACCGTCGTGATCCCCCGGTAGCGTTTGTTGCGTTCCCCTGAACGAGGTGCTGATGGAACTCCTGCACGACCGTCGAGATCGCTTGCCCGAGGGTGAGGCCGTGGCGTCCACCATCGGGGTCTTCGATGGCGTGCACGTGGGCCACCAGGAAGTCTTCCGGCAGGTCCGCACCGCCGCCGACCGCCTCGGCGTGGCATCGGCAGTGGTGACGTTCGACAGTCATCCGGCGTATGTGGTTCGGCCGCAGAATGCGCCGAAGCTGCTCACCACCCTCGATCAAAAACTCGAACTCATCGAGCAGCAGGGCATCGACTATGTCTACCTGATCTCCTTCGATGAGGACCGGGCTGCGACAGAGCCTGATCGATTTGTGCGTGAGGTCTTTGTCGATGCGCTGCACGCCAAAGCGATCGTCGTGGGCGAGGACTTCCATTTCGGGGCGGGGCGCTCCGGCAACGTCGACGCGATGGCCGAGCTCGGCGAAGATGCGGGTTTCGTCGTGCACCCACTCGAACTGATCCGCCATGACGACGACGCCCGAGAGCCGGTCTCATCGACGAAGATTCGTCGAGCGTTGGCGGGCGGAAATGTCGCCTACGCCGCGGAGATGCTCGGTCGACCCTATGAGGTTCGCGGTGTCGTCGAGCCGGGCGATCAACGCGGTCGCCAGATCGGCTTTCCCACCGCCAACATCCCCGTCCCGAACGTGATGGCGTGGCCGGCCGACGCCGTGTATGCCGGGTGGTGCACGAGGGCCAACGGCGAGCGTCACCCGTGCGCGATCAACATCGGTCGTCGGCCGACGTTCTACGAGCACGCCGAGCAGTCGCTCCTCGAAGCGCACCTGATCGACTTCTCCGATGACCTGTACGGCGAAGAGGTCGCGGTTGCGTTCACCGCCTTTCTTCGGAGCGAGCGAAAATTCGCTGGTCTCGATCAGCTGACCGAGCAGCTCAAGATCGACATCGACGACGCGCGGAATCTTCTGGCCGGTCCGCCGGTTTGACCCTTCACCCCACGAAGGAGAACCTGTTCTCATGTTCACTGGTCTTGTCGAGGAAGTCGGCACCATCCAATCCGTCACCGGCGTCGGTGAGGGCGCCCGAGTGAAGATTGGTGCTTCCACCGTGCTCGACGATGTCGAGATGGGCGCGTCGATTGCCGTGAACGGGTGCTGTCTGACCGTGGTGGCCTGGGGTGACGATTGGTGGGAAGCCGATGCCGTGCCCGAGACCATGGATCGCACCAATCTCGGAGGCCTCGAGCCCGGCGACCCGGTCAACCTCGAACGGCCTCTCGCTGCGAACGGTCGTTACGGCGGACATGTCGTTCAGGGCCACGTCGACGGCACCGGACGGGTGCTGGCGATCGACGAGCTCGACGACGGCTCGTGGCGGTTCACGTTCTCGCTCCCGGTCGAGCTGGCCAACTATGTGGTGGAGAAGGGGTCGATCGCCATCGATGGCATCAGCCTCACCGTCGCGTCCGTCACCCCGACGACCTTCTCGATCGCCATCATCCCCCACACCTTCTCGGTCACTGCGATGGGGCAGCGGACCGTCGGTGACACCGTCAACCTCGAGGCCGATGTGCTTGCGAAGTACGTCGAGCGTCTCGTCCGTCCGAGTCTGTGAGGAAGTCCTGTGATTGACAACAATCCCTCGTTTGCGACCATCGACGACGCCTTCGCGGCGCTCTCGGCCGGCGATCTGATCGTGTTGGTCGATGACGACTCCGACACCGCAACCGGGGCACTGGCCGGTGCGGCCCAATTCATCACGACGGAGCAGCTCGTCTGGCTGAGCCGGCGGGTGACCGGCCTCATCGGTGTTCCGATGACGGCTGAGCGAGCCGAAGAGCTGCACCTGTCGTTGATGGTTCCCGAGGACGAAGCGACCGGTCGCGGCGCGTTCACGGTGTCGGTCGACCTCGTCGACGGCAACACGACGGGTTCATCGCCGGCCGATCAGGCCCGCACGATTGCCGCGTTGGCTCGGGCCGAGGTCCATGCGAGCGACTTCGCTCGACCTGGTCATGTCTTCCCGCTCCGGGCGCGAGAGGGCGGTGTGTTGAAGCGAGCCGGTCACGCCGAAGCGGTGGTCGATCTGTGTCGTCTCGCCGGGCTCAGCCAGGTGGGGGTCGTTGCCGACCTGGTCAGTGACGCGGGCGAGATGATGCCGTTGGGCGCGGCGGCCGCGTTCGCAGCCGAGCACGACCTGTTGTTGGTCTCGATCGCTGATGTTGTCCGGCATCGACGCAAGAGCGAGATGCTGGTGGAGCCGATGGGCGCAGCCCGGGTCCCGACCAAACACGGCGACTTCATGTGCCATGCCTATCGATCGGTCATCGACGGCATCGATCACATCGCGTTCGTGAAGGGTGACGTCGACGGAGGCGATCCGCCTCTTGTCCGCGTGCACAGCGAATGCCTCACCGGCGACATTCTCGGCAGTCTTCGCTGCGATTGCGGACCTCAGCTCGACTTGGCGCTGCAGATGATCGCCGAGGAAGGGCGGGGCGTTGTCATCTATCTCCGTGGCCACGAGGGCCGCGGCATCGGTATTGGCCACAAGATGCGGGCGTATGCGCTGCAGGATCAAGGCCTCGACACGGTCGAGGCCAACTCGGTTCAGGGGTTGCCGGTCGACTCACGCGAGTACGGCGTCGGCGCAAACATGCTGGCCGATCTCGGCGTGACCCGAATGCGGATCATGACGAACAACCCAGCCAAGCTTGTCGGACTCGATGGCTACGGGCTCGAGATCGTCGACCGAGTGCCGATCGTCATTCCCTCCAACCCGGAGAACGAGAAGTACCTCGAGACCAAGCGAACCCGAATGGGCCACAACTACACGCGCTCCGAGGCCGGTTCCGACGACGCCTGATGGGGGGTCGGTGGCCGACCCGATGGCCACCGATGGGTGAGGCTGCGATCCGCGAGGGTGCCCGGCGACCATCGGCCCCAAATACCCGCGACGACGGCGTGGGTGCGCTCGGTCCACGACACACAGTCGGGTTGTGCGACGCGTCGCACGACTTGGCGAACGCCCGAACCGTGGACGGTGTAGCCAGCCCAGACACCGGGGAAGTCCTTGGTGGAGCCGACCTCGGTGATGGCAACCCCCGCCTCCGTGCGGGCGCGGGTGCGGTGCGTGTGTCCGCTGCTGATGAACAGGTCAGGATTCGCCTCGGCAAGCTCACGAACGAGCGAGGCGTTGTCGTAGCGCTGAACGCCGAGGGGCCAGAACCAGGGCACCATGCGGTCTTCGAGATGATGGTGGGTGAAGATCAGGGCCGGGCGATCGACGGCGACCGCGTCGAGCAGCAGCTCTCGATGACGTCCGAGTCGACCCCAGCTGTGGGTGGGCACCGTTGAATCGGCCAGCACGATCCGGGTGTCGGTTCGGTCGAGAACATGCACCGGTTCAGGGAAGAGCCCTCGCTGTTGGAGTTCCCTGGTGGCGTCGGCGGACTCGTTGTGCTCGACCGTGTCGTGATTGCCCGGAACGGCGACGACCGGAATCGACACCTGATCGAGGAGCTGGTCGAACAGTTCCCATTCGTGAGGGAGCCCCTCTTCGGTGATGTCACCTTTGATGACGAGCAACTCGGCTCCCCATGCCTGCGCCTCACGAACCGCAGCGAGTGCACAACGCAGCGGATACGGCGTGACGTCGTCGGGTTCGCGGAGTTGTTTGACGAGCCCGAAGCCGGTCTCGCCGAGGTGCAGATCACTGATGGTCGCGATGCGAGTGACGGCGCCGTCGTCGATTGTGGGCTGGGATTGCACGACGTGGTCGGCGATCACTCGCCCATCGACCACGATCTCGATCGGTGTTGCCGTGTTCGGTGTGAACCCGTCGATATCGGCCACGCCTGCGCCACCTGGATCGCCGAGGTCGTGGGTGACCGAGCCGGATTGGTGGTGGACGACGACGTCGAGACGGCCGGCGGGGAGGTGCCGCCACCCGATCTGGGCGGAGACATC
>JBCCYT010000037.1:0-31392 GCA_039188975.1 Actinomycetota bacterium
CTTGACGGTCGCTGCGCCGACGATGAGTTCGGCGGCGATCTCGGCGTTGGTCAGACCTCGGGCCATCGCCCGCAGGACCTCGTTCTCACGGTCGGTGAGTGCGCCGGCCCGATCGGCCCGGCGCTTCGCCGGGAGGACCTTCGTTCGATGATGCTCGAGCACCCGAGGCGTGACGATCGGGTCGAGCCACGAACCACCAGCGGCAACCGCATGCGTGGCGCGGATCAAGTCCACGGCCGGGGCCTCCTTCAAGATGAACCCGGCCGCCCCCGCGTCGATCGCCCCCCACAGGATCTCATCGTCGTCGAACGTGGTCAGCACCAGGACGGGAGGCCCGGACTGGCGGTGGATTCGGGCGGTTGCCTCGATTCCATCCATACCTCGCATCCGGATGTCCATCACCACGATGTCGAAGGTGGCGGCCGAGAGTGCGTCGAGTGCTTCGGCACCGTCGGCGGCCTCTGCGGTCACCTCGAGCGTGTCTTCACTCGAGAGGATCCGGCGGAGTCCGTCGCGGATGAGTTCCTGGTCGTCGACGAGCAGAATCCGAAACGTCGCTTTCATCGTGTGGTCCTCGGCCCCGTGAGCGGAAGTGTCGCCCGGACAGACCACCCGTCGCCGGCGGGACCGGCGGAGAGCGAACCCCCGACCGATCGGGCCCGTTCTCGCATGGACGTGAGTCCGATGCCGCGACCGTCGCTGGTGGCGTCGGGCGAAGTCTCGTCGTTGACGATCTCGATCTCGCAGCGAGTGTCGTCGACGGCCACGGTCACCGTGGCGCTGCTGTTCGCCGCATGTCGCGACACGTTCGTGAGTGCCTCGCGCACGATTCGATAGCCGGCGAGACCAACGGCTGGTTCGACGAGGTCCAACGGACCGCGAAGCTCGGCGACGACATCGACGCCTGCCAGCAAGAATTCGTCGACGAGTTCACCGATGTCGTGGAGGTCCGACGCCGGCAAAATGTCGACCGCGCCATCGTTGTCGTCGCGCAGCAGTCCGACGGTCCGTCGGATCTCCGCAAGGCTCTGCCTCCCGGCTTCTTCCGCCTGCTCGAGCGCTCGTTCTGCTTCGTCAGGGTCCGAGCGAACCACGTGGCGGGCTCCCGCAACGTGGAGGAGCACGACGGTGAGTGAGTGACCGACGAGATCATGCACGTCTCGAGCGATTCGGCGACGTTCGTTCAGCATCGCCTGATCGGCGACCAGCGCCCGCATCTCACCGAGTTCGAAGACCGTCGAGCGCAGACGCCACAACAAGACCCCAGCCCCCCAGGCGAAGATGAACCCGAAGAGCCAGTTCGGCCACCCGAACTCGACGATCGCCCCCGTCACGCCGAGCGTCACGACCGCGGAGATGTACCCGGCCAGCACGCTGCTGACATACACCCGCTGTGCATCGAGACCGGCGATCGCGGTCGCGGTCACGATCGCGATGAACATCGACACTTCGTCGTCGCTCTCGATCAGGTTGAGCCCGAGCGGCGCGGCGAGGCCAACGAGGTGCACCAGGCGAGCAGGGCAACGATCCGATGCCCACAGCCAGAACACGGCAACGGTCGGGGCAAGGAACGCCCATGTGACGAGGTTGTCGTCTCGGGTCCCGAGGGCACCCAGCGCCGCAAACGTGGCGAGGGCGGCGGCGGAGGTTCGCAGCGCACGGTCCTCGATCATGGCGAGGCTTCGCGGAAGCTCGAACATGGCCTCAACCTAAGCCATGTCGCTTGGATCGTCATCCGCCCACGGGTGGACGAACCAACTCCCGCTCGAGGGGGAGCTTCGGTGAGAGATCGCGGCCAGTTCACCGATCGGCAGACGCCGTCACACCGCAGTGCGAGACTGCAAGCATGGACGCGCTCACCCCACAGCTCATCGACTTCATCGAAGCCCAGCCGATGTTCTTCGTCGCCACCGCCGCCGAGTCCGGGCGGGTCAATGTTTCGCCCAAAGGGCTCGACACGTTGCGGGTCGACGGTCCGCAACAGGTGCGGTGGCTCAACCTGACCGGCAGCGGCAACGAGACCGCAGCCCATGTTGCGGCGACCGGCCGAATGACACTGATGTTCTGCTCGTTTGATGCGATGCCGATGATCCTGCGGCTCTACGGCACGGCCCGAACCGTGCATCCCCGTGACGCCGATTGGGGTGACGCGATCGACGGGATGCCCGAGTTGGCCGGCTCTCGCCAGGTGTTCGTTCTCGAGATCGAATCGGTCGCCACCTCGTGCGGCGGAGGCGTACCGGTGATGACGATGGACGCCGTCCGGGGCGACGAGGAGCTCTTGCCGTTTTACGAAACCCTCGGCGAGGAGGGCATGCAGGGCTACTGGCGCGACAAGAACACCCTCTCGATCGACGGCCTGCCGACCGGCATCGTGGCGCGCTAGCGCTCCGCCGTCGGGCGGCTCAGCCACCCGATGTCAGAGAGCAAACGGGATCGGCCCCAGTTCGCCTCGATGCGTCTGCCCGGCGCGTCTCACGTGGACGGTGTCTCCCACCGAAGCAGAAACGGACACGAGTGCATATCCGATCATTCGTTGCATCCGGTACGACCAGGCTTGATGGGTCATGTGTCCGATCGGCTGGCCATCGCGCTCGATCGGGAGCGCCGGGGAATCGTCGAGCGGGTGACCAACCCTGACGACCGGCGGGTGACGCTCGTGACCCTCACCGACGAAGGGCGGGCACTTCTCGACGCGGCGGCGCCGGCCCATGTCGACGCGGTCCGGTCTCTCGTGGTGGACGTCCTCGATCCGACTGAACTCGTGGCGCTTGCCGCGGCTGAGCCGACGGGTCGCCGGGCCGCTGAATCCGGCGAACGACTCGTTGCGTCCGACTGTCGACGGCGAGACCACCCGCGATCGTGGCACCGACCAACCCCAGTGATCCGGTGATGCTCAGGGGTTGAGCGGAAACAGATCGGCGTTATCGAACCAGCCGATGCCGTGGCCGACCTTTGCGAAACTGGCGTCGAGGAAGCCGCCGAAGGTGCCGAGTTCGGTATCGCCGGGGGCCAGCAGTGCATCGACTTCCGGGATCGTCTGGGCCTGGGCCAGTTGCTCGGTGAGGGCAGCACCTCGGGTTGCGTACTCGTCGAAGCGACGGCGGTGCCCAGCCGCTTGACGCTCGAACCAGCGGTCGAACGCTGCCTCGGCCCGGTGCCAGAACGGGGTGTCGAAGCGTGCTCCGCAGGCGTAGTGCCAGCCGACGAACGAGGCGGTCTCGTCGATCGTCGTCGCAAGCGAGGCGCCCGCCGCGGCTGCCGTGGCGGCGAGGTCGCCCTTCAGCGTGCCAGCGAGTATCGCCGCAGTGGCCACCTGCAGCTCGAGCACGATGAGCCCGAGACTGGTCGCCTCGAGTGGCTCGACGAAGGCGGCGCGATTGCCGATCCTGAAGACCACGCCGTCGACGAGTGACCGTTGTCGATAGTTGGGGAACCGAAGGCTGCGACGTTCGGTGGTCGGCACGACCGACTCTTCGACGAGGAAGGCATCGAAGTCGACGGCGACGAGATCACGTTCGGCGTGGGTATGCACATAGCCGTACGCCGTGTCGGATCCGAGCGGGATCACGAAGATCCAGCCGTGCGGGCGAGCAACCGCACGCGTGCGATCCCGAGGCGCACAAGTCGGACCTCGCACGAGCAGCGCCGCATCGGTCGGTACACAGTCCAGCGCGACCTGGTCATGACCGAGCTCGAGCGGAAAGCCACGGGCATCCAGCACGACATCGAACGCCTCGACGCCGTCGTCAGTGGTGATCGTTGCCGTGCGGTCGGTGGATTCGACCGCATGCACCCGAGTCGGTACGACGGTCGCCGCCGATCGCTGCTCGAGCTCGACGGCCAGCTTTTCCGCCGAGAGATGACACGCCACCCCTTCGACCGTGCCGAAGAAGTGGGTGTAGTCGCCTCCGTCGCCCCACCCCTCGAAAACGATGCCTGCTTTCTGGGTTGCATCGCAGCGATCGCGCAAGAACCCCATGTCCCAACCAAGGACTCGTTGCGCCCAATCGGTGAAGGCCGGGGTCGTTCCTTCGCCGACACCGATCGACGGGATCGCCGGATCGTAGAAGTGGGTGATCGTCGCAGTCGGTAGATAGTGCGCAATGTGCGCAACGGCCATGTGGCCGGCCGAGCCGGCGCCGAGCACGGCGACTCTCACAACGATTGCTCAGCGAGACGAGCGGCGAGCTGTGCTGCTGCGACCATGTCGATGGGGTCGGGTTCGAGCGCCGCGACGTACAACATCGACCGCGCCGTCAGCTCCGCGTGGGCGAGCTCGTCGAGGGTGATCGGTTCGATTGTGGGCGGTTCGTCGTTGGTCATGGGTGCCTCGTAGATGATCGCTCGATGATCCGAGCCCCACGCGGTGATGAGGCGGTCGGCGAGCAGGTCGATCCCGACCGGCTGCTGGGCTCCGACGTAGGGATTGCCGAAGATGCCGATCTGAAACACGACGAGGTCAAGCGACGGATCGAGCTGCTTGTTCTGGAGCACGATCGCCGTTGCGTCCAGCACGGTGCAGCCGGTGGCGATGTCGACACCAACGTCGGCGATCAGGCAATCGAGCGCTGACACTCCTGGCAGCATCTCGCCGCGGAGCCCAGCCGCCCGGACCAGCTCGATCGCTCGGTGGGCCGCGTGTTGATACACGCCGGGGTGGCCGTAGGTGACAAAGCAGACATCCGCTCCGGCCACGACCTCATCGGCGACCTCCTGAGCGATGGCCTCGTAGACGCTCGTACTGAGCGTGCTGGCGTCGGCTTGTTCGAAAACGGCGCGTGTCGTGGCGTTCGTGGCGGCGAGCCATGCGGCGGTCACCGGGTCGTCGATCTGGTGCAGCACCAGCTCGGCGTCACCGATGGCCGCAACGGCGGGACCGATGATGTGCCGGCGGGCGCCGATCCCGGTGCCGACGACGGTCAGTCGACCGGCCCGGGACGAGGTGGCCACCGGAGGCTGTCAGTCGCAGTCGCCGTCGGTGCGTTTGTCGTTCGGTTCGACCTTTCCGAGGAGCGCTTCGATCACCGCTTCGTGGTTGTCGCTGGTGAGAGCTGCAACCTGCACGTCGTTGAGCTTCGTCTCGCTGGCGAGATAGCCGTGCGGGTCGTTCTTGAACGCCTCGAGCTTCTCGGGGTTGCGAGCGATGTCAGCCATCGCTTCGACCATGTCCATGTTTTCGATGAACCACGGCATGGGTGGCACCTCTCTCTGTGTCTCGGGCCGCCACGCGTGGTGGCCGCTATTCGCGGGCCAAACGTAGCGGGTGCCGAGACAGGTGTCATGACCCTCGTTCGCAAGTGTGTCATTGCTGCGACACATGCGCGACAATCAGGCGGTGAAATCCGGGTTTGCGCCGACGGCAACGCGCCTCACCTTCCTCTTTACCGACATCGAAGGCAGCACCCGTTTGTGGGCAAGTGACCCGGGCGGCATGTCGGCGTCGTTGCGGCTGCATGATGAGCTGCTCCGCACGGTGATCGAGAGCCATGGCGGCCGGGTCTTCTCGACCGCTGGCGATGGGTTCAACGTGGTGTTCGAGGATGCATCGGCGGCGGTTGTGTGTGCACAGAGCGCGCAGCTCGCCCTCGCTGAGAGTGACTGGCCGGGGCCCCCGCTTCTGGTTCGGATGGGATTACATCGAGGCGTTGCCGAGGCCCGTGACGGCGACTACTTCGGCCCGGTTGTCAACACGGCAGCTCGCGTTGGTGATGCCGGGCACGGGGGACAGATCGTCATCAGCGAAGACGTCCTCCCGTTCGTCGACGTCGAGACTGCCGATCTCGGCCGCCACCGCCTCAAAGGGGTGCCGGAAGCGGTTCAGCTTCACCAGGTTGGCGCAGGTGAGTTTCCTGCCCTTCGAGTGGTGCTCGAAACCATGTCGTCGCTCCCGGCGCCCGTGACTTCCTTTGTGGGCAGAGAACTCGAGATCCGCGACATCCGAGCGCAGCTCCTCGAACATCGCATGGTCACTGTCGCCGGCCCGGGTGGGTCGGGCAAGACTCGTCTGGCGATCGAAATTGCGATGCGCGAAATCTCGAATCGCGAACACGGCGCCTACTTCGCTGACCTCAGTGTCGTCACCGACGAGGCCGACGTGGTGCCGACGATTGCGGCTGCCGTTCGGTTGCCGCTCACCGGCGGAGACCCGACGGAACACGTCCTCGACTATCTCGACGACAAGGATGCGCTCTTACTGATCGACAATTGCGAGCACGTCATCGAGGCCTGTGCCGAGTTCGCTGACGCGATGCTCCGCCGGCAAAGCGAGTGGCGGATGATCGCAACCTCACGCGAACACCTTGCGATCGAGGGGGAGCTGGTGACGTACGTGACCGCGATGTCAGCGGAGATCGACGGTGCGGCCACCGAGCTCTTCCTGGATCGGGCTGCGTCGGCCAAGCCGGGTATCGCACTCGATGACGATGGCCTCAAGTCGGTTGCCGAGCTGTGCGCTCGTCTCGATGGTCTTCCGCTTGCGATCGAACTCGCTGCGGCCCGCATTGCGGTCATGTCGCCGAGCGAGATGCTTGCTCGCGTCGATGACCGACTTCGCCTGTTGTCTGGTGGCCGCAGCCGAAATCGGCATCGGCTGAAGACCCTGGAAGCGACGCTCGATTGGAGTTACGACCTTCTCGACGACGAGGAGCAGAACGTCTTCGACTCGCTTGGCGTGATGGCCGGGCCGTTCGATGTGTCGATGGTTGCCGCGGTCGCCGGCATCGACGTCATCGACGCGGTCGAGATTCTCGAATCGCTGGTCGCGAAATCGCTGGTGACCTCGTCAGTCGGCCAGGGACACACCACGTTTCACCTGCTCGAAACGATGCGGGCCTACGCCACGTCGCGCCTCGAGCGCGAGGGCAATCGACTCGAGCGTGCCCGCGACCGTCATCTCCAACACCATGTCGATTCGATCGAGGCAACGGTGCGGGCAGCTGCCTCGTGGGTGGTCTGGCCGTGGGAGACGGTCGAGCGTTGGTTGCCTCTCATCTTGAACCTCGAGTCGGCGATCGACTGGGCGCTGGCCGTCGGGCGCAACGATGATGCAGCCGAACTCATGATCGCAGCGACGCCGTTGTGGCGAGAACAACTCACCGTGCAGCACAATCTCGAGCGCATCGATGCCATCCTCGAGGCCGGTATCGACGACTCCGACCGTCGCGAACGTCTGTTGATTCCCGAGATCCAGTTCGCGTTGACCGTCAATGACCGAGCGCGAGCGATGCCGTACCTTTCGGGCGCCGTCGAGGTCGAGAACCTCGTCGCACGCGAATTCCGCCTCCTCATGGGTGCGAACTCAACCTCGATGACGGACCCGGAGCGATCCTTGGCCCTCGCCGAGGAAGCGTCGGTGTTCGGCAGCGACGCATTCACGTTCTGGGACAAGAACCGGGCCGACATTCACCTCTTTGCCGGCGAGTACGGCGAGGCCGCACGCGTCCTCGGTGCGCAGGCAGGAGAGAATCTCTGGGCGGTGATCGACGGCACGATCGCCATTGCTCATCTGATGGATGGAAACCCTGCACAGGCGCTGAAGGTGGCGAAAGACCATCCGATGCGCCATTCCATCCGGATGTCGTTCGGTTTGATCGTCGGGCTGTGTCACCTTGCCCTCGGTGAGTCCGATGCAGGCCGCCAAGAGCTCTTGGCCGAAGCTCGCACCGCCTCGCTCGGCCGGATGGACCTCATCGCGAACAGCGGCCTCGTCGGGCTGGCGGCGCTCGCCCATCATGAGGGCGACACGGCGCTGGCGGCGGAGATCATCCTCAATGCTCGCTGCCAGCGAGAGATTGCGGTCAACGCACTCGCCCGGATGGTGGCCGATCAGATCGGGGTGCTCGAGGCGTTCATCGAGCAGCAGGTCGACGCGTTCGGGAGCGGCGATACGGCGGGCAACGATCGCACGGCGCTGCTGCGGACCATGCTTGGTCGATTCTGATCGATCAGCCGCGTGCGCAGGAGGTCGGGCGAGGTCGGTACCTCTCGGTCACCTCGTGACGATGCTCTCCAGCCACGCGGCAAGCTGCGCCGGCGTCATCACCTTCGGATCGCCGAGTTGGCTGTCGGCGACTCCCGCGAGCTCCGGGGGAACGGCGTTGATGACCTGCTCGAGCACGTCGGCGTGGCCGAAGCGATCAACGACGTCGGCCATGTCTTTGTCGTGGCTCACGTCGCGTGCGCGAGCGGCGAAAACGAGCCCCTGGAGGAGCGACTCCCAGGTTGTCATCGGTCCTTGCGTGATCGATGCCGACTCCTCGAACGAGTCGACGAAGCCAAAGGGCACCCGCTCGATGCGGTGACCGTGGCGAAGGCTTGCGTAGAGCCAGTCAGAATCGAATGCGAACCCAAAGGTCGATGGTGCGGCGAGGATGTCCACGAGAGGGGCTCGCCCGTACAGCTTGAAGGCTGCCTGGGTGTCTCGCAGGCCACTGTCGAACAGGGCGCGGCCGACCATGCGTTGCATGTGGCGCAGCACCACGATCCCCGGTCCCCAGCGAGCTTCGGCTTTCACGAGCACCGACTCAGGGTGTTTGCGGTCCCCAACCACGACGGGTGTGCCCGCTGCATGCTCGGCGACGAGTGCACCGACCTGCCCGAGGTTGACGGAGTTGTCCGCATCGGTCATGACGATGGCGTCGGCCCCGTTCGTGAGGGCGGTCGCAGCGCCGAGCACGATGGCGCCGCCCTTGCGGGATTCATCGACGTCGGTGAGGGTGCGGAGCGGCCCGTCCCGTGCGGGGATCGCGTCGCCGAGCCGCAGCACGGAGACTCGCTCGCCGCGGGAGTGGAGCGCCGCCCGCTCCTCGGCGACGATCGCGCTGTCCTCGGGGTCGCCGTCGTCGACCGCGTACACCGACCACGTCGTTGGCGTGCCGTCGAAGAGCCAGCCGAGCTGATCGAGCTTGGCGTGGAGCGCATCCTCTCCCGTCGGGTTGTTGCCGCTGCGCGGTGCCAGCCGGCGCCGCTCGCCCCACATCGCAAAGACGATTGCGATGGAACCCGGCCACGCCGCCGTCTCCGCAGCGTGTTTCGATCGCGCGAGGTGGGTGGCGAGCCGCAGATCGAGCGGCTCGTCACCGCCGTCGAAACTCGCGGGTGAGATCTCGCCTGCCACGATGCGATCGGCCAGTCCCCGGAGTTCGGCGTCGTGCGCCGGGAGCGCTCCATGGGTCCCGCTGTCGTTCTCGGTTCCTGGCATCGCCGCCTCCTCGTCTTGCCGCAACCTAGTCCCGGCACAGCGACCTGGATCAGAACTCGGCGGCTGCGTCCTCCAACGCACCCAGGAGATAGGTGACGAAGCTGCCGTCGAAGAGCAGGAGATAGCTGCGCTCGCTGCCGCCATCTTCGGTCGGTGTGTCGTCACGGATGATGTCGCACGTGACCCCGGCGATCGGTCCGCCCCATGCCGCTCCGTTCGGTGACATGGCGTCGGAGAAGTCGGTGCTGGTGAGCTTCGCCAACGCGTTGGCGGCGTGATCACCGCTGACCCGGACGGCATGGCGCGAGTGCGAGATGTCGACGGTCGACGCAAAGCCAGACAGATCCAGCGCGTCGGCCATTGCCGGGGCCCCGTCGCCGAGGAGATACCACTCGTCGGGGCGGACGCGAGCGACGAGGGTGTTGCCTCGCTGCTCGGCTGCGCCAAAGGTGAGACTCAAGGTCGATGCGGCGACGGTGTCGGCCGCCGCCCGGACGCTTGCCTTCGCCATCGGGTCGAGATGCGTGATCGACACGCTGCGTGGGGTGGAGGTCGGGGAGCTAGCCACGGAGCCGTTCTCCTTCGGGATCGAAGTGGGCGTGGTGTTCCATCACGGTGGCCGTGATGCGTTCGCCGCTCACGAGGAGCACCTCGAGCGACGTGCCGGGTGCTGCGAACTCCTGGCTGACCTGGGCCAGACAGATCGACCGGTCGAGCGTTGGAGACATCCGGCTCGACGTGATGCGGCCAACGATCTCCTTCGTCCCTGCCCGCAGAATCTGAGCCGCTTCCTCCGGGACGATCGACCCGTTGTCGGGTTGGCAGGCCACGATGACCGGATGGTCGCCGGATTCGAGGGTCCACGCGACTTCGGGCATCCCGGCCCAGTCGTCCTTGTCGAGCTTCAACAGCGGCGTGAGCCCGGTGACCGGCGCCTTCGACAAGCCGTCGGTGTCTTGGCCCACGATGAAGTGGCCTTTCTCCAACCGCATGATGCGCTGCGCTTCGAGGCCGAACGGCTTGACGCCGAGATCGGCACCCTCGGCGAGCAGCCGCTCCCACACGGCAAGGCCATGGCCGGACGGCACATGGATCTCATAGGAAAGCTCGCCGGTGAAACCGATGCGCCAGGCGATGCAGTTCTCGATGCCGGCAATCGTGCCCTGGCGCACGTTCATGTACGGGAACGCCTCCGGGTCGAGGTCGATGTCGTCGGTGAGGCGACCGAGGAGCGTTCGGGCGTTGGGGCCGGCGATGTTGATCGAGGTCAGCCCGGTGGTGACCGGCGTGACATGGACCTGCCAATCGGGGTGCTCGGTTTGGAGCCACATCTCGATCCAGTTCCAGATCTTGGCTGCACCCGATGACGTCGTCGTCATCAGATAGTGCTCCTCGCCGAGGCGGGCGGTGACGCCGTCGTCGAGGACGACGCCATCCTCGGCGCACATGAGCCCGTACCGCACGCCGCCGATCGGCAGCTGCATCCACTTGTTCGTGTAGAGCAAGCTGAGCAACTTCGGTACGTCGGGACCTTGGAGATCGAGCTTGCCGAGCGGTGTGACATCGATGATGCCGACCTTGCTGCGCGTGTTGCGAACCTCAGCAGCCGGGTCACCGTAGTGTTCAGGGCGAACCCACTGCCCAGCCAGGATCGGGATCGCGCCGTTTGCTTCGTGCCAGGGCTGAATGACGCTGACCCGGGTCGGCTCATTGATTCGGCCAGCCAGCGCGCCCAGCGAAATTGGGGCATAGGGCGGGCGCCACACCGTGGTGCCGACCTCGGCGATCGATTCACCTTTGGCCTGTGCGAGTACTGCGACCGTGTTGACCGTTTCGAGCTTGCCCTGACTCGGGCCCATCGTCGCGGTGGTGAAGCGCTTGATCAGCTCGACCGAATCGAAGCCTTCGGCGGCTGCGGCATAGAGATCCTTGGACGACACGTCTTCGGAGTAGTCGACGATGCCGTGACTTGCGGCCCGGAAGAGCGCCGGATGCGGCGCTCGGAGCAACGGCCGTCGGTCGTCGGCTGGATAGCTGGGTTCGGGGCCGGTGACCGGCCTGGCTCGGGCCGTGGTCGCCTGCAGCCGGTAGGCGACCACGGCAGCACGGGCCGCGGCGAGTTCGCCCGTCGCTCGACCATGGGCGATGAGCTCGTCCCGGGAACCGTCGCCGATCATCCCCCCGGTCGCGAGGACACTGTCGGGGGGATTGGCGGGGAAGAACCGGGCGGCCTCGGGGTCATAGATGGGCCGATCACCTGCCATGTTGAGCAGCGATGTGGGGGTGGTCCAGCCGACGGCGGTGACCAGGAGGTCGCAGGCGACGGTCGCGCCGTCGTTCAGTTCGACCTCCTGCACGCGGGTCTTGGATCCGGATGCGGACACGATTCCTTCGCCCGTGCGGGCATCGACGACGCGTGCGATCGACACGCCTGCGGCTTTGAGATCGTCGACGGCGGCATCACCGGACTCGTTGGCGGTGAGGACGACCGCCTGAGCGCCCGGCTTCACGCCGTACATGGTGACGAGGCGCCGAACCGCCCCCGAGGTCATCACCCCCGGAAGGTCGTTGCCGGCGAAGACGTACGGCCGCTCGATCGTGCCCGCGGCGACGACGAGCATCTTGGCCCGCGCCTTGATGAGCCGTTCGGTGACGCCGGGGTGGTTCCGTTGGGCGATCGCCACCCAGTTGTCTTCGTAGCGGCCGGTGACGGTCGAGTTCGTGAGCATCTCGACACCTGCCGCTTCGGCAGCTGCGATGAGTTCAGCGGCCGCGGCCCGGTCTTCGTCTGATCCCCACAGCAGATGGCCGCCGAGGGCGTGCTCGTGTTCGACGAGCATGACCGATGAGCCCGCTTCAGCGGCCGCGATCGCGGCGGCGAGACCCGCGGGTCCTCCACCGGCGACGACGACATCGGGATGCGCGTAGCGCTTGTCGTAACGTCCGTGCGGTGTGTCGAGGTCGACCGTGCCACCCGGAGCGAACTTCGACAGCACGTGTTCGTACTTGGGCCACAGGGCCGCCGGTTTCATGAAGGTCTTGTAGTAGAACCCGGCGGTCAGGAACCGGCCGACGAGGCCGTTGGCGGCTTTGATGTCGTACCTGAGCGATGGCCAGACATTCTGGGCCGACACCTCCATGCCGGCTTCGAGCTTGCGATGCGACGCACGGACATTCGGCTCGTCGCCCACCTGGACCGTCGTGTTCGGGTCCCAGAAGTCGAACGTCAGCACGCCGCGCGGGCGGTGGTACTTCATCGACCGGCTGAGCACGTGCCGCCCGTTCGCCAAGAGCGCCGAGGCGATCGTGTCTCCGGCGTAGCCGGTGAGTTTCTTGCCGTTCCACGTGAACGAGATGGCGGCCGACCGGTCGATGACTTCACCGTTGGTCGCAGGCAGACGGAGGCTCATTTCATGTCTCCCTTGGTCGCACCGGTCTTGTCGCCGGGCAGCACCGGCTCGCGCAGCTCACCGGTCAGCGTGTGGCGTTCGAGCGAGAAGTGTTTGCGGCACCCGGAGCTGCAGTACCAGTTCTCGGTCAGCCATCCGGACGGGTTCTGGCGGAGGTACAGGTAGGTGCGCCACTCCGCGGGGGTACAGGTCTTCGGGTCGGGCCGGCTGTGAGACTCACCGTTGTAGGTGATGTCGGCGGCGTTCATGGGACCGCAATGAGGGCAGGGGACGAGCAGCATTGGAGTCTCCTAGTGGCCGACGGCCGCAGCGCCCTTTTCGCCGACGAGGGTCCCGTCGACGAAACGGCTGAGTTCGAATGGCTTGATGAGATCCGGCGTTGCTTGGTTGGCAACGCAGGCCGCCATCTGCTCGCCGGAGACCGGTCCGGCTTTGAAGCCGTAGGTGCCCCAACCCACGTCGACGTAGAAGCCATCGACCGGCGTCGGGCCCATGACGGGGGAGTAGTCCGGCGTCATGTCGCACAGGCCCGCCCATTGACGAAGCAGCCGCATCTTCGAGATGCCAGGCATCAGTTCGAGCACATGGCCAGCGAGTTCTTCGGTGAACTCGAGTGTGCCGCTCATGTTGTACGTGGCGACGGGATCGACCGAGGCGCCAAAGACGAGCTCGCCGCGATCGGTTTGGCTGACGTAGACGTGCAACGACCCCGACACCACGACGGTCGGCAGGAATGTCTTCACCGGTTCGGTCACCGCTGCTTGCAACGGGTGGGTGGTGATGGGCAAGGTGACGCCGGCCATGTTCGACAGCTGGCTGGCCCAACCGGCCGTGCAGTTCACGACGACGGGCGCGTGGATGTCGCCCTTGCTCGTGCGTACCCCGGTGACCTTGCCGCCGGGTCCCTTGCCCTCGGGGCCGGATCCGCCGTCGACGAGGATGTCGAGCACCTCGGTCTTCTGGTAGAGGTCGACGCCGTACGCATCAGCCCCCCGGGCGTATCCCCACACCACGGCGTCGTGGCGAATGGTGCCGCCGGGCGGGTGGTACAGCGCCCCGAGGATCGGGTAGCGGGTGTCGGTACTGACGTCGAGCGACGGCGCCAGTTTCTTGACCTCTGACGGGGTGATGACCGACGAGTTGATGCCCTGGAGCTTGTTGACCTCGGCGCGCCAGTTCATGGTGCGCAGAGCCGAGTCGGTGTGGGCGAGGGTGAGGTGGCCTCGCTCGCTGAACATCACATTGAGGTTCAGGTCGGCCGCCATCGAGTTGTAGAGATCGAGGCTGCGGTCATAGAAGGCAACACCTTCGGGCGTCAGATAGTTGGACCGCACGATCGCGGTGTTGCGGCCGGAACCCCCGGAGCCGAGGTATTGCTTGTCGACGACCGCGACATTGGTGATGCCGTGGTTCGACGCGAGGTAGTACGCCGTGGCGAGACCGTGGACGCCACCGCCGATGATCACGACGTCGTAGCTGTTCTTGAACTCAGGCTCTCGCCACACTCGAGGCCACGATTGTTTGCGGACACCACGCCAGAGCAGGCCGGCGGCGGAGTATTTCGCCGGGGGTTTCGTCTTCGATCCGGGGAGGAGGCCCATGCGCAGAGTCTGCCCCAGCAGCTCATGCAGGGGAAGGACGAAAGTGGCGACTATTGATAACGTTTGGCAATGAGTGATCTGGCGGGGCTCAAACGCCTCGATGCGTTCGTCGCGGTGGCGGACGAACTTCATTTCGGGCGGGCAGCCGAACGCCTTCACATTGCACAACCCGCGCTGAGCCAACAGATCCGACAGCTTGAACAGGACCTTGGGTTGCGTCTCCTGGAGCGCACGACGAGGCGAGTCGACCTGACTGCGGATGGTGTTGCCTTCCTGCCGCATGCCCGGCAGCTGCTGGTCTCAGCCCGCTCGGTGGTGCAAGCGGCTGACGAACTGCGAGCAGGCGCCCGTGGGCGACTGCGGGTGGGGTTCGTCGACTCCACGGCGTTCGATCTTGTGCCTCGATTCCTGCGGCGTTTCCGGGCGTCCTGGCCCGATGCCGAGGTGGAGCTCCACACGATGTCCTCGGACGAACAGGCCAGCGCGCTGACCGCGGGTCACATCGATCTTGGCGTCGCCCGGGCCGTACCGGCCCGCCCCGCTGTCGATTCCGCGGTGCTCGGACATGACCACGTGCTCTTGGCCGTGCCCGCATCGCATGGTGTCGCCGACCAACAAGCGGTGAGCCTTCGCCGTTTGCGCCATCAGACCTTCGTTGGATTCTCCCGCGCCAGCTCGCCGTCGCTGCACGCCGAGCTTCGAGCGTTGCTCGCCGCCCACGAGGTTGCGTACGACCCGGCGATCGAAGCGACCGAATACACGACGATTGTCGGCCTCGTCGCAGCTGGCGAGGGTGTCGCCCTCGTCCCAGCTGGAGTTCGTCGACTCCAGCTCCCCGACGTTCGCTATGTGCAGATCGCCGACAGCGATGCGAAGGTGGCACTGATGCGCCTGACCCGTCGTGATGAGCCTCGGGCGATCGTGGCCAATGCGATCGCAGAACTCGCGCGCACCGTCGATCAGCGACGATCGTCATGACCGTCGTCATCCGGCCGGGCACCGCAGCCGACGCTCGAGCGTGCGCGGCGGTCCACGTGGCGTCGGCATCTCACGCGTATCGCGACATCTTCCCGCCGTCCGCAGCGGCTCCGACAGTCCAGGACCTGCTCCCGGATTGGGAGGACGTCACCTGGGTGGCCGAGGTCGATGGTGTCATCGTTGGCGGCGTGTGCGTTGGGGTGGAGGAGCGCTCGCCGACCGGTTGGATGCTGTCGCGGCTGTATGTGCATCCCGACCACTGGGGTGCAGGGCTCGGCACGCAGCTCCTCGATGCCGCAATCGCAACGGCGTTTGCAGCCGACGCCGATGTCATCCATCTCTGGGTGCTCGAACCGAATCGGCTCGCCCGGGCGTTGTACGAGCGTCGCGGTTGGCAGCGGGTCCCCGGGCCGACGCTTCCGAATGAGGGGACTACGGCGATCGACCTGCTGTATCGGCTTGAACGGCCGGTCGATGTCGCTCAGTCGTCGGCCACCACGCCGTAGCGTTCCACGCAACTGGTGTTGATCACTGCGATCCGCTCACCGCAGGTGAAGCCGGTTCGTTCCGGTTCGCTCTGGGGCCTCGAGTGCCAGTAGGCGAAGTCACATGCGACCATGTCGCCGTCGGTGCAGTCGAGCAAAACATCTGCCCATCCGCTCGAGGTGTCGTCGAAGTAGCCGTCGCCATCTTCGTCCACCATGCCGATCGTGCACATCAGTTCACTCTGGAGGCCGCGGCCATCGCAGTCTTCCGCCAGCACCCAGTAGTCGCTGTCTTGCGGCGAGGTGCTGTAGAGCAGGTCGCAGGCGCGGTCGTCGTCAGCTCGGCATTGGTCGGCGAGAAGATCGAGGCCCGGGTCGTCGCCGAATGCCTGTGCGTCGCCGCCGAGGCCCATGATCATGTCCATGGACGCCTCGGTGAGGCAGCGTTCCATCGTCTCGAAGCCGACGACCGGGTCGAGCCCCACCAGCACATCGGCGGGTTCTGGCAATTCGATGGCGATCTCCACGATGCAACGGGCCTCCTCGGTCGTGATTTGACCAGGGAGACCGGCGGTGTACCCGATCCGAAACCGCTCGAGTGAGTCGGCGCTCAGCATCGCGCTTGGTGCGCACACCGCGTAGGCGTTCACGACGTTGATCTGCTGCTCAGCGCCGGCCGCTGAGGTGTCGGTGAGGGCGGCGATGATGTCGTCCTCGTCGAGTCCGACGTCGTTGAGACACCGCACCTCGCTCGGGGTCAGGAGTTGTGGTGGGCTGTCGGTGTCGACATCGAGTGCGTCCAGCGCTTCATCGAGTCGTCGTTGTTGTTCGATCTCGTCGGCGAACGCCTGGCCCGCGACGGTCATCACGCCGAGCCCGCCGATCACCATGGCGGCCACGGCCCCGGCGGTTGCCGACTTTGCGGCGCGAAGCACGCTGTAGGCAATCCCGGCGATGACCACGATGCCGAAGGCGGCGCCCAGTGCGTAGGCGACGTCGTCGCGCTGGTTCATCGCTCGACCGGCAACGACGAGCGCGCCGAACGCGACCGCCGCGGCCGCACCGAGGTGCCAGCCGCGTGTGTTCGAGGGCCGCGGTGGTGGGGGAGGGGGTGGAATCGCGGTGCCTCCCCCAAGCGGTGGCGGCGGTGGCGGTGGCGGTGGTGGCGGTGGAATCTCGCCGGTTGGCCCCACGGGTGTCTCAGGCGGTTCGCCGCGGTCGGCGCCCCAGTGTCCGTCGTCTGCTCCGCCGTTCATCGGGCCGAGCGTAGACGGATCGGGTTGCCCTCGAACAGGGTCCAGAGACCCATAGGGGTAGCTCGAACCGGTCGGTCGGCCCGGGCCCGGCGCTAGCTCGGGTGGGCGAAGTCGTGGGATGCGGAGACGAGTGCCTTCACAATGTCGAGCTCGTCGTCGTTGCGAGGCCCGTAGACCATCACCACGTTGCGCGGGATGATGCCCCGAGCGGCCATGGGGTGATTCTCGGCCCAACCCCGTTCGATTGCGTGGCTGGCGATGTCGAGCGGCAGGTTGAGGTGCAGGCTCCCGTCGTCGGCCGGGTGAATGTGGCAGAACTCTCGGCCGACCATGAACGCATGCTCTGGTCCGGCGACGCACCCTTCGTCGAGCCACATGGCTCGGGCGCCCGGAACCGAGATCTGGGAGTGGACCTCTCGCACACACGGGAGATCGAACATGTGGGCGGCGACTTTCTGCTGGAGCTCGATCGGCGCGAGCTGGTCGAGTTGGGTGTGAGGGTTGGTCGGCGTGGTCGATGGTCGATGGCCAGCACGGAGGGGCAGATCGTCGAGCAGGGAGAACATGACGGCAGCCTAGAAAGACACACTGAAAAGCTCCAATAGAACATTTGCATCACATTGATAATGCGTTACTTATGAAACGGTGATCAATCTCCGCCACCTCGAGACGTTCTTGGTCGTCGCTGACGAGTTGCACTTCGGTCGGGCCGCCAACCGACTGCACGTCGCCCAGCCGGCCGTGAGCCAGACCATCGCGGCACTGGAAGCCGAAGTCGGTGTGAAGCTCTTCGATCGTTCGAGTCGGGTCGTTCGATTGACGGCCGCCGGCTCGGCCTATGTCGATGAAGTCGAGGAGATCTTCCGCCAAATCACCCGGGCGAACACCTCGGCGCGGCTGGCCGACGAGGGGGTCCGCGGCCATCTCACGGTCGCGTTCACCGCCGTCTGCGCACTCGGCTTCTTGCCGGGCGTTGTGGTCGACTTCATCGGCCAGAATCCGGAAGTCGACGTCGAGCTTCGCCAACTCGGAACCGCAGAGCAGATCGATGCACTCTCCATCGGCGCGATCGATGTCGGCTTCAGCATCCTCCCGGAATCACATGGGCCGGTGCACTCACGCCTGCTCACCCCCGACGAACTCCATCTCTTCATCCCGGCCGACGACCCGCTCGCTGCGCTCGACCGAATTTCGGTGGCGGACGCGATCACGCGACGCTTCCTCCTCCTGAGTCGTGAACGTGAGCCGTGTGTGCGCAAGACCTTCGACCGACTCTGTGACACCCACGCCGTCGAGGGCGATGTCGTGATGGAAATCGACCATCTCGAATCGTTGCTCGCGTTCGTCGGAGCGGGCCTCGGCGTGTCCCTCGCCCCCTCGGTTGCTGCTGCGCTTCAGCTCGACGGCGTGCAATCGCGTCCACTCGACCCGCCCGTCCCGTCGGGTATCAGCGCGATCTGGGACCCCGACGAGACGAGTCCCACAGCACAGCGATTTCTCGATCACCTCTGTGCCGCGATCGATGATGCCGGTGGTCTTGTCAACCCATCGGGCCGCTGACCTTCACGGCCTCGCGACGAGGGCGAGACGGCACCTCACCGTCGGTAGGCCTCGACCACGGAACGAAGCTGGCTCGGGTTGACGCCGTGCATGATCACGCCATCACAGCCCATGGCGAGCTGAGCCTTGACTGCGGCGGCGCACTGCGACGGGGATCCGTTCGCCATCGGCTCCAACCACGCATCGGGAATCAGCGTTGCCACGTGCTCGAGGTCCTCGGTCGTACCGGTGTCGTCGAGTGCCCCTCGGAAGCCGGCGATGAACTCGTCGGCTCGGAAGGCATCGAGCGCCGCTGGATCCCATCCATTCGTGCGGACCATGAGATCGCCATACCCCTGGAGGTATGTCGCCAAGCGGCCAACGGTCTTCTTGAGGCGCACGTCCTCGGCGATGTCGTCGCTCACGACGGCGAAACACGACCACACCTGCACATCGTCGGGGTCACGTCCCGCCTCCACCGCCGCCTGCTTCACGGTCTCGACGCAGCGCCGAGTCGTTTCCTCGGTGAAGAACGTGTGGAGAATGACCTGGTCGAACGCCCGGCCCCCCAATTTCAGCGTCTCTGGCCCGAACGCACTGATACCCATCGGGAGGTGTTCGTCGAGCTCGGCATTGAGGTGGAGAACCGGGAACCGCCCGGCGGGGCCGTCATGGCGAACGATCACTTCGCCTCGAAACAGTCGGCGCATGATTCCAGCGAAATCCTCCATCTGCGCCGTGGTGATTCGAGCGAGGCCGTAGGCATCTTGCATCCGGGCGATACCTCGACCGAGACCGAGCACGAACCGCCCGCCGGTGAGGCTTTGCATCGTGTGGGCGAAGCCAGCGGTGACCATCGGATGACGCGTGTTGTGGTTGGTCACGCCGGTTGCGATGCCGATCCGCTCGCTGAGAGCACCGACGGCACCGCTCTGCACCGCTGCTTCCTTCTTGAAATACCGCTCGGAGATGAAGGCGTACCCGAGTCCGAGTTCTTCCGCCTCATGCACCTCATCGACGAGCGCCCGCGTGGTCTCGGGTGCTCCAGCCAGCGTGTAGAAGCCGAGTTCGGGATGGGCGACATCGAGGTCGGGAAGCATGTCGTGAACGTAGTGGTCGACCGGGTCAGGCCGAGAACCCAAGAGACGCGTCGACAAGCGGCACGCGTGGAAGCGCCGCAACTTCGGCTACGTCAAACCACGCAGCCTCGACCGTCGTGTCGTCGCGCGCGAAGTCGGTGCGAAGCGTGCCCGCTGGGTCATGACCCGCAAAGACGATCGCCAGCGCTTGGCCGGGCCTGCCCTCGAACGACACCTCTTCGTCGAACCATGTCGAGTGAAAGCCAAGTACCCGGCCGAGGGTGATGCGCAGGCCCGTCTCCTCGTCGAATTCCCGGAGCGCTGTCTGTTCCGGCGTCTCGCCGAACTCCATCCCCCCGCCCGGCATCGTCCACGATCCTGTGTTCGGGTTACCCGGTTTTTCGAAGCGGGTCAGGAGAACGCGGCCGCGATCGTCGAAACATCGAACGTAAACCCCGGGCCGACACCATGTGTTGAGCATCGTCGTGATCGTAGACGGCGCGTTCGTGTCGCCCCGCGGGACCGGTTACGGTCGCAGCTTGGCCGACGCCCCCCATTCCGACCGCTCCGTCTGGGCCGAGCTGCGGCGCTTGATCCCACCGCTCTACTTCCCCGTGCTGATGATGACGCTCGGGGTCGGCATCGTGTTGCCGATCGTGCCGTTGTATCTCGAAGACACGGGGCTGAGCCTTTCGCTCGTCGGTGTGGTCATCGGCGCGCTGGGTGTCGGAGCGGCGGTCGTCGGGGTTCCGGCGAGCGCCTTCGCAGAGCGCCGATCCAACGACCAGATGTTGTTGGTTGCGATCGCTGCCGCATCGACATCGATCGTCTTGTTCGGGCTCACGGAGTTCGCCGCCGCACTGATCGTCGTGCGGTTCGTCACCGGCGCAGGATTCGGTGCGTTGGGGCAGTCTCGGCAGCTCTTCATCACCCGAGGGGTGCCATTCGGGTTCCGCGGTCGAGTCAACTCCGCCATGGGTGGCACCCACCGCTTTGCGCTGGCGATTGGACCCGTCATCGGCGGTGCGGTCGCCGATGGATTCGGATTCGCAGCCGCCTTTGCGCTCGCAGGTGTCGTCGTGGGCCTCGGCTCGCTGTTTTGGTGGCTGCCAGGTGGTCGTGAGGACGCCGCGATCGTGGCTGCGTCCCCTCCGGTCGATGTGGTCGCATCACTTCGGCGACACCGGTGGCATGTTGCCCGCGGGGGCATCGGCCCGATGTTCATTCAGGCCGGACGAGAAGGGCGCTATGTGGTGATCCCCCTGGTGGCCGACCGACTCGGCCTGTCGCTCGCCGAAATCGGCGGCCTTCTGGCGCTCGGGACCGTCGTCGACTTCGTCGTCTTCCCGTCATCGGGCATCCTCATGGATCGCTTCGGTCGCCTGTACGCGATCATTCCCGCGTTCAGCGTGATGGCGGTGGGTCTCGTCTTGCTCGGGCTGGCCGACGCCGCGGCGGACGTCGCGATCGCCAGTGTGCTGATCGGCGCGGGCAACGGCGTGACCTCCGGTGCTGTGTTGACGTTGGGGGCCGACCTTGCGCCCAAGGGGGAGGAGGGGCCGTATCTGGCCGGGTTCACCTTTGTCTCGAACCTTGGTCTGTTCCTCGGTCCGTTTGTGGTTGGGACGGTTGCCGACGTCGCCGGTCTCGACGCGTCGGCGTTTGCGCTCGGCGCGATCTTGATGCTCGGCGTGGCCTGGATCGCCCTGGTCGTCGGCGAGACGGCCCGGCCAGCAAAAGGACCTGGTCAGCCCAGATCGGCGTAGTGCCGGCGGGCCACATCGGGGTGCGATCGCAGCCGCGTCTTGAGATTGTTTTCGCCGAACACCTTGAGGCCGACCCCATCGTGGTTTGCGCCCGGCGCGTCGGCGGCGAGTCGTGCTGGCAACTCGATGCGCTCGAACGGAAGCTCGAATCGAGGATTGAAGAAGTAGGCGATGGAGAGGCGGTCGGACCCTGCCGGTGGGCTCACAACCCGATGTGGGGTCGCTTTCAGGTAGCCGTCGGTCGCCGTTTCGAGCATCTCGCCGAGATTCATGAGATAGGCGCCCGGGATCGGGGTTGCGTCGACCATTCGGTCGCCGATCTGGACCTGAAGCCCGCCCGTGTCGTCTTGCAGAATGAACGTCAAGAGACCGGTATCGGAGTGGAGGCCGACGCCTTGTTGTGTCGCTGCTGCGGCCGCCGGCGCCGGGTAGTGGATGATCTTGAGGTGGACGTCGCTCTCGGGTACGAAGCCAGCGTCCCAGTGGTCGATCGCAAGCCCGAGTCCACACGCCAGCGCCCGGAGGGCGGCGAGCCCGACCGCCTCCATCGCGGCCATCCACTCCAACACGGTCGGGGCCATGGACGGCAGCGAGGCCGGCCACTGATTGGGACCCCGCAAGCGAAGCCAGGCCGGATCACCCGGTCGAAGCGCCGGTGCGTCTTGCTCGGGCCCGAGGTCGATTTGTTCTCGCCAATCGGCTTGGCCGTTGGTGACCTCGTCGCCGAGGATCGTGTAGCCGCGAAACGCGGCCGAGTTCTCGATCGCGAGCGCCCGCCGATCGGCGGCCGGCAGCGCAAAGAACGCCTGGGCGGTCGAAAACATGGCGGCGTCGAGCTCGGGGGCGATGCCATGGCCGGTCAGATACACGAAGCCGATGTCGTGGGCTGCGCGCACGAGCGAACTGATGAAGGCTTCGCTGGCGGGGCTCGATGGGTCGTCGCGAAATGCCGTGAGGTCGAGCACGGGGAGCTCGGTCATGCAGGGAGCCTAGGGTTCACGCGCCGTAGCGGACCACGGCGACGTATCCATCGGCCACGGTTGGTTGCGCAGCGCGAGCGTCAGCGGGCCGGGCGGCGCCGACACAGCGGTGACGTTCCGGACCGATTGCCCGGCAGGTTGCGTGCGGGTCAGGCTGCGCAGCATCCCAGACATGGCCGATGGCCCGATCGGCGAGTTCGGCGGGGGAACCGTCGTACACGATCCGTCCGGCGTCGAGCACGATGACGCGATGGCAGACCGCCGCCAGCTCATCTGCGTGATGGGTGGCGACGACGATCGTCGCTCGACGACCGAGGTCGGCGATGAGCGACGTGATCTGGTTGCGGTACTCGACGTCGAGTGAGGTCAGCGGCTCGTCGAGCACGAGATAGTCCGGGCCGCCCAGGAGGGCCTGCGCAAACGTGAGGCGGCGTTGCATGCCCCCGCTGAGGGTGCGGACCCGGCTGTGGCGATGTGAGGCAAGGTCGACGTGATCGAGTGCCCAGGCGATCCATCGTCGACGGAGTCGCTCCGGTCCGATTTCTTTCAGCGCACCGACATAGTCGAGGTACTCGTGCACGCGCATGCGGGGCGGGAGCCCATTGTGCTGGGGGACATAACCGAGGCGGCGGCGAACCGCCGCTCGGCCCGTCGCATCCTCGGTCGCGACCCCGTTGATGTGGATGACGCCCTCGGCGGGGGCGTCCACCGTCGCGAGGAGACGCAGCAGGGTTGACTTCCCCGAACCGTTCGGGCCGAGCACCGCGGTCGTGCCGCCGCTGATGTCGAGGTCACCGACATCGAGAATCGTCGCCTTGCTGGCGATCTGGCGAACCTGGGCGATGTGAACGAATGGGGTGGCCATCGCGCGCCTCAGCCGACCGAGAGCTGATCGAGGCGCCGACGGAAGTGCGCGAACAGGACGTACCCGATGACTGCAGTCGCCGCCGACAGCAGCTGCGCGATGGCCCCAAAGGTCGCTGTCGTACTCGTGTTGTCCACCATGACCAACGTCAGGAGCAGCCAGCCGATGGCGGCGACTCCGGCTCCTCGTCGAGCACCGAGGCGGGTCGAGAGGGCGAGCGCAACGGTCGTCGTTGCCAACGACGGCAACAGCCAGGCGAGCCGATACCAGCCGCCCTCGGGCATGAAGAACGCGACCGCACAGAGCACACCGCAGCTTGCCGTAACGACCGTCGTCGCTCGGATGAGAAACAGCCGAAAACCGTCGACGGGCGCTGCGACGGCAACATCATGGGTCGGGTCGACGCCAGGGCCGAAGGCCAGCGCCACACCCATGAGCGGGATGAGTGGGGCGACGGTCAAAAAGCCCACGATTCGTTCGGCGCCATCGGCGGAACTCGACGCCGCCGCATTGAGCGCAAACAACACGGCGATCAAAACGGCAACGATCCATGATCGCCGCAATGACGGTGTCGCGGTCACCAACGGAACCGTCGTCTCCGCAACGCCGACCCGACGCAGTACTCGTGCGAGTCTCGACGGGCGTGGCGCGTCGATTTCAGCCTCGATGGCCGCGAAATTGGCCGCCATCCGATGGAGGTCTCGGTTGGTGTCAGCTGCCGCGTGGCCGGCAAGGAACCGGGGCCGTTCGCCGGCGCGTGAGAGTGCATCTTCGAGTGGGCTGTCGGGGGTGGTCATGCGAGCATCTCCTGCACAATCCGGCGCGCTCGGGCGAGGCGACTCTTCACGGTGCCGGCGGGGATGCCCAGCAGGATTCCCGCTTCGGCGTTGGTCAGACCATCCAGCGCCGTCGCGGCCAAGACGGCTTGGAGGTCCGGCTCGAGCCGGCCGAAGGCCTGGCCCAACTCGGTGTGGCCCAACGCCAACGGGACCTCGTCGATGATGACGTCCCGCAACGGTGCGATGTCGGCGACCGGCTGCGGTGGTGGGGTCTTGCGCATCTGGTCGATCAACCGTCGCACGGCGATCGTCCAGATCCACGCTCCGACCTCACCGGTTGGCCGGTAGGTCGCGGCCTGCTTCCACACTGCGAGAAAGGTGTCCTGCATCGCGGTGTCGACGAGTTCGGGTTGTCCGCAGCGACGGCTGAGTCGCACGGTCAACCATCCGCTGTGGCGGTCGTACAAGACCGCGAGCGCGTGCCGGTCGCCTTCACCGATGCGTTGCACGAGGGCGAGGTCATCGGCGTCGTGGGCTGCGCCGGCCGTCGCGATCGGGTCGTTCACTGCTGTCACGTTAGAAGCCGCGTCCTGGTTAGAAGGTCACCACTCGCCGCCGCCGAAACGGCCAGGTGCGAGCGATGCGCTGAAGTCGGCGCCGCCCCGCAGGCGGGAAGGGGTAGCGCTGCCGGGTGTCGATTCGAAACGGCCACCACAGCTGACCGGGCAAGTGGCCGGGCATGTCCTCGTCGTGGCCGTAGGTGACGGGACGTCGGTCGTTGGGCATGTAATACGTGTCCCACAACAGGTCCCAGACCGGAAGGCCGACCGAGTAGTTGCGGTGGATCGACTCGGGCTCGTTGGCGTGATGCCAGTGATGAAACTCCGGCGTCATGACGACCTTCCAGAGCGGCCGGACTCGCCAGCGAACGTTGGCGTGGGCGAGGAGGCCGAGGATCGTCTGCACGATCGCGACCCCGCCGATGACCTCGAGCTGGAATCCCGCCGCAACCAGCACGACGGCCGGCGCCGCGATGATCACGCCATCGAACGGGTGTTGGCGGATCCCGGAGATCCAATCCATCTTCTCGGAGCTGTGGTGCACTGCGTGAAACCGCCAGAAGAAGCCGATCTCGTGGCTCAGCCGGTGGGTCCAATAGATGAGAAGGTCGAGAAGCAGGATGCCTTCGAGTGCGAGCAGCCATGCCGGTTGGCTCGTGATCCAGGGCCGAAGCAACAGCGCAGGTGCCCACAGCGGCACTGCGATCAGTGCAACCAGGATCCCGGCGATGATGCCGAAGATGTTCAGCGCTGGAGAGACGAGTGCGTACGTCAGGTCGGTGCGAAGTCCAGGTCGCCTGATCGATTGGTCGTGGCGGCGAAAGAGCTTCTCGAGCGGGACGAGCACGACGAAGAGCGCGACCACGCCGACGGCTCCCTCGACACCGAGTAGCACGCCGGCCGGAATGGCGACGCCCAGCGCGGCGACGTGCAGCCGACGGAGAAGCTGAGGACGTCGCGAGCCGCGGTCGAGTTGAGGCGGCGGGGGCGGTGGAAGCGTTGATAGCGGGTGCATGGAGCAACCTCCTTGCACCCGCTATCGAGTCGCGCCGCCTTGATGGTTCACCAGCTGCTCCACGGGTGAGGCTCAGCTGGCCGATTGGTTCACGAGCGCTCCGGCCAGGCGGCCCAGGAAGGCGGCAGCCTGGCCACGGGTCACCACGCCGTTCGGGTCGAAGGTGGTCGGCGAGGTACCGGTCGTAACACCGATCTCTGCGGCCCAGGCGACCGGGCCTCGTTGCCAGCCGGCGCTCACGTCGTTGAAGCGGTCGAAGTCGCCGATGGAGGGTTCGTCAACCAGTCGCCACAGGAAGGCCACCAGCTGCGCACGCGTGGTCGGGTCGTTCGGTGAGAAGTGATTCGGGCTTGTCCCGGTGGTGATCCCCTTTGACGCCATCCACCGAACCGCAGTCTCGTAGTAGGCCCCAGCGGGCACGTCGCTGAACGTCGGTGCATCCGACGGGGCTGCGGGTTGACCCGCCATTCGCCAGATGAAGGTGGCGGCCTGGGCTCGGGTCACGACGCCGTTCGGGTCGAAGCTGTCCGGCGTCATACCTTGCGTGATGCCGTTGGCGACCATCCAGGCGACCGACTCGAGTTGCCATGACGCAGTGACGTCAGGGAACGGCAGGTTGTTGGCTGAGCCGACTCGCCAGCACGGTGTGTTCCAACCGGTGTAGGTGAAGTTCGGGCACAGCTCAGAGTCGCCGGTGGCGGGATCGAAGATCGGGGCCGGGGCCGGGGCCGGGGCCGGGTTGGAAGTGCCGTCGGCATTCGGGTCGAGCAGGCAGGTGGTGTAGGAGTACGTCGGCTGCAGCGTGTTGGCGATCGTCACCCCGGACACGTTGACGTCGTAGCACTCGTCGCCGTTCGTCGGTGTGGCGAAGAGTCGAGAGTTGGTGTCACCGTCGACGGCGAACACGATCGCCGCTTCGGGGGCGATGAGCCCCCCCGACTGGATCCGTTCCAGGATTTGGACCTGGATCGGGCCGTCGGGACCGTCGACCGACACGGAAGCGTTGGAGAAGTCCGCCCGGGCAAGGGAGAAGGACCAGCGCCCCCACACGGCCTCGGCCGGGACGTACCCCGATGGGGGCCAGGCAACGAAGTCGCGATCTTCTCGAACGTCGGGCCGCGCGTTCCAGAGGTTCGAATCGAAGACGTAGAGGGTGTTGGACGCCCACGTCGACACGCCGAACGGCACGTCGCCGGTGCCCATCTCCTCGACCTGCGGGTAGAGAATGGTGCGGCGGTGACCGACCTTGGTGTTGCTGCCGCCGAAGTCCTGCATGTACGCGTCGATCGCTTCGACACCGGCGAGCCCCAGGGCGAGGTTGCTCTTGCTGGCGGCGGACGCGCCATCTGAGGTGTAGCAGTCCCAGCCGGCGCCTGGCGCATGCGAAAGCGACCCCTCAGCGGACATCATCGTGGCGGCCTGCTGATTGTGGTTGCTGAAGGTGGCGTTCTCGGTGACTGTGGCGAGTCCGGCCATTCGGCGATACCAGTTGACGCGCTGTAGCACGCTGTCGCGGTAGGCCTGGCTGGTCGTCCCTGCGTTGCAGGCGCCGACGTTTCCGGTGAACCCCATGTCGGGTTCGGTGCGGTTGAACTCGGTGTCCCATGCTGCGAGCACTGCGGCACGGTCAGCGGTGTTGATCCACTCGTCAGCAGCCGCAACCGGTGTCGCCATCGGCACGGTGACGACCACGCTTGCGAGGACCGCTGCTGCGAGCAACGACCAGATCTTTCGCCCAAGATGCATGGGCCGATCTACGGCATGATTTCGCGGCCCCTTGAGCGGAATGTAGGACTTCTCGCTCAGCTTCTATGATCGCCGTTGGTACCGGTGAAAAGGAACGGTGGACCTATGGCCGAACTCGATATCCGTCCGATCGCTGGCCTTCTTGGCGCAGAGGTGCGGGGCCTCGATGTCGGCGCGATCGACGAGGGTGCGGCAAGCCAGCTGCACAAGGCGCTGATGGATCATCTCGTCCTCGTGTTGCCTGGCCTCTCGCCATCGCTCGCTGAACTCCGAGACATCGGCGCGCTCTTTGGTGAACTCGACACCCATCCGTACCTGACGCCGGTCGCGGAGGACGTTCCTGAGGTCATCAGCCTCGACAGCTTGTACACGGTGAAAGCCGATCTGTGGCACACCGATGCGACGTTCAAGACCGAGCCTCCTGCGATCGCACTGCTGCACATGCTCGATTGTCCGGCCTACGGCGGCGACACCATGTTCATCAATTCCCACGCGGTCTATGACTCGTTGTCGCCGGCACTGCAGGACTTTCTCCAGACGTTGACGTGTATCCACGACGACGGCGGCCAGGGCGACCGGAAAGCCGAGCATCCGGTCGTGCGGGCCCATCCGGTCACGGGGCGCCCGTCGCTCTTCGTGCACAAGCAGTTCTCGAGGCGGATTCCGCAGCTGTCGCGGCCCGAGTCGCAGATGCTGCTGTCCTACCTGTTCGCCTGGCAGGAACAGGTCCAGTTCTCGTGTCGCTGGAGGTGGTCACCCGGCGATGTCGTGTTGTGGGATGAGCGCAACACGCTGCATGCCATGGTCAACGACACCGAGGGTCGGCGAGAGCTGCAACGGGCGACGGTGCTCGGCGGCGCGCCGGCGGCGTTCGCACCCGGTCGGTTGGCCGACAACTTCGGACTGCCGAAGACGGCATCGTCGGGTTTCTACGGCATCGGCAGTTACGAGTTCTGATGCCGATGCTTTCTCCTGATGACCGCCGAGGTCTGGACGCGGCGATCGATGAAGCCCGTATCGGCCGAGCTGAAGGTGGGATTCCGATCGGATCTTCGTTGATGATCGATGGGGAAATCGTCGGTCGTGGTCACAACCGTCGGGTGCAAAAGGGCAGCGCGATCTTGCACGGCGAAACCGATTGTCTGGAGAATGCCGGACGTCTCCCCGCCTCTGCGTATCGGCGGGCCACGCTCTACACGACGCTGTCTCCATGCGACATGTGCACGGGCGCGGCGCTGCTCTACGGCATTCCTCGGATCGTGATCGGTGAGAACGAGACGTTCATGGGCGCCGAGGACTACCTCGAGGCTCGCGGTGTCGAGTTGGTTCGGGCGGATGACCCGCAGTGCGTCGAGATGATGACCGAGTTCATCGCCGCCGAACCCGCCCTCTGGAATGAAGACATCGGCGAATAGCCGACACGAACGTTCTGTTCTGGCTAGGGAATCAGCCCGTCGGCGCGGTAGCGCTCGACGGCTTCGGCCGGCCGGCCGGCGATGATGCCGTCGGCACCGCGGGCGATGACCTCGGCGTAGAAGTCGCCGTTTTCTTGGGTGTCGCTGTCGTTGGGCCAGACCCACATCTCGAGGCCTTCGGCCTTGACTCGTTCGACGATGTCGGCGGCGAGCACATCGATGTCGCCGAAGCTGGGGGGCACTTGGGCGACCACATCGTTGGGATGGATCGTGCCGGTGCCGAGGTACCAGGCGAAGGTCTCGGCCTCGCTCGGGCTGGTCGCCACGTCGGGGGCGATTTCGCGGAATGCGGTCATGACCTCGACGGAAAACGAGGTGACGATCACTCGGTCGGTGAGCCCGAGGCTGGCGATGTCGTCGGCAAGGGCACGCGCGCCGTCGATGGCGCCATCGAGGTCGGGTTCGCCGCCGGTACCACTCGGCACCTTGATCTCGACGTCGAGGACATGGTTGGGAAAGGCCGTGGCGACAGCTGCGAAGGTCTCGACCTTGAAGTCGTCGGCGCGGTAACCGTTTGGGGGCTCGACTGCACCCGTACGCACCCCTCGCCAGACATAGTCGTCGTCTGGTTCGGTCTGGCTGCGCCAGGCTTCGCTCCACCAGTAGGCGTTGTCGAGTTCCTGTATCTGTTCCAGCGTCAGGTCTTGCACCCGTCCGGTGGTTTCTGTCGTGGCGTCGACCGTGTCGTCGTGCTGCACGATGACGACGCCGTCGAGGGTGAGCTGCACGTCCATCTCGAGCACGTCGGTGCCGGCCAGCGCAGCTTCGGTAAAGCCGAACATGGTCGAGTGCGGGTAGGCCCGATCACCGCCGGCATGACCGGCGACGATCGGACGTTCGAGTGCGAGCAGGTCGGTGACCGTCGACGCTTCTGGCGCGGAGACGGCGTCCGCCGCACGAGGGGCGTCGGTTGTGGTTGCGGTCGCTGGAGCTGTGGTTGTGGTCGCCAGGGCTGTGGTGGTCGTGGTCGGCGTTGTCGTGGTGGTCGGCGTCGTTGCGGTCTCTGTGTCGTCTGCTTGCACTGGGGTGATCGAGGAGGATGCCGACGTGTCGTCGCTCGAAGCGCTGCACGACGCAAGGACGACAGCGAGCAAGAGCACGAGTGAAAGGCGGGGCATGTCGTCAACCCTAGAGAATGTGGCTCAGAGGTCGAGAACCAGCGGTGCGTGGTCCGACGGCCGCTCGTATGCCCGAGCATCTCGATCGACCCAGATCGTGGCCGCGGTGGCCGCGATCGACGCGGCGCACAGTGCCAGGTCGATCCGGAGCCCGGCATCCTTTTCGAACTGGCCCGGCCGGTAGTTCCACCAGGTGAACTCGGGCGTCTCGGGGTGGCGGTCGCGAGCGAGGTCAACCAATCCCAGCTCGAGGAGATGTCGGATTCCGTCTCGTTCGGGGCGCGATGCGTGGGTTCGCCGCCGCCACCGTTTCGGGTCGTAGATGTCGTCGTCGGTCGGGGCCACATTGAAGTCGCCGGCGATGATCGATCGGCGGTTCGGTGCGTCGGTGAGCTGGAGCTCGGCTCGCAGCCGCTCGAGCCAGACGAGCTTGTAGAGGTAGTGCGGGTCGTCGAGTTCTCGTCCATTCGGCACGTACACCGACCACACCCGAACATCTCCGCAGGTGGCGGCGATGAGTCGAGGCTCATCGAACGGTGGTGCCTGAGGGCCGGTGAAACCCCGCTGCACATCGGTCAGGCCGATCCGGCTGGCGATCGCAACGCCGTTCCAGTGGTTGACTCCGTGATGGGCGATCTCGTAGCCGGCATCGGTGAACCGGTCGAAGGGAAAGCTCGCATCGCCACACTTGGTCTCTTGGAGCAACAGAACGTCGACGTCCGTGGTCGTTGCCCAGGCCACGGTCTGCTCGATGCGCGTGCGGATCGAGTTGATGTTCCAGGTCGCAATCCGCACGGCGGACGACCCTATGTCCATCGCCCGCTAGGTTGCACTCGTGCAGGAGTACAAGCGCGCGTTCATCGACTTCATGGTTCGCTCAGACGTGTTGACGTTCGGTGACTTCACGACGAAGTCGGGTCGCCGGACCCCATTCTTCATCAACACCGGCCGCTATCGGAATGGAGAGCAGCTGGCCCGCCTTGGCGAGTTCTACGCCGCGGCGATCGACGAAACCTGGCCTGCTGACGTCGACGTGTTGTTCGGTCCCGCCTACAAGGGCATCCCGCTCGTCGCGACGGCGTCGATCGGTCTCGCGGCCCGCGGTCGAAACGTCGGCTATCTCTTCAATCGAAAGGAAGCGAAGGATCACGGCGAGGGGGGTGTGCTCGTCGGTTCGCTGCCGAGCCACGGTGACCGGATTCTGATCGTCGAGGACGTCACGACCGCAGGCACGTCGATCCGAGAAACGGTGCCGATGCTGAACGCCCATGCCGATGTCGAGGTTGTCGGGTTGATCGTGTCGGCCGACCGTCAAGAACGAGGCACCGGTGATCTGTCCGGGCTCGACCAGGTGGCTCTCGATTTCGACATGCCGACTCGCGCCATCGTGACCCTCAATGACATCGTTGAGCATCTCCATGGTCGCGACATCGATGGAACCGTGGTGCTTGACGACCCCCTAGTCGAACGTATCCAGGCCTATCGCGAGGAGTACGGCGCATGAGCGAGATCGAGATGGAGATCGCCGCACCTGACGA